>JAKRWE010000024.1 GCA_024712425.1 Chromatiales bacterium
TGCCTCCCGTCGCCCGTGTCAAAAAACGACGGAAAGGGTACGGCCACATGGCCCGGAATGCCCCGATGGGTGGGTCAAAATTGTTGGCCATAGGTGGGTCAGAATAGATGGGCATTAACAGACATCATCACCTCGCAGACCGACCTGCTGGCCCTGAATGCCGCGATCGAGGCCGCTCGCGCTGGCGAGGCGGGCCGGGGTTCGCGGTGGTCGCCGACGAGGTACGCAACCTGGCCCAGCGCACCAATGACTTCAGCGAGCAGATACGCGACATGCTGCGGGGCATCGAAACCTCGCTCAACGAGGTCAACCAGTCGGCCGAGGCCGCCGCGCATACCGACCTGAGCGTGGCCAGGCAGTCACGCCAGACCGTTTCCACTATGTGGAGCCACGTGGACAGTCTCAACAGCAAGGCCAGCGAGCAGTCGCAGGCCATTGCGGCCATCTCGGAGAAGATCCATCACCTCGTCATGGAAGGCGTGGTGTCATTGCAGTTCGAGGACATCGTCACCCAGCTGCTGGACCAGATTACGGAACGCACCGGCATGATGGAGGACTATGTGCATGCCTTTGCACGAACCAGCGCCTCGGCGCTGAGCGATTTGAGCACCGATACCATCCGCGAGCACGCCCGGCAGCTGCACGCCCTGCGCAATCAGCACGCCGAGGCCTCGGTCGACGAACGCGAGGTGGAGATGTTCTAGCCGGCGATCATCACCGAGATAAAGCCGAGCCAGGACAGCACGATAAGGGTGACCACGAGGGTCGTGGGCAGGTTCTTGGAACTGAACATATTCATACTTCTCCTTCAGTTTCCGGGTATCGGAACGACAGACACCATCGAATACCCTGCCACGTAACGCCTGCTGATCGGCCGCCAGGGTATTTCGGTTATTGATAATATACTTTCGCTTGATGCCCGGCAAACTGGTGCAACAGTCGGCTTGATGCGAAAATGCGGCAACCGATTCCGCGCACCCGAGCCACAGGAACACCCAAGTGCCGCAGCAGTTCGAACTCCCCTCTCCCGCGGGTGGCCGGCGCCGGCTGGCCGCTGCCTGGCTGAAGCTCGGCGTACTGGCACTGCTGGCCTCGGGCGCCTTTTCCATCCTCCTGGTACTGTCCCGCACCCCCACGGTGTATGAACTGATCCCGTGGCTGGACTTCTTCCACACCGCGCTGGTCGTGCACGTCGACCTTTCGGTGGTGATCTGGTTCCTGGCCTTTGCCGGCGCGCTATGGTCGATCAACGGCCGCCCGGGCGAACACGGCTGGGACTGGCTGGCCTTTGGACTTGCCGCGCTCGGCACCCTGGTGATCGCACTGGCGCCGTTCCTCGGCGCGGCCAACCCCCTGATGAACAACTATATCCCGGTACTGCAGGATCCACGCTTCCTGGGCGGTGGCGGGCTGGTCGCGGCGGGCTTCACGGTACTGGTGATACGCAGCCTGATGACCCGTGTTCCGCTCAACCATGCCTGGAACGCCACCGATGCCCTGCGGGTCGGCCTGCTGTACAGCAGGGTCGCCGCCCTGATCGCACTGCTGGCCTTTGGCGCGTCCTTCCTGTCCATCCCTCCAGACGTGCACGGCAGCAGCTATTACGAGTTCCTGTTCTGGGGTGGCGGACATATCCTGCAGTTCACCCACAGCCTGCTGCTGATGGTGTCCTGGCTGTGGCTGGCGCATGCCAGCGGACACCGGGTGCCCCTGCGCGGCCACACCGGCATCCTGCTGTTCAGCCCGGCCTTCTCCCCGGTACTGATCGCCCCCCTGATCTATCTCATCAACCCGGTCATGAGCGCCGGTCACCGCGAAGGCTTTACCGAACTGATGCGCTTTGGCGGCCTCGCCCTGCTGCCGCTGGGCCTGGTGGTGCTTGCCGCCACCCTATCACGCTGCCGGCCGGATGAAAGGCTGCGCCCGCTGCGCGCGGCCCTGCTCAGCTCGCTGCTGCTGTTTGCGGTCGGCGGCATCCTCGGGTACCTGATCCGGGGCGCGAACGTGGTGATACCGGCGCACTACCACGGCTCCATCGTGGGCGTCACGCTGGCCTTCATGGGCATGGCCTACCTGCTGCTTCCGCGGCTGGGCTACGCCGCCCCCACCGGACGCCTCCCTTCCTGGCAGCCCTGGGTCTATGGCCTCGGCCAGTTGACACACATCCTGGGACTGGCCATATCCGGCGGCTACGGCAACATCCAGCGCAAGACCGCCGGCGGCGCGCAGGGGCTGGACCAGCTGCCCGAGATACTGGGCATGGGCATGATGGGACTGGGCGGCCTGATCGCCATCGTCGGGGGACTGATGTTCGTGATCGTGATGATACGGGCTCTGTGGTTCCTTCCCCGCAACGACTGAATGATCCACGCAAGTTTTTCGTGAAGCAGCCGTTAAATAGCTAATCGGGCAACACCCAGCCAACGACATGAAACTGGTTATACCCACCCGACTGCGGGACAAACTGCCGGACGACTTCGCCTATCCACTGTGGCCCAGCCGGATAACGGAGTACCTGCAGAATACGCCGCAACGTGACGATGCCGAGCTGGTGTTCCACTGGCGTGAAGAGTTCTGGGAATCGCACTGGCGCCAGCGCATCCTGCAGCACGGCACCGTCAAGCTGGTATCTGCCCAGTACACGACCAACTGGTCACCCTATTTTCCGAAGTGGAAGATCAATATCTTCTCGGTGCCAAAGGAATACCTGACCGCGGCCCAGGAGATCCTGTTCGGTGGCGAACTCGAGCGTCTGGCCGCGCGCCTGAGGGACTATGGCCTCACCCCGGACCACGACATAGACGACGCCATCACCATGAACCTGGCGGAATGGGACCATGACGAGACCCGCCTGAGCCCGCAGCAGCTCACCAGCGAGCCCGACAAGGTCGCCTGATCAGTCGATTCAGGCCACGCCCAGCATGCCGTGGATCAGCTCCCGCAGGTAGTGATCGGCGAGCAGGAAGACGAACAGCGCACTGAGATAGAAGATCGAGTAACCGAAGGTCTTCATGCTGTGCGCGTCACCCTCGGTGTTGTACAGGCGCCAGGCATGCCAGACGAAGCCGATCCCCAGCGCCAGCGCACCGGACAGGTAAAGCAACCCGCTCATGTGATGCAGGAAGGGCAGCAGGCTGACCGCCAGCAGCATCAGCGTGTAGAGCAGGATGTTCAGCTTGGTGAACTGCACCCCGTGGGTCACTGGCAGCATGGGCACCCCCGCCGCCGCATATTCCTTGCGCCGGCGTATCGCCAGGGCCCAGAAGTGCGGCGGGGTCCAGATGAAGATCACCAGGAACAGCAACAGGGCCTCGGTGTTGATCTCGCCGGTGACTGCTGTCCAGCCCAGGATCGGCGGCGCCGCGCCCGCCGCGCCGCCCAGAACGATGTTGTGCGGCGTGCTGCGCTTGAGGAACATGGTGTAGACCACCGCGTAACCTACCAGGGACACCAGGGTCAGGATGGCCGTCGGTGCATTGATATAGAAGCCCAGGATTAGCATGGAAGAGACCCCCAGGCCGATGGCGAAGGTCAGTGCAGCCGCGGAGGAAAGCTGGCCCTGCGGCAATGGGCGCCGGCGGGTCCGCTCCATCAGCGCGTCGATGCGCTGATCGACCCAGTGGTTGACGGCCGCGCCCGAGGCTGCGCCCAGGCCGATACCCAGCGCGCCGAAGAACAGGGTGTCCAAGGGCACCAGGCCGGGTGAGGCCAGCAACATACCCACGATGGCGGTGAACACGATCAGATACACCACCTTGGGCTTGCACAAAGCATAGTACTCACGCCAGGAAATGCCCGCGGCCTTCTGGATCAGTAACTCGGTCATGACTCGACTCTCCTCAGGCGGCCTGATGGGCCATCTCGTTGTAACGTCGCAGATTGCGATTGAATGCGACCAGACTCAACAACAACAGTGCTGCACCACCGTTGTGCGCGACCGCCACCGGCAGTGGCAGGCCCAGCAGTACGTTGCTGATGCCCAGCCCGACTTGCAGCGCCAGGGCCAGCAGCAACACCCGGCCCAGGGCGCGCACGCCGGATTCGGCACTGCGCAGCGCCGACACACCCAGGGCGAGCAGATACACAAGGGTCACCAGGGCGCCGATCCGGTGCGTCATGTGAATGGCAACGCGCGCCTCGTTGCCCAGGCGTCCGCCCTCGTAGTTGACACCGGGTTCACCGACCAGGTCGAACGCGGCCCTGAAATCCATGGGCGGCCACCACTGCCCCTGGCAGGTGGGAAAATCCAGGCACTGGTATGCCGCGTAGTTGGTGCTGGTCCAACCACCCAGGGCGATCTGGCCAAACAGTATCAACAGGCCGATCAGGCCCCAGCTGCGCAGGCGTCGGCCGCTGCCGGCGAAGATATTCTGCCTGGCCCCACGGCTGGCGCTGAGCGCAACCCAGGCCAACAGCGCCAGCGTACTCATCCCCATCAGCAGGTGCAGGGTCACGATGACCGGGCGCAACAGCAGGGTCACCGTCCACATCCCCAGCGCGCCCTGGAAACACACCAGCAGTACCAGCAGTAGAGGCAGGGCCACCGGCTGACCGACCTGTTTCCGATTACGCCAGGCCAGCAGGGCAAGCACCACGATCAGCAACCCGAGGCTGCTGGCGAGGTAACGGTGGATCATCTCGTACCAGGCCTTGTGATGTTCTATTGCCGCTCCCGGAAAGGCCTGGCGGGCGGCAGCGATCTCGTGTTCGTCCTGCGGCGGCGCCACCTGCCCGTAGCAGGTCGGCCAGTCCGGGCAGCCCAGTCCGGCATTGTTTAGGCGCACAAAGGCGCCCAGCACGATGACGCAAAACGCCACGGCGGTGGCAAGCCAGGCCAGGCGCCAGAACCAGATCCCGTTCACTGCTGCACCACCTTGAGCAGGCGCTCCAGGTCCCTGAGCACATCCCGCCATGCCGGGTTGGGGGGATAGGCCAGGATCAGCATCCCCTTGGGGTCCGCGATGTACATCCGTCCGACCGGCGTCTGCGCGTCCACCCTGAGCGCATCCAACACCGCGCCCCGGGCGCTGTCGAACACCACCAGCGTGCCCTCGAAGGGCTCGAGCTTGGTCGCCATCACCTCCGACGACATTCTCCCGCCCGGCACCATGACCCGCGCCACGTGGTAACGATCCTTGCCCATGGCACGCCGGATCTGGCGCAGGTAGTAGAGGTTCTTCTGGCAGGCCTCACTGCAGCCGCTGTCAGCCACCATGAGCAGGGTCCATTTGCCCTGCAGGGCATCCGCAGCCACCGTGCCGCCCTCCAGGGTCTGCAACTGCAACGCCGGGAGGGCCCGTGGCGGCTGGATCAGCTGGCCGTGATTGGTGGTGCCCAGGCGGGCGACCAATTCCGGGTGATAGAAGAGATAGAGCGCCAGCAGAAACGGCAGGCCGGTCACGATCAACAGGCCCCAGAAAGGGCCACGCCCGCCCGCCTTGTCCTGATTCATCTCCGCTGTGTGTTCCTGAGCACTCATAATGATCCCGGCGCCCTGCGGCGCTTCAACGACACCGCCAGCCAGGTGCCGGCGGCAATAAGGGCAAACGCGCCCCACTGGATGGCGTAGCCCACGTGCATGCCCACATTGGCATCGAAACGGGGGCGTGCCCGTATAAAACCATGCGGACTGTCCGGCGCCAGATGGACCACGAAGTCCGGCACGGCCAGGCCACTAAACCCTTCATAGGCCGCCGGATCGATAAACAGCCAGCGCGGGTCGCCGGGCCGGAACGCCTGCCCACCCCCCAGAACCGGCCGCGAACGGTGTCGATCGACCCAGCCCTCGATCCGCACCGGATCTTCCACCACCGTCGTATCCGGCAGTTCATCGCGGCGTGCACCCTGAGGCACCCAGCCCCTGTCCACCAGAACCACCCCGTCTCCCCGCACGCGGAACGGCGTGATCACCTGGTATCCCGCACGCCCGTCATGGACCGCGTTGTCCAGCAGCACCTGCCCCTGTTGCAGGAAATGACCGTCGAGACGGATCCTGCGGTAACGCATGCGCTCGATGTCGATCCCGCCACCGGCATAGTCGATTGCCGGCTGCTGCAGGCGGCTGTCGAAGGCCGCCTGCAGCGCGCGCTTCTCGTCCGCACGACCGAGCTGCCACAGCATCAGCGCAACAAACAGGCCGACGCCGGCCAGGGTCAGCAGCGAACCACCCATACCCGGCCTGAGCTCGTATTTCTGTGACAGCGAATCCAAGCGGCTATAATCCTGCTATCGGCGAGTCCGAACGAACCGTCGCAGCGCATTGCCGAACGGCACAGGAGCTCCCATGTTCAAGACGCTCATCATCATCAACCTGGCACTGATACTGGCCAGCCTCGCCTCCGGCGTGATCTTCCTCGCCAGGGACAACGGCAAGACGCTGCGCGTGGTGCAATCGCTCACCGTCCGCATTGCATTGTCCGCAACCCTTATCATCCTGCTTCTGACCGGCTACTACAGCGGGGCCATTCAGCCCCATGCCATTTCCTGAACCGGCAATCAGAGCCAGTACACGAAGATATAGAGGGCGATCCACACCACATCCACAAAATGCCAGTACCAGGCCACCGCCTCGAAGGCAAAGTGGTTGTGCGCACTGAAATGATGCTTCAACGCCCTTCCCAGGATCACGATCAACATGATGCTGCCGACCGTGACATGGAAGCCATGGAAGCCCGTCAGCATGTAGAAGGTGGAGCCATAGATCCCCGAGTTCAGGGTCAGGTCCATCTCCGCGTAGGCGTGCCCGTACTCATAGGCCTGCAGGCAGAAGAAGGTCAGACCCAGGGCCACGGTCATGATCAGGCCCAACACCAGCTGCCGGTTGTTTTCCTTCTTCAACCCCCAGTGAGCCCAGGTCAGGGTGCCGCCGGAGCTCAACAGGATGATGGTGTTCCACAGGGGGATACCACCGGGCTCCATCGCCTCCTTGGCCTGGGTGTAATTGGTCGCATCCGGCAGTTGCAGGGGCGGCCAGGTATAGGTGAAGTTCTCCCACAACAGGTGGGAATTCGCCAGATGGCCCTCGCCCCCCAGGTACGGCAGGGTGATATTGCGCAAGTAGTAGAAGCAGCCGAAGAAGGTGATGAAAAAGAACACCTCCGAGGTAATGAACCAGAACATGCCTTGGCGGAAGGAACGGTCGACCCTGCCGTTGTAACTACCGGACAGGTTCTCCTTTATCACATCGCCAAACCAGCCCTTGAACAGATATGCAAGCATCAGCACGCCCGCCAGCATAATCCAGGGCCCGGCGCCCAGGTGATTCATCCACAGCACCGTCCCGACCAGCATGGTGAATACCGTCATGGCCGCGATGATCGGCCAGCGACTGGGCTCTGGAATGAAATAACCTTCAGTTGTGCTTGTCATGATTACTCCCCATTTCCGCCTTTGGTTATACCGGCCTGTGTGCCGGACTTTTTTCAGTATGTCGCGGCTCGGTCAGCGTGCTGACGCCGCGTGTTTCAGCTTGTTCCGGTTGGTGTCCATGAACGTATACGACAGGGTCACTGTCGAATACTTGGGCGGCAGCTCCGGGCTGAGCACGAAACGCAGCTTCAGGTCCGCTGATTCACCGGGCGCCAGTTTCTGCTGGTTGAAACAAAAGCAGGCGATCTTGTTGAAATACTCGGTTGCCTGCCACGGCGTGATGCCGGGAATCGCCTGCGCCACCACCTCGTGATCGGTGTTGTTGCGCGCGCTGTAATAGACATCGTACGGCTTCCCGGGATGTACATCGAGGTGCGCGGTTCTGGGCTTCACGTCCCAGTCCAGAGCCGCATTGAGCGTGGCGTCGAATTCGACCCTCACCGTTCGCTCCTCGTCCACACCCAGCCGGGTCAGCTGTTTTTCCAGGACCCGGCTGCCGCCAGCCTTGTTGATGCCGACCACGTTACATACCAGGCTGTACAGCGGCACCATCGCAAAGCCGAAACCGAACATGGCGGCGACGAAGCCGGTCAGCCACAGTACCAGGCGGCGATTCGACTTTTTCGTCGCCCCGGTCAAGAGCCCATCGCCTCCCGCAACGCATACAGCGGCCAGGCGGCCAACAGCACCGCCACGGCCCCCAGGATCAGCGCCAGCCGGATATTGGCTTTCCTCAATGCAGCATCTTGCTCTTTCATATCGATAACCTCCGTTTGCCGCCCCACGGGGCGGCGCCCTGGATCACTTGACCACCGGCGGGGTGGTGAAGCTGTGGAATGGCGGCGGTGAGGGCAGTGCCCATTCCAGCCCGGCATTGCCCACCTGGGCGCCGTCCCACGGCTTGTCGCCCGCCCGCTTGCCGCCACGCACCGCCTTGATGATGATCCACACGAACAGGAAGTGGGAGGCCCCGAAGGCGAATGCGCCAATCGACGAGATCTGGTTGAAATCGGTGAATACCGGGCTGTAGTCACTGATCCGGCGCGGCATGCCGGCCAGGCCGACGAAGTGCTGCACGAAGAAGGTCAGGTTGAAGGCGATCGTGGTCCACCAGAAGAAGATCTTGCCCAGCCGCTCGTCATACATGTGCCCGGTCCACTTGGGCAGCCAGTAGAACACCCCCGCATAGATGCCGAACAACGCACCCGGAATCAGGGCGTAGTGGAAATGCGCCACCACGAAATAGGTATCGTGGTACTGCAGGTCCGCCGGCACCACTGCCAGCATGATGCCGGTGACCCCGGCGAAGCTAAACATCAGCACGATGGCCACCGCGAACAGCATCGGCGTCTCGAAGGTCATGGACCCCCGCCACATGGTGAAGATGAAGCTGAACAGCATGTAACCGACCGGGATGGAGATCAGGATGGTGCCTATCATGAAGTAGGTGGTCACCTCCTTGGACATGCCAACGGTGTACTGGTGATGGGCCCACACGACCATGCCCAGTGCGGTCAGGAAGAACATCGAGTACACCAGCGGCTTGTAGGCAAACAGCGGCTTGCGCGAGAAGGTCGGCACCACCATGCCGAGAATACCGATGGACGGCAGCAACAGCACGTAGACCTCGGGGTGACCGAAGAACCAGAACAGGTGCTGGAACAGCACCGGGTCACCGCCACCGGCCGCATCGAAGAAGGAGGTGCCGAAGTGCCGGTCGAACAGCAGCATGGTCACGCCACCGGCCAGCACCGGCATGATCATGATCAGCAGCAGGCCGGTCAGCAGCCAGGCCCAGGCGAACAGGGGCAGTTTGAACCAGGTCATGCCCGGCGCGCGCATGTTCACGATGGTGGTCACGATATTGATCGAGGCCATGATCGAAGAGATGCCCAGGATGTGCAGCGTGAAGATCCCGAAATCCATGCCGATGCCCGCCTGCAGCGACAGTGGCGGATACAGGGTCCAGCCGGTGTTGATCGGCACCCCACCACCGAAGTGCGGCACCACGAAGGACAGGATCAGCATCAGGGCCGCGAAGGGCAGCAGCCAGAAGCTCAGGTTATTGAGCCGTGGCAGCGCCATGTCCGGCGCGCCGATCATCATCGGCAGCATCCAGTTGGCCATGCCGGCCGCGGCCGGCATCACCGCGCCGAAGACCATGATCAGGGCGTGGTTGGTGAGCAGGTTGTTGTAGGTATCCGGATCCACGATCTGCAGCCCCGGTTCCCACAGCTCCGCGCGCAGCATCATCGCGGAGGCACCACCGAGGAACAGCATCACCAGGGCGAAGATCAGGTACATGGTCCCGATATCCTTGTGGTTGGTGCTGAACAGCCAGCGACCGATACCGGAAGGTTTGTGATCGTGATGATCGTCGTGTATGGCTTCAGTACTCATTGCACTTACTCTCTTTGGTTTTTCTCTTAACGTGCTGCCTTGACATCGCCCGGCTGGACCGCGTCACCCGTGTCATTGCCCCAGGCATTGCGCTCGTAGGTGACCACGGATGCGATATCCAGATCGTTGAGCTGCCCGCCCCAGGCCGCCATCGGGGTGCCGGGTCGACCATGGATGACCGTGTCCAAGTGGACCTTGATATCACCTGTGGCCACCTTGCTTCCGGCCAGCGCCGGGAACACATTGGGAACCCCCTGGCCGTTGGCCTGGTGACAGGCAACGCAATTGGCCTTGTAGATGGCCTCACCCTTGGAAAACAGCTCGTCCCTGGTCCAGACCTTGCCGGAGCTCGCTTCCGCCAGGGCAGCGGCGGCGGCAAGTTTTTTCTCCTTCACCCAGGCCGCGTACTTCTGCTTGCTGACCGCCTTGATGACGATCGGCATGAAGGCATGCCCGCCACCGCAGATCTCGGCGCACTGGCCGCGGTAGGTGCCCTCTTTTTCGATGATGGTCCAGGTCTCATTGATATAGCCGGGAATCGCGTCCTTCTTGTAGGCCAGCGCAGGCACCCACCAGGCATGCAGCACGTCGGTGGCGGTGTGCAGCAGGCGGATACGTGTATTCACCGGCAGCACCACCGGGTTGTCCACATCGTGCAGATACAGCGGGTCGTTGGTCTTGCGATCACGGTTGAGACTGGATACCAGGCGGATACCCTCATCCATGTACTCGTAGGTCCATTTCCACTGCGAACCGATCACCTTGAGCGTCATGTCCGGCGTGCTCGTGTCCTCCACCAGGTCGAACACCTTGGAGGCTTTGCCCGCCACGCTCATATCGATGCCCAGCACCACCACCGGCACCAGCACCCAGGCCCAGGTGCCGAACCAGCCCTTGTGAAAATTCTGATCCGCCTCGTAGCCCTTGGATTTGCGGAACTTCCACAAGGCATAGACGATGATGGCGGTAACAATGACCATGATCACCAGCGCTATGGTCGCGGTGAGCATGTGGAGATTGAATATCTCCTTGGTGGCCGGCGATACCGGCTCGGGCAGATTGTGCTCCCAGGCCGCCAGCACGCGACCCGACAGGACGACCATCGCCGCGGCGGCCAGGCCGCCCAGGCTTCGCTTCGACATACATCTCCCCCCTTTGAAAGATGGTTGTATCTTGTTTTTCTCGACCCGCGATACCCGGCCTCAGGCGCGGGTATCACCAATCATGTTTTTGAGATACTGCGAAAGCTGAAGCCGCTCACTGTCGTTTAGACAGGTCCCGACCTCGAGGGTGTCGCCATGGGAGCGGAGATACAGGTGACTGGGATACCAAGCGGCGGGATCCTCTCTGAATATCACCTGCACCCAGTACCTGGGATAGCACCACTCCTTCTTCGACTTCCAATCCCTCTGAACCACCGATACCGAATCATCCTTCAGCTCGATGGTTTCGCAGAATCTCGTCTTGCGCTCCACCACCAGGAACGCAACGCCCAGGAGCACCAACTCCAGGACGGTAATAGGCAGTACAACCCAGGCGCCTAAAAGCCAGAAACGAAGGCCGACGACGATGGCCGCGACACAAATGCCGCAGAAGAGCAACGCCGTCCCTTCCTTGCCAAGAGAGCGATTCGGACGAACCACGATACTGCCGGCGGAATTGGAAACCTCCCCCAGGGATATCGGCAAGCCGCCCTCCACTCCCTATGACCGTTGGGCATCCGTTGCTTCAGGATGCCCCTTATCGTTATGCGACCGGCCACGATCTGGAGAGAGCCGGTACGCTGCCCGCACGAGGGGCTTGGCACCTTATGCCACAGGAATTGATATGGATCAAGTTACGTGGGATTTTTCTTGACATATAAGAATATCCGTATATCCGAATGCTTTGAACTGGCGCTAATAGCCCCCTACGCCCCTGATCATGGAAGTCAGGCTTACTTGCTGGTCACTGTCCCGGGGCCGGAGTCGTGTCCAAACAGGCCAGGGTTGGCTTTGGTAGTGTCGAACGACTCCGACCCCTGATGTTCGCGAAACCCATCAGATCGCGGCCTGAAACGGTGGGTTTCGCTGCGCTCAACCGCACCCTGCGCAACGCTCTCATCTTCTTTGTGTCCTTCGTGTTCTTTGTGGTTGAGTGTTTTCCACATTAACCACTGCAAATTCGGGCCAGGAGGGTCTCGTCGAGGCAGGCAGCGCCGTCCTCATCGGCCTGCAGCCACGGCAGCACTCCCAGGCAGGTCGCGGGCAGGGACTGCGTCAGGGTCTGGATGTTTGCCTCCAGTCCCAGCATCGCCGGGTCGATCGTGGACCCGACCCAGCCCAGCAGTTCCGCACCCGACCCGGCAACCGCCCGCGCGCTCAGGAGGGCATGATTCAGGCACCCCAGGCGCAGCCCCACGACCAGCACCACCGGCAGCCCCAGCAGCAGCGCCAGATCCTCCACGTACCAGTCCGCCCGCAGCGGAGCCAGCCAGCCGCCGACCCCCTCTACGACGACCAGATCGGCATCCGCCGCCAGCTGTTCACAGGCCTGCCGAATGACCGTGCCCTCGACAAGCAGCCCGGTATCAGCGGCCGCCAGGTGCGGCGACTGCGCGGCCTCGAAGCAATACGGATTGACCCGGTCATAGGCCCACCCCCCGCCGGCAGCCTCGATCAACTGCAGCGCATCCCGGTTGCGCAGGCCGCCCGGTGTCCGCTCCGCGCCGGCCGCCACCGGCTTGAACGGGGCCACCCGCAGACCCAGCCCGCGCAGGCGATGGATAAGTGCAACTGCAACGCGGGTCTTGCCGCAATCGGTGTCGGTACCGGTGACGAACAGCCCTTTCATCGACGGCGCAGGGTCTCGGGCGAGATCAACACCTCGCCACCGGCACGGCGCTGCTCGACCGCCCAGGCATGACCATAGACGACCTCGTAGCTGGCCGGCAGACGCCCGTCCGCATCGCGAAAACGCTCGTAGGCCCGTGCCAATGCCGCCATCCGTCGCGGCCCGGTCAAGTCACGCTCGCGGTCCGCCGCCGCATTGTTGGCGCCGATGGCCTTGAGGTCACGCATCAGTGCAAGCGTATCCGCATAGGTCAGGGTGATCCGCTCCGCGTCCATGACCGGATCGGCCATTCCCGCCGCCAGCAGCATGTCACCGTAGTCGTGCATGTCGACAAAGCCATGCACATGCGCTCGACCGTCCACCTCGCCCCAGGCCGCCCGCAGCTCGTGCAGGGTATCCGGACCAAAGCTGGAGAACATCAGCAATCCACCGGGCCTCAGCACCCGGTGCATCTCGGCGATGGCGCCGGCCGGATCGGCGCTCCACTGGATCGCGGCATTGGAGAAAACCAGATCCACGCTCTGCGCCGCCAGCGGCAGCTGGTCGAGATCGGCACACAGACAACGCGGCCGTCTCAGCCAGCGCCCCCGGCGTCGCGTGTGCTCCAGCATCGGCAGCGCAAAGTCCAGCGCCAGGACCTCCGCCTTTGGATAGCGCCGAAGCAGCTTTTCGGTCGCCACCCCGGTACCGCAGCCGATATCCAGTATTCGTCGCGGCTTAAGTTTCACATAGTCGAGGCGATCCAGCATGCGCTGACCGATCTCGTGCTGCAGCACCGCGGCCGCATCGTAGCTGTCGGCCGCCCTGGCAAAGGCGCGACGGGCGCACTGCTTGTCGATCGGGAACTCAGATCGGCCCACCTTGGCTAACCCTCCAGACCATTGGCGAAGCAGGTGAGCGGGTTTGCCAAAAACGTCTGCGGCAGGGATGCCGCAGTCGAGCCTGCGCCGTACATGGATGTACAAGTATCGCGAAGGCAGGAAGCCGAAAGCGATCACGGATGTATTCACGGTGTTTCTTGGCAAACCCGCTCACCTGCTGACCGCTGGATGAAGAACGCCGTCCCGGGAACTCAGAAGCCACAACTTTCCTCCAGCCATTGCAGGCACTGCTGTGGATGGGAGAGGAAGGGCGCATGCCCCGCGCCCCCGATCACCCGCGTACGCACCGCCGGCAGCAGCTCCGGAAGATCGTCCGCCACCGCGGCCGGCACCAGGGTATCGCGGCCACCGAACAGCCAGTGCGAAGGCGCCGACAGTCTGGCCAGGGATTCACGCAGATCGCTCTCCAGCAACAGCCGCAGACCGGTTTCCAGGCCATCCGGCGTCGCATCCGGCCGTTGCGCGAGCGCTGCATTCAGGACTCGCAGCAGGGTCCGGGCGTCCTCGGCGCCCCTCACCTGCAGGCCGAGAAAACGCTTGAGCGTGCCCGCGACATCCCCTGCCAGCGACTGCGCGAACTGTTCGAATACCGCCTGCTGCATGGCATGCGGCCAGCCCGCACGCTGCACGAAGCTGGGCGTGGCCATCACCAGGCACAGGCGCTCGACCCGCTCTGGCGCTCCAATCCCGACAGCCTGCGCCAGCAGGCCGCCCAGCGACCAGCCGACCCAGGCAGCACGTGCCGGCGCCACCGCCAAACAGGCCTTCACCCACGCATCCAGTCCACCGCACAGCATGGGGCTTGCACCATGCCCCGGCAACTCGATACGGGTGACCCGGTAGCGCTCCTGCAAACCCGGCAGCAACGGCTGCCAGACAGCCGCGTTCATGCCCCAGCCGTGCAACAGCACCATGTCCGGCCCGACCCCGGCCGTCTCGTGCCACAGGTTCATGCCGCTACCGCCTGCAGCGCTTCGAGGAGGCGGTCCACGTGCGCTTCCTCGTGTGCGGCCGAGAAGGTGATACGCAGGCGCGCGCTCCCCTGCGGCACCGTGGGCGGCCGGATCGCCGTCACCAGCAGCCCGCGAGACAACAGGGCATCGCTCCATTCCAGCGCGACCTGTGCCTCCCCCGGCAGAACCGGCTGGATGGGCGTGCGCGAATCCATCAGCGACAGGCCCAGGGATTCGGCGCCGGCACGGAAACGCGCAACCAGCGCCTGCAGGTGCTCACGGCGCCATTGCTCCCCGATCATGATGCGCAGACTGGCACGGGTCGTCTCGGCCAGGGCCGCCGGCATCGCCGTTGTATAGATGTAACTGCGCGCCTTCTGGATCAGGGTCTCGATCAACTCGTCCGAACCGGCGACGAAGGCCCCGGCCGTGCCCAGCGCCTTGCCCAGGGTCGCCATGTGGATCGGCACGTCCCCTGGCGCCAGCCCGGCGGCATCGATGCTGCCCCGGCCCTGTTCGCCGAGCACGCCGAAGCCGTGCGCGTCGTCGATCATCAGCGCCGCATCGTGCCGTTGCGCCAGCGCATGCAGTTCATCCAGGGGTGCCACATCGCCATCCATGCTGAACACCCCGTCGCTGGCGATCATCAGGCGACCGCCGGCACCCCCGAGCATGCGTTCCAGTGCGCCCATATCGGCATGTGCATAGCGCCTGAGCCGGGCCGCCGCCAGTTGCGCGCCATCGATCAGGGAGGCGTGGTCGAGGCGGTCCTGCAGCACCGTGTCACCGCGCTCCAGCAATGTCCCCAGGACCCCGAGATTGGCCATGTAACCGGTGGAAAACAGCAGCGCGCGCTCGCAGCCCAGAAAATCCGCCAGCTCCTCCTCCAGGGCATGATGTGCCTGGCTGTGGCCACTGATCAGGTGCGCCGCGCCACTGCCGACACCGTAACGCCTCGTGGCACTGCACATAGCCTCCGCCACGCGCGGATCGGCCGCCAGCCCAAGATAGTCATTGGAACAGAAGGACAGCAGCTCCCGGCCACCGACCTTCAGCTGCACGCCCTGCGGCCCGTCCACCACGCGCCGCTGGCGATACAGGCCCTGGGCCTGTCGTTCCCGCAAGTCGGCTTGCAGGCCATCGAGCAGACTCACCGTTTTTGGTCCCGGGAAATCAACCGCAATGCGCACGCAAGACACAACAGCGCAGAGATTTCAAAAACCGCCAATCTTCGTGTCCTTTGTGTTCTTCGTGGTTCCCAATCAAACGCTCAAGGCCCACAACAGACGGAATGATCGGCCTCCAGCTCGGCCTCCTCCATGTGCAGACCGAGACGCCCGAACAACTGCCGGTCATGATTGGCATCAGGGTTGTCCGTGGTCAGCAGGCGCTCGCCGTAAAAGACCGAATTGGCGCCGGCCAGGAAGCACAGCGCCTGCATCTCGTCCGACATCTCGTTGCGCCCGGCCGACAGGCGCACGTAACTGGCCGGCATCAGGATGCGCGCCACCGCGATCGAGCGCACGAACTCCAGCGGATCGATGCCGTCGACGCCGAACAGCGGCGTGCCCTCGATCTGAACCAGCATGTTGATCGGAACGGACTGCGGATGCTGCGGCATATTGGCCAGCTCCTGCAGCATGCGGGCGCGGTCGGTGCCGCTCTCCCCCATGCCCAGGATGCTGCCGGAGCAGACATTGATGCCGGCATCACGCACATGCGCCAGGGTGTCCAGGCGGTCCTGGAAGGTGCGGGTGGTGATCACATTGCCGTAGAACTCGGGCGAGGTATCGAGGTTGTGGTTGTAATAGTCCAGGCCGACATCCTTCAGACGCTGCGCCTGCGCCTGGCTGAGCATGCCGAGGGTCACACAGGTCTGCATGCCCAGATCCCGCACCGCTTGGATCATCTCGATCACCTTGTCCAGGTTCCTGTCGGTGGGATTGCGCCATGCAGCGCCCATGCAGAAGCGGTTGGCCCCCTTGTCCCGGGCGGCCCTGGCCGCCGCCACCACCTCGTCCAGCGGCAGCAGTTTTTCCCGTTCCAGCGAGGTATCGTATTTCGCGCTCTGGGAACAGTAGCCGCAGTCCTCCGAGCAGGCCCCGGTCTTGATCGACAGCAGGGTGCTGACCTGCACCTGGTTGGGATCGAAACGGGCGCGGTGGGCCGTCTGCGCCCGGTACAACAGATCATTGAAGGGCAACCCGAAAAGGGCCTGGATCTCTTCCAGTGACCAGTCGTTACGAATCACATTGTCGGACATGTTCAGCTCCCGGCGCTCGGCGTTCTGCGATAATGACAGGGGCGCCATCTTAGGGGGCGCCCGGCAACTGTCAACCGGAAAAGGAGCTTCAGGTCGGCATGTGGACAAATATTATCCAATTCATCCTGGATTCCGGCGAACGCTGCCAACTGTGTCACGACACCGGCAGCGGCGCAGGCACTCTGTGATGCCTGCGCCGGCAAGCTGCCCCGGATCACCGCGCCGTGCAAACGATGCGGCCTCCCGCTGAGCGATCCCCAAGCCAACCTGTGCGGCGAATGCCTGAGCTCACCCCCCGGCCTTCGATGCCGCCGTAATCCCGCTGCGCTACGCACCACCGGTCGACGACCTCATCGCGCGACTCAAGTACCACGGGGCGCTGTCCATGGCGCCGCTGCTGGCCGGGCCGCTCGCGCAGCAGGCCGCCGGCAGAGATCTGGACCTGCTGCTGCCGGTACCGCTGCATCCGCAAAGACTGCGGGAACGCGGCTACAACCAGGCATCGGAGCTGTGTCGCCAGCTGTCCCGGCACACCGGCATCCCCTGGCATGCCGGCAGACTGCAGCGTCTCGAGGCCGGCAGCGCGCAGCGGGAATCCAGGCGCAGGGAACGGCTGCGCAATGTACGGAATGCATTTCGCTGGACCGCGAATGGACGCTGTCCCGAACGCGTGGCCGTGGTGGACGACGTGGTCACGACCGGGGCCACGGCGCGGGCCGTTGTGGCCTGCCTGAAACAGGCCGGCGCCGGATGGGTCGAGGTGTGGGCAGTCGCCCGCACCGCGAGGGATTAGCCGTCGGCGAGTACCTTTTCCTTCATCTCGCGACGCTCCTGTGCATCGATGCTGAGGGTGGCAATCGGCCGCGCCTCCAGCCGACGAACACCGATGGGGTCTCCGGTGTCCTCGCAGTAGCCGTAGGAGCCATCGTCGATGCGCTCCAGGGCCTGCTCGATCTTGCGCAGCAGCTTGCGGTAACGGTCGCGGGTACGCAGTTCCAGGCCGTGCTCGCTCTCGCGGCTGGCCCGGTCCGCCTCATCGCCGACCTCCTGGTGGGAAGCATCACGCAGGTTGTCCAGGGTCTCTTGCGACTCCTGCATCAGCTCGTCACGCCAGGCGAGCAGTTTCTGACGGAAATACTCCAGCTGCATGGGGTTCATGTATTCCTCGTCGGGGCTCGGGCGATAATCGGGTGGAAGTTCCACGGTCATGCGACACAACTCCTGTTGGTTTATTCAGCGCGCAGGTTTTTACCGACATGTTGGCCATAAATCAAGTGTGGATAACCCGCGCCCGGGCGGCCCGAAACCCGAATCCCCCCCGGGGACGGTGGCAATACCGCCTATCTGGCCGGCGTGACCAGGTAATCCACAAAAAGCCCCGCAAACACCACCAGACCGAACCAGTTGTTGTTCAGAAAGGCCCGGAAACAGGATTTACGTTCCCGGTGCCGGATCAGATACTGCTGCCACGCGAACAGGACGGCCCCGGCCAGCAGCCCCAGTTGCCACCACAGGCCACGTCCGGCCATCTCCCCCGCATACCAGAGCAGCCCCAGCATCAGCAGCTGCAACACACCGATGATCAGGCGGTCGGCCCGTCCGAACAGGATCGCCGTGGACTTGATGCCGACCTCGAGGTCGTCCTCCCGATCCACCATGGCGTACATGGTGTCGTAGATCAGCGCCCAGGTGACCGTGGCCGCGAACAGCACCCACGCCAGCGGGGGTATCTGCTGCTGCAGCGCGGTGAAGGCCATCGGCACGGCCCAGCCGAAGGCCATTCCCAGGACCACCTGCGGCAGGTGGGTATAGCGCTTCATGAAAGGATAGACCGCCGCCAGGGCCACTGCGACGAAGGAGTTCAGGATGGTCAGGCGATTGAGGAACAGTACCAGCCCGAAGGCCGCCAGGCTCAGGACCGCGAACACCGCCAGCGCCTCGCGCGGACGGATCGCCCCGGTCGCCAGCGGACGCCCGGCGGTACGCTCCACCCGGCCATCCACGTGCCGGTCCGCGAAGTCATTGATCGCGCACCCCGCCGAGCGCATCAAGGCGGTGCCCAGCACGAAGATCAACACTACCCACCACAGGGGATGACCGCTGCCCGCGAACCACAGCGCCCACAGGGCGGGCCACAGCAGCAGGAAGATACCGATGGGACGGTCGGCGCGCACCAGCTTCCAGTAATTGCGCAGACGGCGTCGCCAGGGCGGTTGTTGCGCCGCCAGTGCATCGATTCGGGGGAATTGTTCGCTCATGATCGGGAGGCCGGGATGGCCGGCAGAAAGATCTCGTTCACCAACAGGGGCTTTTCGGCGTAGGAGAACAGGGTCCGCCGGCCCCATATCGCCTCCGGCAGGGCGTCCAGGTGCGAACAGGCCGCGTGATAGAGCGCATGCTGCGCGGTCAGGCGCGTCACCTGCACCTTCAGACGCCGCGTGGCCGGATCCGCGAACAATACCGCGCCCAGCGGCCTGTTGTGAAGCCGCGCCAGGCGCCGCGCCGCGCCGCGCAGGCTGGTGGCCGGGATCAGGGTCCGGGCAAACACCCAGGGCTCGGTCCCGCACAGCAGCTCGACCTCGCGCACCAGCGACAGCCGGCCCGGGGACTGATCCAGCAGGGCCCGCTCACTGGGCAGCCCGCGGCCCCATCCCTGCGACAGCAGCCGCACACCGAAGGCACCGTCACAGGCCGTCACCACCGCCCGCGTCAGCGAACCACGGTCGTTGAGCCAGGCGGAGACTTCCACCGGCACCAGGCCCGATCGCAACTGATCGAGCCCGAGCCAACGCGGTTCGGCGGTGGGAATGGGAACAGGTCTGGACATCGACTAACTGAAACCGGAAAATGCGATTATCGCACAGCGCCCGACAGCAGGCGTGCGCCGGATTCAAACCCAGGAGAAACGACATGCCGCTATTGAGAATATCCACCAACCAGGCCCTCGATGAGAATGCCCGCGCCCGGGTACTGAGCGAATCCTCACGCACCGTCGCTGGCATGCTGGGCAAGCTGGAGCAGTACGTCATGGTCGAGTTGAACGCCGGCCTTTCGATGTCCTTTGCCGGCAGCACCGATCCCCTGGCCTACCTGGAACTCAAGAGCATCGGCCTGCCGGAAGACCGCAGCACGGAATTCTCGGCGACCCTGTCCCGGACCATGGGCGAGCTGCTGGAGGTGCCCCAGGCACGCATCTACATCGAGTTCAGCGACGCGGCACGCCACCTCTGGGGCTGGAACGGCGCGACCTTCTGAACTGGCGCTACCGATGGGTGGCACCAGGAGAAGGCGGTAAAATCACACCACCGAATAGTTGACCCGCTCGCCCAGCCAGCGATGGATCAGGGCCTGCACCAGGTCCTCGTCCCGGAGCAGCTCATCCGCCAGCGCCTGTACCTGCGGCACCAGTTCCCGATCACGCACCAGGTCGGCGATGCGGAACTGCACCTCGCCGGTCTGACGGGTACCGAGCACCTCGCCCGGGCCACGCAGCTCCAGGTCCTTCTGT
The DNA here is from genome assembly GCA_024712425.1 of Chromatiales bacterium. Classification (GTDB taxonomy): domain Bacteria; phylum Pseudomonadota; class Gammaproteobacteria; order Chromatiales; family Chromatiaceae; genus MONJU. Next base: position 20,206 of record JAKRWE010000024.1, read on the forward strand.
GCGATCGCAAACCCATCGGTGCTCTCGCGCATCATACCCAGGCGCGCCTGCGCCAGCTGGCCCAGTGGCGGGTGATACATGAGCACGCAGTGGCTCTCCTGCGACCCGCGGCCCACCCGCCCCCGCAACTGGTGCAGCTGGGCCAGGCCGAGGCGTTCCGCGTTCTCGATCACCATCAGGCTGGCATTGGGCACGTCCATACCAACCTCGATCACGGTGGTCGCCACCAGCAGGTCGATATCACCCGCCTTGAAGGCCTGCATCACGGCCTCCTTCTCCGCCGCCTTCATGCGCCCGTGCACCAACCCGACCCGCAGCGCCGGAAGCGTCTCCGCCAGCAACGCCGCGGTGTCCTCGGCGGCTTGGCACTGCAGCGCCTCCGACTCCTCGATCAGGGTGCATACCCAGTAGGCCTGGCGCCCCTGGCGGCAGTTCTCCCCCACCCGCCGAATGATCTCGTCGCGTCGCTGGTCCGATACCACGACGGTCTTCACCGGCGTGCGTCCCGGCGGCAGCTCATCGATTACGGACAGGTCCAGGTCCGCATAGGCGGTCATGGCCAGGGTGCGCGGAATGGGGGTGGCGGTCATGATCAGCTGGTGCGGGGTCAACTCGCCGCCCTTGTTACGCAGGGCGAGGCGCTGATGCACCCCGAAACGGTGCTGCTCGTCGATGATCGCCAGCCCCAGGCGCGCAAAGCGGACATCCTCCTGGAACAGGGCGTGGGTGCCCACCACCAGCGGCAGCTCACCTGAAGCCAGCGCCTCCAGGATCGCTGCCCGACGTTTTCCCTTGTGCCGGCCACTGAGCCAGCCCACAGCGATACCGAGCGGCTCGAACCATTCGACAAAATTGTTGCGGTGCTGTTCGGCCAGCAGCTCCGTGGGCGCCATCAGGGCCACCTGCCAGCCATCCTGGATCAGGTAGGCCGCCGCCAGCGCCGCCACCACCGTCTTGCCACAGCCCACATCCCCCTGCACCAGGCGCATCATGGGATAGCCGTTGCCCAGATCGCGGAGGATCTGCGCCGCCACCCGCGCCTGCGCGCCGGTCAGGTGGAAAGGCAGCCCCTCCAGCAGACGCTGCGCCAGCCCATTGGCCGTATCCGCCGCTACCACCGGCGCCCCGTGCTGGCGCTGGCGGGCCCGCAGCAGACGCAGGCTCAGCTGGTGCGCCAACAGCTCCTCGAAGGCCAGGCGGCGCTGCGCCGGGTGGCCCTTGTCGGACAGCAGCTGCAGCGAGATGTCCGGCGGGGGGCGATGCAGGAGCTCGATCGCGGCCGGCAGCGACGGCAGTGCAAAACGCCGCAACACCGGTGCCGGCAGCAGTTCCTGCAGGGCCCCACCCGCCTGCAGCAGCACCAGGGCCTTGTCGGTCAGGTCGCGCCAGCTCAACTGGTGCATGCCCTCCGTGGTGGGATAGATAGGGGTGAGCGCCTCCTCCACCGGCGCCGGGTTGTCGTCCTGCAGGCGCTGATACTCCGGATGCACCAGCTCATACTGCGCCGGACCATTGCGGACCTCGCCAAAACAGCGCAGACGGGTGCCGCGGGCCAGGGCCTGTTTCTGCGCCGCCGAGAAGTGAAAAAAGCGCAGCATCAGGGAGCCGGTGCCGTCAGAGACCTTTACCAGCAACGAGCGCCGGCGACCAAAGCGGATATCCGCCTGCTCGACCTCGACCTCGACCACCGCCTGGTCACCGGGGCGCAGGCTGCCCACCGGCACCACCCGGGTGCGATCCTGGTAACGCAGCGGCAGGTGGAACAGCAGGTCCTGCACACTTTCGATACCGAGACGCGCCAACCGCTCCGCGCTCTTCGGGCCAACCCCCTTGAGCGCGGTAACCGGTTGCGTGGCAAGGCTGTCACGAAGCGCATCCATGCGCCAAGGATACGCAAGAAGGGAGAACATAACAAGAACAGAAAGGCCATCTCTGCGGTTGAATGCCCCAGCAGGAAAATGCAGCTAGCAGCCTGTCGGACTCGACCGTACGAAGCGAAAATCTGCGGGAGCGAATCAAATGAACTTATCGAATAAGGAGAATAGCCGGCCTATTTGACGAGTTCGATAAGTTCATTTGATCGCTATCCGCGGATTTGCAGCCGGACAGCGTCGAGTCCGACAGGCTGCTAACCCGAATATTTCATCCGCTTCTCGCTTTTCCGGGCGGTCAGTGGATGGAAGATGTGGTGCCTCGAACGGGACGTGGAAAGGCTCGTGAAGGGCTATTTTCTAGGCTGCAGGCACA
>JAKRWE010000250.1 GCA_024712425.1 Chromatiales bacterium
TTCAGCACGGATGCCTTACGTTCTTCTGAATAACGGGCCATTGGTTCCTCTTTTCCGCCCCCTGTTTGCTCTCTAATTTACCCCAACTCGGGGAGGCGACATGTATCCTGACACAGGGGGTATCCGCAAGACCGACACCCTGGCACGCATCGGCGGGGACGAGTTCAACCTGCTTCTGCCCGAGATCAACGAGGTGGGGGATGCGGAGAATATCGCCAGAAAGATCGTTGAGCATTTCAACAACGAGACGCTGACGGTCGAGGGGCACGAGATCGTGGTCAGTTTCAGTGCCGGTATCGCGGTCTATCCGGATCATGGCACAGAGCTGTCGCAGATCGTACATAATGCCGATACGGCCATGTACCATGTGAAGCGGCGCGGCAAGCGTGGTTTCGTGGTGTACGAGCCCGGCATGGGATCGAATATTCCGGCCGTCCCGGCCATGGAGCACGAGTTGCGCCGCGCGGTGGGCGAGCAGCAGTTCGAACTGGTGCTGCAACTGCAGACCGACACGCTCAGCGGGCGCGTGTTGGGCGCAGAGGCGCTGATCCGCTGGAATCACCCCGAGAAGGGGGTGGTCATGCCCAGCAGTTTCATCGGTTGCGCGGAGGAATCCGGCCTGATCATCGAGCTCGGGGACTGGGTGTTGCGCGAGGCCTGCCGGATTCTACGGGGCAAACTCACCTCCAGGGAGCATGACGATCTGACGATCGCCGTCAACGTGTCAGCGCGCCAGCTGGCACAGAGTGATTTCGCGGCCAAGGTGCTGGGTATCCTTGACGAGTACGATATACCGGGTAATCGTATCGAGCTGGAGATCACCGAAAACATCCTGATGCAGGATATCGATCACGCCATCCACCAGCTGAGCGAGTTGACCAGTTTCGGTGTCCAGATAGCGGTCGATGATTTCGGTGTCGGCTATTCCTCCCGGAGCTATCTGCACAATCTGCCGATACACACCATGAAGATAGACCGCTCCTTCATCTCGGAGATCCAGTCGCTGCATGAAAAGCACTCCATCGTCACCGGCCCGATCGCCATGGCCGGCGAGCTCGGCCTGGATGTGGTGGCGGAAGGGGTGGAGACGCCGGTTCAGCTGGAGTTTCTGCGGCGGGTGGAATGTCCGCGTACCCAGGGCTTCCTGGTCGGCCGGCCGGTGCCGGTCTCGCAGTTTGCCTCAGGCACCTACATGTGAGCGCTCGAGCCGGAGCGCCCTGAATGCGTTCCGGGTCGTCTGGTCGGCGATTACAGCCGCGCCTTCCGGCCGTAGCGCCGCGAGCATCTCCAGCACCTCCGGCAGATAGGCGGGGGAGTTGCGCTGGTAGCGGTGTGCGGCACCGGACATGTCCGGTGCATCGGTCTCCAGGACGATGGCATCGAGTGGCAGATGACCGGCCAGTGCGTGCAGATGGCGTGCGTTGGGATAGGTCAGCATGCCGCCGAAGCCGAGCCGGAACCCCATCTCACGGTACTGTTCGCCCTGTTGTTCGCTGCCATTGAAGGCGTGGCAGATGCCGCCGGGCAAGATGTAACGCTTCAGGGTCTGCAGCATGGGGTCGTGGGCCTTGCGCACGTGCAGCACCACCGGCAGCCGGTGCCGTTCCGCGATGGCCAACTGGGATTCCAGCAGTTTCTGTTGCCGTTCCCAGTTCAGGCTCTTCACTGTGTAGTCCAGACCGATCTCGCCGATGGCCACCGGACGGTGCGTACTGACGAATGCCTCCAGCGCTGGGATATCCGCGTCCTGGTGCGCTTGGAGCAGCATCGGGTGCAGCCCGATCGCCGGATGCAGCGCTTCATCCCGCGCCCACAGCGCCCACAGCGTCATCCAGTTGCCGCGCTGGATGGCCGGTACCAGCATGTGCCGAACGCCGACCGCCCGCGCGTCGGCCAATACCCTGTCGCGGTCCGATGCAAAGGCATCGACATCGAGATGGCAATGGGTGTCGAATAATTCCATGGGGTAGCTCGTCAATTATTGTGGTGTAGCTTGCGATTATCGATCTTCAATGTGGAAAACTTTCAACCGCATGATCTTATTGCGTAAAACACTCAACCACAATGTCAATGGCCAATATGTTAGTCCAAAGCAGTAATGTCCCCTTTGTCCAATTCTAAAATGTCCCCTTTTGATTTCGGGAGGGGTGGTGACAGAGGAGACCATTGCGATGACACAGAAGACGGTGGACCGGC
>JAKRWE010000251.1 GCA_024712425.1 Chromatiales bacterium
AACGAACTACACGGGTTTTGCCCTTTTTATTTGTGAAATATTCGGGCTAGGGGGGCCTGAAAACCTTGATTATCGTCAAGGTTTTTCTGTCGTAGCCTGTTGAAACTCCACGCTCATGGAAGGCCGAATGCTGTTCAGGCGCTTCAGGCTGTATCGGGGTTTTGCCTTGATTTCTGCTTTCCACCTGCTCACCCGTTGTTGTTTGCGAATACCGGGTGAGCAAAGGGGATCAACAGGAAAACGGGAGAACACCGATGAGAAAATGGTACCTAATAGGGGCCGGCCTGATGCTGCTGCTGATGCAGGGCACGGCCGTTGCCTCGGTCAAGCAGCCTCCGAAGGACTTTTCGAAAGAAACCAGGGAGTGCGTCAAGTGCCACAAGAAGAACAACCCGGGAATCATCCAGCAATGGGGTCACAGTAAGCACTACCGTGCCAAGGTGGGCTGTTACGAGTGCCACAAGGCTGACAAGGATGACCCGGATGCCTTCCTGCACGATGACAAGAAGGTCAAGAAGATGATCTCGATCATCGTGTCGCCAAAGGATTGTGCCAACTGCCACGAGAAAGAGGTAAAGCAGAACAGCGAGTCGCACCATGCCGCAGCGGGCAGGATCCTCGGTTCGTTGGACAATCTGCTCGCGGAGGTAATCGAAGGCAACAGTGACTTCCTTACAGAGGGTTTTCCGGGTGGCAATTCCGCATCCGTGGTCAATGGTTGCTGGCAGTGCCACGGCGCGCAGATCAAGGTACTGGAGGGTGGCGAACTGGATCCGGCCACCTGGCCGAACTCCGGTATCGGGCGTCTCAATCCTGATGGTTCGAATGGCTCCTGTACCGCCTGTCACGCCCGTCATGAGTTCTCGGTGGCCCAGGCGCGTCAGCCTGAGACCTGTGGCAAGTGTCACCTTGGCCCGGACCATCCGCAGAAAGAGATCTACGACGAGTCCAAGCATGGCATCCAGTTTGCCACCCATCGCAACAAGATGGACCTGGAGAGCAGTAAATGGATGCCGGGCGAGGACTTTTTCACCGGTCCGACCTGCTCCACCTGTCATATGGGTGCCACGCGTGAACAGGGCGTGACCCATGATGTGGGCATGCGCATCTCCTGGAATAACCGCCCGCCGGTGTCGGTGCGTCCCGAGAAGGCCGATGCCAAGATGGGCCTGCCGGGTGCCGATGTAAACTGGGAGGATCGCCGCGATAACATGAAGGATGTCTGTGCCGCCTGTCACAACGAGGACTGGGTGGATAACTTCTACGTCCAGTACGACGGGCTGGTGACCCTGTACAACGAGAAGTTTGGCAAGCCCGGTTCGGCACTGTACAAGGCGGCCAAGCCGTTGCTCAAGCCCGCCAAGTTCAGCAACAAGCTGGACTGGATCTGGTTCGAACTGTGGCACCACGAGGGTCGCCGGGCACGCCATGGCGCCGCCATGATGGGGCCGGACTATACGCATTGGCATGGTATGTACGAAGTGGCTCAGCACTTCTATACCAAGATGGTGCCGGAGCTCGAGCATCTGATCGATCAGGGCAAGGCCTCTGGCGATGCCGCCAGGGTCAAGGCTGCCAAGGCCCTGCAGGCCAAGCTGGATGAAGTGCTCAACAGTAATAACCACAAGTGGTACCTCAACAAGATGGACCCGAAAGAGAAGGCTCGGCGCAAGAAGGCCGCCGCTGACTTCAAGAAGCGCTACGGCAAGTAAGCCACGCTGACTGGCCCGCCCCCCGTTGACGGGGGCGGGTTTTTCATTCCATCCCGAGGAGAATTCTGAACATGAGCATTTCAAGACGTGAATTCATCAAGGCCCAGGCGGCGGCTGCGACCGCCGCTGCGGCCGGTATCAGTCTGCCCGAGCTCGTATCCGCGGAGGACAAGGAGCAGTGGGACAAGGACGTGCGCTGGGACAAGGCGCCGTGCCGCTTCTGCGGTACTGGCTGCGGGGTTTTGGTTGGTACGCGCAACGGTGAAGTGGTGGCCACCCAGGGTGACCCGGATGCGCCAGTCAACAAGGGCCTGAACTGCATCAAGGGCTATTTCCTGGCCAAGATCCTGTACGGCAAGGACCGTCTCACCCAGCCGCTGCTGCGCAAGCGCAACGGCAAGTACGACAAGGAAGGCGACTTCGAGCCCGTCTCCTGGGACGAGGCCTTCGACATCATGGCCGAGAAGTG
>JAKRWE010000252.1 GCA_024712425.1 Chromatiales bacterium
AAAACAGATGGTTTTCTTTTTTCGTTTCTCGCGCGACAGTGGCAGGTCTGGGGTGGTCATGTCGACAATCTGTACAGCTTGGGTAAGTTTGGATACTAGCAACGTATAGAGTCGCTAGGGACCATGCTATTCCATCGAAAACACGGGGGATGCATGGGGATCCATGGGGGAGTTGACAAATCAAATGATGACTAGCTAAAGTGGCTGCCCAGATGGATAGGGTTGGCGCGGGGTCGCGCCATGCAACAGGGAGTGTCCATGGGCGATTCAGGAACAAAAAACAGGATTCTGGAGCGACGGCAGCACCGGATTCAGGCGTGTCGCCAAGCGCTGGCGACGTGGAATCTGAGCGTGCTGCGTGCGATCGCAGAGAACACGATCGCAGCGCATGTGGAACTCGATTCGTCGATCCCGGAGATGCTCGCGGATAACGTGGATCGACTGCCAATGATCGCCAAGAGCCCTGGTCTGGTGCTGACGATATCAAGCGAAGCGTGGCGAGAAGCCATTGCAGAAGCGGACGGGGAAGTCGAGCAACCAACCGCGCCACACAGTCCATGGACTGACATTCTTCAACGGCTCGTTCTGATCATTGGGCAGATTACATCGCGTGATCCCGTGTTTGCGGCAGGATTAACCGGTCTTTCCCGCGGCGAATTAGAGCGATTGGAATTGGCCGATCCGCTTCAGGCGACCCAGGCCTTGGCAACGGCATCGATTCGGCTGCGCTATTCGAAACCGGAAAAATGGCAGCAATTGCTATTGCACGCGGGATTCGCCATCGGTGGCCAAGAATTGGCTCATCGCTTGATCCCGAGTTTGCAATTCGCCCATCGGTGACCAGCGTGCTGGTGGATTATTCTCAACGGCGGCTGGAAGATCTGTTGTCATTGGGCGTATCGATCGTTCTGGTGAAAGCCTTGTTCCCCATGGCCTCGAAACTCGATATTAGCCAAGCTGCTCGTCGGGTTGGGAAGGGCACGCCGGTTCGCAGAACCTGGCAGAGTTCGCATTGGGATGCGTCGCATGTGGACCCCGGGTGTGCAGCTGATACCAACTGCATCCTGAAGCTATATGAGATCTATCATCAACTCGCATCGTATGAATCGAGCAGCCCCACGCAAATAGAGCGCAGTGCGTCTATTTACGCAATCGAGCACTATCTTTCGTACACTGATGACACACGATTTACCGCGGACGGGGCCTACTCGGTGATCCGGCTTCATCAGAGGCAATGCAGTGAGAAGCGATATTGCGGGGTCTGCGAAGAACATTACTGGACCCTGCGCAAGGGCGCCGCGTGCCCGAACTGTAATCCGCCTCAGGTTCCGCATTGTGCGGAATGCGGTGATTTGTTTGTTGTAGTCCCCGGCCAGGGGCGTCCTCCACGGTACTGCCCGGCGTGTCGAAATCAACGCCGGTCTGGCAGCCGACGAGTTCGGCTGGTCTAATTGAGCAGCAGGCGCTGCCGAAAAAACCCCGCTAACCCCTGATATTCGGTACTGAGCGCACTAATTTTGCATTCGCCAGGGTGATAAATTGGCGAAATGCTCCGATGGATTAAAAAAAACCGCGCCCCACAGTATGCGAGTAAAGCAACTGTTCCTCCCCTGGTGGTCGATGGAAACACCATTACGCCCGGCCCGAGCCAACAGGTGCTGTCATTACACGGCGAGCTCTACCGACGGCTCCGAAAGGAGATCGATTTCCCACCCGAGCAGATGAAGCCGTATTTCGATCAGCTTATCCTGAGCCTGGAACAACATATTCACGCGTTGCCGTCTTCCCAACACGGCGATCACCGGAAGCCGGGCGGCCTGCTCGGAAAGTGTCTCCGAATGAGCTTTATCGCCCAGCGCATAGCGCATGGCATGGTGGTTGCCTCCGACCTGCCTGCGGATGCCCGCTCCACCGCAGAACGCGGATGGCGTTATGCGGCCATGCTCGCGGGATTAGTCTATCCCCTGGGGACACTGGCAGAACTGGGAGCGAAGGGGGGCCGCAGTGGCCGTTTGTGGTCGCCAGAAAAAGGCGCGTTGGTTCGTTGGTGCGAAAGGGCGGGGGAGTCCTCGTATCAACCCTACTGGCGCAATGCGATGCGTCCGCATGCAACACCCGCATCGATGCGGCTGTGGATGTTGGCACAATTACTCACTGCCGAGCGGGCGACGTTCATTGCGCGGGAAACGGATGAGTACCTTGACGACCTGGTAGGTGTATTGGCTGGCACACTGGACCGCCACGCATTGATGCATCAGGTGATCGAGCGGGCGCTGTCCAAGGCGCGTGAGATGGATCTGAATGATCATCGAGAACAGGTGAAGGGATTACCGATCGAGGACCGGTACGATCGCCTGAAAATGGTGGTTAATCTCGCAGTAGAACAAAATCGGAACGCGGGCGAGGAATCCGTTGTCCGCCGCACCGACTCGTCACTGTGTGCGTTCTGGCCGCGGTTTGCCAACCAGCTGCGCGTCGTGGCCGCCGACCAGGACATACTCGGTTTCGCCGAGTCAGACTGCGATAACGACCTGCTACTGACCTGGTTAACAGAGGCCGGGATCGTCGAATTGGACTCGCAAGGCCATGTATTGCGTCCAATGGTGGCCGTGGCCAAGGTCGAAGGGGCGTGTGCCGACGGTATCGTATTTGCCGGCCTGGGTATTCCACTCGACGGGTTTGCGCGTGCCCGTCTGCCGGTTGTCGCTTCGCCCGCGCCGCAGGTGTCGGATGATGCGGAGGCGTCACGATCGGCAGAATCCGGCGACCTGTTCGATGGTGTCGATGACACAGACGTATCACGATCTGTTGGGCGCGATGCCGTGGAGGAGGCCGATTCCCATCCGACCGAGGCAGACTCGGCAGATCAATCACCCGCTCAGCCGGATGTCACAGACGCTACCCTATCGACCACCGCAAATGCGGGGGCGAAGCCATGGTTTCCCCGTCTTGGACAATTGGGAGAGGTGCTTCAGACGGCCGCGTCCAACAAGGATGAGTTGGGGTGGTGGACCGACAAGG
>JAKRWE010000253.1 GCA_024712425.1 Chromatiales bacterium
CCAGCCGGTCCACCGTCTTCTGTGTCATCGCAATGGTCTCCTCTGTCACCACCCCTCCCGAAATCAAAAGGGGACATTTTAGAATTGGACAAAGGGGGCATTACTGCTTTGGGCTAACAAACCGGCCGAACACATTCTGGGGGCTGGCTTTTTGCTGGTATCCTTTCCACTCCATCACGGACGATGGCAACGGAGGAACGGATACCATGCAAGGACTGCATCAGGACACACTCGACAGTTCAGCTCGTGCTGTCGATACACATAACGCACTGTGGCTGCTGGAACGGCTCTCCGGCCTGTTCAGGCGCCCCTTCGATCGCGATCTTGCCCGGCAACAGCTGACCCGATCGCTTTCCCCTGCCACTCTGACCGATGCCATCGGCCTGCTCGGGCTGCATGTGCAGGACCATCCGTGGCCGTCACAAAATGAAGCCAGGCGCTGCCATTGCCGGCGGTGCTGTTCCTGCAGCAACAGGACGCGCCCGATCCGGAAAGCGCGCTGCTGCCCGCCATCATGGTCCAGAGCGACGGCCAGCAGGCGGCCCTGTTGCGCCCCGACAGGGCTGCGCTACAGGTGGTGCCCATCGCATCCCTGCGCGAGCAGTCCGAACCGCTGATGCTGGTGATCACACGCGACGAGCCGGCTGCGGAGGAACCATCCGGGACGCCTGATACCGAGGCCCCTCCCCGCCCGTTCGGCCTTTCCTGGTTCCTGCCGGAGATCCTGCGCCACCGCGCGCTGTGGCGGGACGTGCTGCTGGCCAGCCTGTTCATCCAGCTGATCGGCCTGAGCACCCCGCTGTTCACCCAGGTGATCATCGACAAGGTGATCGCCCACCACAGCCTGTCCACCCTGTGGGTGCTGAGCGCCGCGATGGTGGTTTTCATGCTGTTCAGCAGCGCCATGAGCTGGCTGCGCCAGTACCTGGTGGTGCACACCGGCAGCCGCATCGATGCGGTGCTGGGCGAGAAGGTCGTGCGTCACCTGCTGCGCCTGTCCCTGGCCTATTTCGAACACCGTCCCACCGGCACCCTGGTGGCGCGCCTGCAAGGCGTGGAGACACTGCGCGAGTTCGTCTCGGGCGCCGCCATCGGCCTGATCCTGGACCTGCCCTTCCTGGCGTTCCTGCTGGCGCTGATGTTCAGCTACAGCCCGATGCTGACCCTGATCGCACTCGGTATCATGGGACTGATCGCCAGCGCCAGCCTGGTCATGGTGCCGCTGTTCCGGCAACGCCTGGACCGGCAGTTTCTGCTCGGCGCGCGAAACCAGGCCTTCCTGACCGAGCACCTGTCCGGCATGGCGACGGTCAAGTCCCTGCAGATGGAGCCTGAACTGGAGCGTCGCTGGGGTGAGCGACTGGCGCAATACCTGTCCGCTGGCGTCGCCACCAGGCAGGCCGCCAACACCTACCAGGTGAGCGCTTCCACCCTCGAACAGACCATGGGCCTGAGCATCCTGATCGTCGGCGCCTGGCACCTGATGCACAACCCCGGCTTCACCATCGGCATGCTGGTCGCCTTCCAGATGTTCGCCAGCCGCCTGTCCCAGCCACTGATGCGCCTGGTCGGACTGTGGCAGGAATTCCAGCAGGCCAATGTGGCGGTCAAACGGCTGGCTGATATCCTCGACATGCCGACCGAACCGCTCACCCTGGGACAGCGCCGCACCCCACGCGGTGCGGCCGGCATCGAGGTTCGGGACCTGGGCTTCCGCTACTCCGAACGGCATCCGTGGCTGTACCATCACCTGGACCTGTCGATTCGTCCCGGGCAACTGGTGGTGCTGAGTGGCGGCTCGGGCTGCGGCAAGAGCACCCTCGCCAAACTGCTGATGAACTTCCGCCTGCCCGAGGAGGGACGCATCCTGATCGACGGTCACGACACCCGCAACCTGGCCGCGAATGAACTGCGTGCCGCCTTCGGCGTGGTACCGCAGGAGACGGTGCTGCTCTCCGGCACCATCCACGACAACCTGATCATGGCCAACCCACACGCGAATTTCGACGACGTGATCGCCCCCTGTGTCAGGATACATGTCGCCTCCCCGAGTTGGGGTAAATTAGAGAGCAAACAGGGGGCGGAAAAGAGGAACCAATGGCCCGTTATTCAGAAGAACGTAAGGCATCCGTGCTG
>JAKRWE010000254.1 GCA_024712425.1 Chromatiales bacterium
GCCTCCCGTCGCCCGTGTCAAAAAACGACGGAAAGGGTACGGCCACATGGCCCGGAATGCCCCGATGGGTGGGTCAAAATTGTTGGCCATAGGTGGGTCAGAATAGATGGGCATTAACACGCCCCGGCACGTTGACAAACAATGGGGGTAAGGGAAAGGTGTGCCTGCAGCCTAGAAAATAGCCCTTCACGAGCCTTTCCACGTCCCGTTCGAGGCACCACATCTTCCATCCACTGACCGCCCGGAAAAGCGAGAAGCGGATGAAATATCCGGGTTGGGCGTGTCACCTGCGTCAGCACATCAATCGTGTGCCGCAACCAACCCTGTCTTGCTACAGGGGTCGGAGTCGGAACCGACTCCGAGTCTTCACAACCCGCCTGCCCCGGGCCGGGAATCAGAGATTGGCAGCGCCCCGAAGGCGTTGCAGTGCGGCCAGCAGACGAGGCACGTCGTTTTGAACGATGTCCCAAATGATCCCGTCATCGATTCCCAAGTAGGCATGGATGAGGCGATTTCGGGTGGCTATTACCATGCGCCAGGGAACTTCCGGGCTGGATTCGCGAACTTCCTCCGGCACCCGGGTTGCGGCCTCGCCGATAAGTTCCAGGTTTCGTAACACGGCGTCATAGGTAATATCACGAGCGGAAAAGGCGTCCTGGCTCAAACCCTCGGTGTATGCGAGCACCTTCTCGGCAAAGCCAACCATATCCGCGATGTAGAATCGCCATTCGCGCTGCGGGGAAGCCTGCTCAGACACGGATCGACTCAGCCTCCACGTATGGCCGCAGTTCCGGACGCAGCGCTTCACTGGTCACCAGATCAACGGGCGCACCCAGTAGGTCCTCGAGACAAAACAGGAGACCAAAATACCGACTAGACGTCGCCGGGGGATCGAAAGTAACTATGATATCAACATCGCTGCCCTGGCGTGCGGTATCGCGAGAGGTCGACCCAAACAGGGCAAGGCTACGCAAACCGAAGCGCTGGAACAGTTCGGCCTTGTGATCCTTGAGTATGCGCAGGACTTCGGATCTTTTCACGGCGCCCTCTCTCAATGGCAGTGGCTTCGCGCACACAATAGACGATCCAGCCGATGCGCAAAAGGCCCCTTGCGGGGCCTTTCGGGCTTCCCCCCCCTCCCAGCCCCCCGCAAGCGGGGGAGGAGCGGAGATGGTACCCCGCTTGCGGGGGAGAGGAAGAGATAGCGGAATTGGGAAAGATCAGCGCTTGGAGAACTGCGGGCGCTTGCGCGCCTTGTGCAGGCCAACCTTCTTGCGCTCGACCATGCGCGCATCACGGGTCAGCAGGCCAGCCTGGCGCAGCGGGGCGCGCAGGCTTTCGTCGAATTCGAGCAGGGCGCGGGCGATGCCGTGGCGGATGGCGCCGGCCTGGCCGGTGTTGCCGCCACCCTTGACGCTGACCTTGACGTCGAGCTTGTCGAGGTTGTCGGTCAGGACCAGCGGCTGGCGCACCACCATGCGCGCGGTCTCGCGACCGAAGAACTGATCCAGTCCACGTCCGTTGACCGTTATGTTGCCGTTACCCGGGGCCAGGTAGACGCGGGCGGTGGAGGTCTTGCGACGGCCGGTGCCGTAATTTGCTTGCGTAGCCATGTGTAATCTCTCAGATATCCAGCGGCTGGGGCTGTTGTGCCTGGTGGGTGTGCTCGGGGCCGGCGAAGATGCGCAGCTTCTTCATCATGGCACAGCCCAGCGGATTACGCGGGAGCATGCCACGCACGGCGCTCTCGAGTACGCGCTCGGGCGCCTTATCGAGCAGCTTTTCCAGGCTGATGGACTTGAGGTTGCCGATATAACCGGTGTGATGATGGTACATCTTGTCCTTCATCTTGTTGCCGGTGACCGCGATCCTCTCGGCGTTGACCACGACGATGTAGTCGCCAGTGTCCACGTGCGGGGTGAAGATGGGCTTGTGCTTGCCCTTCAGGCGACGGGCGATCTCGGACGCGAGGCGGCCGAGGGTCTTGCCGTCGGCGTCCACGACGTACCAGTTGCGGCGGACTTCTGCGGGTTTTGCGCTGACCGTGGTGTTCATTGTTCCTGCTCCAACAGGGCGTATTTCTGCAAGGCCCAAACGGGCGCTTCGGATGTATTCACGAAAGGGCGCGAATTCTACCGGCCAACTCACCGGTTTGCAAGCAAAAAATAGCGTTGTTAGTCCAAAGCAGTAATGTCCCCTTTGTCCAATTCTAAAATGTCCCCTTTTGATTTCGGGAGGGGTGGTGACAGAGGAGACCATTGCGATGACACAGAAGACGGTGGACCGGCT
>JAKRWE010000255.1 GCA_024712425.1 Chromatiales bacterium
GTTTGCCCAGCTTCCCCTTACCCTTGTAGAGATGGCGATCCATATCCACCTCGCGATCGCGCAGGTCCTCGTAATACAGGTCCGAACCGACGAAACGGCCGCCCTTGCGCCCGGAGGAGATGCGCCGTACGCGATCCAGCGCCGGCAGGTACAGCCACTGCTCACTCCGATCGCCGGGATGGTCCTTGGTCAGGATCGCTACCCCACGCACCTCCGAAGGTTTGCCAAAACGGGTCAGTGACCAGCGTTCTGCCGGACCACGCTGTGCGCTCAACACCACCATCTCCCGCACCCTGGGGTTGCGCCCTTTCTCGATCAGCGTCATGGTGGCGCGCGCCGCAAGATCCGTGCCCTTGGGGGCGTCATAAACGGCCTGCGCCAGGGCCCGTCCGGCCTCCCCGGCGGATGCCGCCTGGGCCTGATTGCAGGCCAACAGCACACCCAACAGAAGATATTTGAACAACCGACCAACCAGCATCCGTATCACTCCTCGTTCCACCCCGGGATCAAGTCCCCGGCACGCGCAGGCCCGCATGGGTGGACGCAGAGATCCCTTTGCCACTGTCTGGGTAGCGACCACATTCAACCCGACTTTAATTCATTTTTTGGATGAATGGCAGGCAGCCCCTCCTGTTTGCCCCGCTTCCTGTTGCACCTTCCCGACCAGGGCGCTACAAGGATCCCATGACAGAGCCATCTTCCCCACCTCCCGATGAGCGGCTGAAACGCTACCTGGTTGGCGGGGCCGTGCGTGACATGCTGCTTGGCGTCCCGGTGGAGGAGCGGGACTGGCTGGTCACGGGCGCCAGCCAGGAGCAGCTGCTGCAAAACGGGTTCCAACAGGTCGGCCAGCACTTCCCTGTGTTCCTGCACCCCGAAACGCACGAGGAACACGCTCTGCCGCGCCACACGGCCGGAAACCTCGACGATTCCCTGGCTGCCGTCGAAGAGGATCTGCGGCGGCGCGACCTGACCATCAACGCCATCGCACTGGCGTCGGACGGCCACCTCGTCGATCCGCTGGGTGGCGCCATGGACCTTGATAACCGCATCCTGCGACACACACCGCATTTCCGCGAAGACCCGATCCGGGTGCTGCGCCTGGCGCGCTTCTACGCCCGCTTCAAGGCACTGGGCTTTCATGTCGCCCCCGAGACCATGACACTGGTTCGACAGATGGTGGACCAGGGCGAGCTGGATCAGCTCGTCCCCGAACGGGTCTTCAACGAATTCAAAAAGGCGCTGTCGGAACAGGCGCCGGCCGCCTTTTTCGAGTTGCTGCGCCAAACCGGCGCACTGGGGATCGTGCTGCCGGAACTCGATCGCCTGTTCGGCATTCCCCAGCCAGCAAGATACCATCCCGAGATCGATACCGGTCTGCACAGCCTGATGGTGCTGCAGCAGGCCTGCACCCTGAGTCCCCTGCCCGAGGTCCGCTTTGCCGCCCTGGTGCACGACGTCGGCAAGGGCACCACCCCGGCCACGGAATGGCCCCGGCACATCGGTCACGAGGGGCGCGGCGCCCCCATCATCCAGGCCCTGGCAAAGCGGCTGCGCCTGCCCGCACAGTGGCGCGACCTGGCCATGGCGGCTTCCCGCTACCACCTGCACGCCCACCGGGCCCTCGAGTTGCGCCCCGCCGCCCTCCTGAAGATGCTCGAAGCGCTGGACGCCTTTCGCCGCGTGGAACGATTCCAACAGTTTCTGATCGTATGCGAGGCGGACATGCGGGGCCGCAAGGGATTTGAATCCGAGCCCTACCCTCAACGCGCCTTCCTGAGTGGTGCCCGGGAGACCGCGGCGAACGTGGATCCGGCCAGGGTAATGGCAGACCAGCCACCCCCACGGCAGATCGCCACACGCATCAGGAAAGCGCGCGTCCAGGCCCTTGCCGCCTACCGAAGCGCCTTCAGGTCCGAAACAGAATGAGGTTCGTCCACCTCGAGGCTGCTTCCGATCCGACGCAGTGGTGCGCCAAAACCCCACCTCCCTTAATATTCAGCAATGGATCATGAGCTCAGGCAACAGCTGGAAGCACGTCTCGGCCATCTGCACGCGCGTAAGCGACTCGGCATCGAGCAGGAAACCCGGCCACGGGTATTCGGCAACGGTATCAACTTCTTCCACCCGGAAAACTGGTACTCCATCCATTCACTGATCCGCAACAGCCTGCGTCTGGTCGGACTGTACGGGCGGGGGGGTTCGTAACACCCTCGATATCCGGGTGCGCGAACACGAGGTAAGGATAAGAGACCTGCCGGCCTCTTTCGACGGCTTCACCCCGTTTGTTAGTCCAAAGCAGTAATGCCCCCTTTTGATTTCGGGAGGGGTGGTGACAGAGGAGACCATTGCGATGACACAGAAGACGGTGGACCGGCTGGGGGTGGTTCAGCAGGTTGTCGACCGGCAGTTGCGGCAGAAAGA
>JAKRWE010000256.1 GCA_024712425.1 Chromatiales bacterium
GATGGTGTTTGCGGTGATTCTAGAGTTTAAACAGTGAGAGTGAAACAATGAACGATAAATACATCTATATGATCATTGCCGGTGTTGCTGGCTATTTCATCGGCAAGAAAGCTGCCAATGGCGATTCCTGGTATAGCGGCTGGTTTTAACCGATGACCGATAGGCTAGCTCTAGCGCTGGCCATTGCTGGAAGCGGTTTTGCTGCATGGGCATTCGTTCGCTATGTCAATAGTGGCGATGCTACGTCAGGTGTTGAGACCTGGTCATATCGGCCGTATGGGTCGCAGGGAGGGGCGATTCCGCTACGCCCCCGAATGGAGGTACCCCCTGAGCCGACCCAAACGCCGGACTATCGGGCGCTTGCAAGGCGATACGCGCGGCAGCATGATGTGCCTCCGGGGTTGTTCGAGCGGTTGATTGAGCGAGAGAGCAATTTCAATCCGTATGCGGTTGGTCCAACGGGCGATCTCGGTATAGCGCAATTGAACCCTAGGTTCCACCCCCGGGGCGTGGCGGCCGATGCGGATCAGGCGCTAGATTATGCAGCTGGGTATCTGCGGTCGCTGTATGATCGGTTCGGCACGTGGCAGCAGGCGGTTGCGGCGTACAATTGGGGGCCGACGAATCTGGCCCGGTTCGGGATGTCCAACATTCCGGATGCAACACGGCGGTATGTGAACGATATAGTTAGAGGATGATTATCAAATGACTAAAATAGATGTGCTGAAGGTAGCGCTCGATCTGGCTAGCGTTCTATCGGACGGTGGCGAGGAGATCAACGATATTCTGGAATCTGATACCACGAAAAGGCTGGTTGAGGATGTGGAGCGACTCATTGCCGATCTGAAGGGGGTGAAGAAATGAGTGTTGGAAGAACTGCCAAGGGGCATATCAAGAAAGGCTACCGGTTGACCCGGGGTGGGAAGGTTGTTAAGGCATCCCGTTCACGTTCCCGCAAGCGCCGTCGGAGCCGCTGATGCATGTGTATAACCCGTATTGTGACATGCTGCTTTGGCCGACGCCGAAGCTTCCGGATATCTGCAAAGCGGCGAATCTGAGTAGCGTCACGATGGCGTTTCTTGTGGCCGATCCCTATATGGAAACCCTGTGTTGGGGTGGCCAAACGTCCTACCCGATTGATTGGATGAAAGCGCAAGGGGAGGCTCTCAGGGCCGCTGGACGCAGTTTCGATGTGTCAATAGGGGGTGCTACCGGTAGGGACATTGCGGCTAGTCTAGACGTTGACAGGACGTCTCAGGCCTATTTGGCTGTGATGAAAACCCTGAAGCCGACGACGATTGATTTCGATATCGAAGGGGCAGCGGTTGTTGATACAGATCAGCATCAGCGCAGATTGGATGCGTTAGCAATGGCTCGTCAGTCGTTTGGGTCCCGGTATCCGTATTCAGTGACGTTGGCTGTGATGCCGGATGGCCTGACGGCGGACGGGATGCGGTTGATTGAGATGTGCGAAGAGTCGGACGTCGGGATGCCTGACGAGGTACGCATCATGGCCATGGATTATGGCGCATCGTTTGTGGATATGGGCGTGGACGCGATCAATGCGGCTGAGTCGGCGGCCAAACAGGTCGGTATGCCGGTGACGGTGGTTCCGATGATCGGGCAGAATGATATCGCCGCAGAGGTGTTTTCATTGGCCGATGCTCAGATGCTGGCGGATTATGCCGAGAATCATCCGGAGGTGGTTGCCGGGTTGTCGGCATGGTCGTTGGGCCGGGATCGGGAGTGCGGTGCTTGCGCATACGGCGGTGAAAATCTATGCCATGATGGGGTGCAGGCGTCGCCGACGTGCTCCGGGGTGAAGCAAGAGCCATACGAGTTCAGCGGGATTTTGGGTAGTGTTGGCAATGGGCCGGATGATCCGGATGATCCGGATGATCCGGATGAGCCGTTTTAGGACCAAGACCCCTGCCGATCGGCGGGGGTTTTCTCTTTGTGCCCGAATGGGCATTGTCCCCGTATGGGGTCGTTATGGGGAATTGTCCCCGCACACAAGGTCCCCGGATGGGGATTGTCCC
>JAKRWE010000257.1 GCA_024712425.1 Chromatiales bacterium
GCACCGCCTCAACCTGCGGGGTGAGTCGATGCGCAAACTGGCCGCCGACTTGACCGATCGTGACCGGCCGGAGTAGAAAACCCACTCCAGCGAGGGACCGGTGAGCGAGTCGGTCACGTTCCCCGGAATCGGCGGTCACGTTCGCCGAAATAGGCATACTGACCAGGTTTCTTCACGATCCCCTGTGAGTTTGTGCAAGTACAGTCCAGGAAGATCCATATCTACTGGTGAGGCGGACGCATTCAAGCGGCCCAATATCATGCGTAACCGATTGGCATGCTTCGCTTGAATTCCGGTCTTCTTCCCAGTTTTGAAGAAGAGCTCCAGACCTTTGTGGCTTGAAACTCTGGATCATACATAAAGTGCAACCCGTTACGTTACGCTTCGCAAGCTATTACACATAACTATAACTCGGTGACAGATTCGTCACGTCACAACACGACGAATTCGTCAGATAACGCTCATACGTCCCCCGCGACCCCTGCAAACACCACCCTGATTCGGATAATAGGCTGCCATAACACAAGGAGGTAATCGGACTATGGATCGGTCCACAAAACCCCGTCTTCTTAACTTGGTGCGCGAACGTTGTCGCGTCAAGCACTACAGCCTGCGTACGGAAAAAAGTTACGTCGATTGGATTCGGCGGTTCATCCTTTTTCATGGCAAGCGGCATCCGCTGGACATGGGATCCCGCGAGGTGGAACTCTTTCTGACGCATCTTGCGGTCGATCGGCAAGTCGCGGCATCGACACAGAACCAGGCGCTTGCAGCGATCCTCTTTCTCTACCGGGATGTTTTGGGCCGGGACCTGCCCTGGCTGCAGGACGTCACGCGGGCACGACGCCCGCCACGGTTGCCGGTGTACTGAGTGCTTCCGAGGTTCAACGCCTGCTTGCGCAGCTGGCGGGAACCCTGTGGGTACCAAAATTTCCCCTTGGCCCGATAACGGCAGCACCCTGCGCTCAGATCCCCCGCCGCAGTTCCTCGATCACTGGCCCGGTATCCGGCATCACGCCGCGCCAGACTTGGAAGGACTCGGCGGCCTGCTCCACCAGCATGCCGAGGCCGTCGAGGGCGCGCGCCGCGCCATGTGCCTGGCCCCAGCGTACGAAGGCGGTGGGCTCGCTGCTGTACATCATGTCGTAGGTCCAGCCCCCGGGGCGCAGGCAGTCTCCCGGTATCGGCGGCACCTCGCCCTTCAGGCCGGCCGCGGTGCCGTTGACGATCAGGTCGAATGACTGCCCCGCCAGTTCATCCAGGCCACAGCCGGCAACCCGCGTATCCCTGGCCATGGCCGCCAGTTCATCCGCCTTGCTCGCGGTACGGTTGGCGATGGTGAGCGATGCCGGGTCCTCGCCGAGCAGGGGAAACAGGACGCCGCGCGAGGCGCCGCCCGCGCCCAGCAGCAGGATCCGCGAGCCGGCAAAACGGAACAGATGGTTGCAGCCGAGATCCCGCACCAGGCCAGCACCATCGGTATTGTCGCCGAGGATCCGACCCTGCTCGAAGCTCAGGGTATTGACCGCGCCGGCGCGCTGCGCCCGTTCGCTCAGCCGGTCGGCCAGGGCAAAGGCCTGTTCCTTGAACGGCACCGTGACGTTCAGGCCGCGACCTCCCGCCGCAACGAAGCGACGCACGTCGCCGGCAAAATCGTCCAGGGAGCCGAGGAGACGGTCGTACTCGATGTCTTCACCTGTCTGGCGGGCAAAGGCCGCGTGAATAAGCGGTGACTTGGAGTGTTCTATGGGGTTGCCGATGACGGCGTAGCGATCACTCATTGAGCCACTGCGCCGCCTTCCTGGCGAAATAGGTGAGGATGCCGTCGGCCCCGGCGCGCTTGATACACACCAGCGACTCCATCACCACAGCACGCTCGTCCAGCCAGCCGTTCTGCGCCGCCGCCATGTGCATGGCGTACTCGCCGCTGACCTGGTAGACGAAGGTCGGCACGCCGAACTGGTCCTTTACCCGGCGCACAATATCCAGATACGGCATGCCCGGTTTGACCATCACCATGTCCGCCCCTTCCGACAGGTCCAGTGCCACCTCGCGCAACGCCTCGTCCGAGTTGGCCGGGTCCTGCTGGTAGGTGAACTTGTTGCCCTTGCCCAGGTTGGCCGCCGAGCCGACCGCGTCCCGGAACGGACCGTAATAGGCAGAGGCGTACTTGGCCGAATAGGCCAGGATGCGGGTATGGATGTGTCCCTCGGTCTCGAGCGCATCGCGGATATCCCCAATGCGCCCGTCCATCATGTCGGATGGCGCCACCACGTCGGCACCGGCCTTGGCATGCGACAGGGCCTGCCGCACCAGCACCTCCACGGTCTCGTCGTTCATCACGTAACCGCTCTCGTCGATCAGGCCATCCTGGCCGTGCGTGGTGAAAGGATCCAGCGCCACATCGGTGATCACACCCAGCTCCGGTAGCGCATCCTTCAGCGCCCGCACCGCTCGTTGCGCCAGGCCGTCCGGGTTGTAGGCCTCGGCGGCGTCTTCGCTCTTGGCGGAAAGGGGCGTGACCGGAAACAGCGCCATGGCGGGGATGCCCAGCGCAGCAACCGCCTTGGCCTCCTCGACCAACAGATCGATACTCATGCGCTCCACGCCGGGCATGGAGGCCGCCGGTTCGCGCTCACCCTCACCCTCGAGAACGAACACCGGGTAGATGAAATCGTCCGGTGTCAGGGTGGTCTCGCGCATCAGACGGCGCGAAAAGTCATCACGGCGCATGCGGCGCATACGATTGAAGGGGAAGCCCCCGAATGCCTGGGTGTCTACGGTCATGCCTGTACCTTGTTCAAAGATGTCTGCAACAGAATCAACATTCTAGCCCGAATATTTCATCCGCTTCTCGCTTTTCCGGGCGGTCAGTGGATGGAAGATGTGGTGCCTCGAACGGGACGTGGAAAGGCTCGTGAAGGGCTATTTTCTAGGCTGCAGGCACACC
>JAKRWE010000258.1 GCA_024712425.1 Chromatiales bacterium
GTGGCGTTTCAGCGGTGGAAAATCAAAGCTTTCTTGGGTACATTTTGTCACGGGCAAAACCTTGTTCGGATCCAGTGTAACCAACTGAATTTTAACGAACTACACGGGTTTTGCCCTTTTTTATTTGTGAAATATTCGGGCTAGGTTTCTTCCTCTGCTTTACCTATTCACTGGTGTGCCTGTCGCGCGGTCACTGGCTGGCGCTGGCAATCGCCCTTGTTGCCCTGTTGGGCTGTGTCCGGCGTTGTGCGGGTGTATCGGGCTGGCTTGCAGGCGCACGCTTCAATCTGCGCCTGTCCGCCGGGCTGGCAGTGCTTGCTGCGGTGGTGTTTCTGCTCCCTTCCTTCTACAGTGGACAACCGGAAGGGGAGGCCGGGCTGCTCGGTTCGGTTGCCAGCCCCGAGTCGAGCGCCTTGCGGCTGGGGTTCTACCGCAATACGCTGGCCATGATCGCTGATCACCCCCTGACGGGCATTGGGCCGGGCGCTTTCTACACCGGCATCCAGTCTTATTTCGGTGCGCCTGTCCCCCTGACGAGTGTCACCGAGTTGACCGGCATTGCACATGCGCATAACAGTTACCTGCAATATCTGGCGGAACTGGGCATCCCGGCCGGACTCCTCATGTGGGTGCTGCTGGGGATGTTCTGGCGGCGGAGCTGGGTGGTGGCCGGGCGGGCGGCCAGGCGCGAGCTGCCACTGCAGGACATGGCCTTTTTGGCCGGTACAACGGCGGTGCTTGTGCATGCCATGGTTGATTTTCCGCTGAGTCATCCGGTGACCTCGGTCTTTATCTGGACCTGGGTGGGGGCCGTCTCCCATCCGGGCAGGGCAGTGGCCGCGACTTCCGGTACGGTGAACGACCCGAACCGCCGCATCCGGGCGCTGCTGGGGCTGTTGGTGGTAGCCTACCTCTCGCTGGTCGGCGTGCAGGGCTACCGCACGCTGGCGGCTTATCGCCTGGCCGGGGAGGCGGCCCACTTTGTGTCCGGGGAGCAGTGCGACAAGGCACTGCCTGCAGCGGATGCGGCATTTTCACTGGCACCGGAACATTACCTGGTGTGGCAATACAGCGTCCTGACCAGCAGTTTCTGTGACAAAGCGCTGCGGGGGCGTTACCTGGCGGCCGAGCGGGTGCTGGAACGGGATCCGAACCATCCCTATGCCCTGCTGGTCAAGGCCAATGCGTTGTACCAGGCCGGGCAACTGGAGCCGGCGGCGAGCCTGTACCAGCGCCTGATCGAGCTGCTGCCCTTGCGTATGAGCGGTTACCTGGGGCTGGCCAATGTGCGGCGGCTTCAAGGACAGACCGGGCTGGCCGATGAATACTATGCCAGGGCCAGGAAGATCAGAACACGGCTGGGACGCGCCGCTTACCCGGGGCCGGCAGGTCGTACCCTGGCAGCGCTGGCCATTCAGGCAACCGGCGAGGCGGCGCCCCTTCCGCCAAGTGAGTGCAGCACAAGAGGTGAACAGATGAACAGAAACAGTGGCTTTACATTGATCGAACTGATTGTGACCGTCGGGATCCTCGCCATCCTGGCGGCGATCGCCATCCCCGCCTACAACGGCTACATCGCCACCGCGCGCCAGGGCGCAGCGGAGTCCAACCTCGATCCATTGCGGCTCGCGGAAGAGGACTACTGACTGGACAATGGTACCTATATCGCCGGCAACTGGATCCCCGGGGGATCCAAGACGCTGGAGACCGGTAACCTGGGTTGGAAGTCGGATGGAGACGACAACAAGTTCAACTATCAGGTAACCATCAGCGGCACCGATACGGCCACCATCACGGTGACCCACCGGGACGATGCCAGTGCGGTGGCCACCAGGACCTTGAGCAAGTAAACCAGTCCCTCCCGAACAGGCCGGGTCCCCTTTCTGATCCGTAGGAGCGGGCTTGCCCGCGAAGAAACATCGCTCCTGTCCGGCACCGTGCCCCCGCCATTCGCTGCCAAGGCAGCTCCTACACACCGTACCCCGTAGATACTCTGTTTCAAGTCAAGCCG
>JAKRWE010000259.1 GCA_024712425.1 Chromatiales bacterium
CTGACCGTGCTGAACAGGGCATCTTGTTGAATATCCGGGCCACGCATCGTACTGCTCGTCCTTCTTCCTTCCTTACCGGTATCTTCCACTTCAGGCGGCGAATTTCAACAGCCTGTTAGAGTCTCCAGGTCGAGCGGCACCTGCGGCAGCGAGAGTGTGGGCAGGCCATCGGCGATGCTTGCGTTCGCGTCGCCGCTCATGTCACGCAGTACGTCGACGACGGACCGGGTGTCCAGGTCGAGTCCGATCACCAGCAGGGTGAGGGTGACGATGGCAGCCAGGGGTGCTGGTACCGCCACGGTCAGGCGGGGCAGGAAATGGATGATCGCCATGGTCAGCCCGACCAGGCCCAGCATGGTCCATAGCGCGCTCCCCTGCAGCCAGGCCATGTCGCCGTCAGCGCCGGGTACCTGGAACTGTTTGAGCTGGGCCAGGAAGATCACGATCGCCAAGCCGTTCACGAAACCGAGCATGACCGGATAGGGCACCAGGCGGATGAACTTGCCCAGGCGCAGCACACCGGCCAGTACCTGGATTATGCCGGTGAGGATGATGGTGGCGAACAGGTACTGTACCCCGTGGGTGCTGACCAGCGAGACCATGACCACCGCCATCGCACCCGTGGCCCCGGAGATCATGCCCGGCCGGCCCCCGACGATGGCGGTGACCAGGCCCATCATGAAGACACCGTACAGGCCGATCATGGGTTCCACGCCGGCCACGAAGGCAAAGGCCACGGCCTCGGGGACCAGGGCCAGGGCGACGGTCAGGCCGGACAGGACGTCGTTCTTGACGCACTGGCGACCGGGGCAGGTGAGTTGGAACATACGCGCACCGCGGTAAATGAAAGGGCGCGCAGTATACATATAATATTAGTAAAATCTAATATTATTTCCGGGGCGGGCTCGCGCCGAGTTTGCGGGCTATCGCAAGTATCTGATCGCGGGGCGGGTAGGCCGTTGGGTTGTGCATGAGATACCGATTCCATTCGGCGAAGTCTTCGGCAAGATGGGGATCGGTATTGTGGCAGCCCAGCACCCGCAGCTGGTGGTCACCGATGCGCCAGGGGCCTTCGCCGGACAGTTGCCCCTTGATGAGGTGAGCCGCCTGGTCCGGACGGGACAGGTGCCAGAAAAGGTCCAGGTAGAGCAGGCCGAGCGGGTGCGTGAAGGCAGCGGCAATGATTTTCTCGCCGCCATCCGGTGCCCGCAGCACCAGTGGTGCAGTGACATGGTCGATGATCGCCAAGGTCGTCCGTGTGCGCTCTTCAGTGAACCCGCGCGGCCGTCATCAGGGCCTGGTAACGTTCGCGGTAGGCCTGCATGCGCGCCTCTTCCGCATCCTGCTCGTTGCCGAAGGCGGGCGACTCCTCGCGCTGACCGCTGGCGTGGTTGTGGACCGTGAACAGGTATTGCTTGCCGCGCTTGAAGACCTGGCTGACGTCCTGGTCGGTCTGCATCATGGCCTCGCCCTCAGTCAGGCCGCCGGGCAGGCCGGCATGGCTGAAGGACAGCGCAGGCGAGCTGCTTTGCAGGCTTTCGCCCGTTTTCATGTTCAGTACATGATCGCGCACCTCGCCCTGTTCGGAGAGTTCGAGCAGCTCGATATCGGGGAAGCGCGAGCAGATATAGCCGGCCATCAGGCGCCCCAGCTTGTGGTCCTCGTTCTCCAGCGCGGTCAACAGCTTGTCGGCCACGATCTGGCCGCGCAGCGGCAGGTCCGGCAGGTCGAACCATTCGCGGTTGACCTGCCAGCCCTGGTCCATGTCGGCGTCCATGCGGGCGAAGAAGTCCTCGGCCTGTGCGAGCAGTTGGTCCGGTACGTTGAGTTCCAGCAATTGGTCGGCGAGGGAGACCTTGAGTATCATGGCTTCGGTTCCTGCTTAACAGGCTGTTGAAATTCGCCGCCTGAAGTGGAAGATACCGGTAAGGAAGGAAGAAGGACGAGCAGTACGATGCGTGGCCCGGATATTCAACAAGATGCCCTGTTCAGCACGGTCAGC
>JAKRWE010000025.1 GCA_024712425.1 Chromatiales bacterium
CATCTTCATGCTGGGAGGTGAGAGCTATCGACTGAAGCACAAACGCGAGAGCTGATTTTTTGTCGCCCCGGGTGGGTCAATTTTATTGGCCGAGGGGGGTCAAAATTATTGGCCATTGACACAGAAACCTTCGGTCGCAAGACCAGGTTCAAGACCCCGAAGATAGAGTCCACCGGTTCCGGTGGCGGCCTGAAGTTGTTCTGCAACGGTGTGGGTGTACAGCACCCGGATATCACCAATGCCTCGCGTCGGATGAAGAAGTCCGAACAGCAGCGTTGCGCCAGTAACGGCGTAACCGGCATCACCGAGGTCAAGATAGGCTATGACGGCATCGTGGTGGCCAATTCCAAGGCCGCGCCGCAACTCAAGTTGACCCGGCGCGACCTGTTCCTGGCCCTGGCGCGCCAGGTCCCCGGCCCGGACGGCAAGCTGATCGACAACCCCTACAAGACCTGGAAGGACGTGAACCCGGCCTTGCCTGCCAAGAAGATCGAGGTCCTGGGTCCGCCGCCGACCTTGGGCACCCGTGATGCCTTCGAGGAACTGGCCATGGGCAAGGGCGCCCAGACCTTCCCGATGCTGAAGCAGCTGCGTCACTCCCAGGACCCGGCGGAGATCAAGTCCCTGATGGTAAAACTGGGCCTTCCGGCGAGCGCCTTCAACAAGAAGGGCAAAAAGGTGTTCAAGGCCGTGGCCTATGCCATTCGCGAGGACGGTGCCTATATCGAGGCGGGTGAGAACGACAACCTGATCGTGCAGAAGCTGGAAGCCAACCCCGATGCCCTCGGCATCTTCGGTTTCTCCTTCCTCGACCAGAATGCCGACAAGATCCAGGGCTCCATGATCGAGGGCGAGGAGCCGACTTTCGAGAACATCGCCGAGGGCAAATACTCGGTCTCACGCCCGCTGTTCTTCTACGCGAAGAAGGCGCATGTTGGAAAGGTTCCGGGGATTTCCGAGTACATCGCGGAATTCACCTCCGAGCAGGCCTGGGGCGATGAAGGCTACCTGAGCGAGAAGGGCCTGATCCCGATGCCGAAGGCCGAGCGTGCCAAGTACGCGGCTGAGGCCAGGAAACTCGTGCAGATGCCGGTGCTCAAGTAACTGGTTATTACTACTTTGTCATATTCCACTGAAGATGGCGGGGTGGCGTGGTTTTATGTGCCCGTTGGCCGCTGGGATGCGGCCGTCGAGCCTCCAGGGATGGATTCACGGGGTGGCACATGGAGCCACCCCACCCCACCCCACCCTGTATCTGAAATCATCAATATGACAAAGTAGAATTATCCTTTGCGAGGAAATAGGTGGCGGCCGCCATTTCCGGTCTTCAATCTGACGGAAAGTCGATGCACACGTCTGTAATCCTGATCGTTCTGCTGATGTTGATGGCGGTCGCCTACCAACTGGGCAAGCGGCGTGCCCTGCATACCGCCGGCGGCACCCATGCCATCCACAAACTGCATTCGCTGTCCAGTTACTACGGGCTCTACGTGATGCTCTGGGCGGCCCTGCCGTCCCTCCTGGCGCTGCTTCTCTGGGGGCTGTTCCAGGAACCCATTCTGACCAAGCTGGTGGTGTCCGGGTTGCCGCCGGAGATGCGCTCCCTGTCGGATGCCGAGCTCGGGTTGGTCATCAACGATGTACGCAACCTGGCGGCCGGCAATATCACCTCCAGTGAGCCCGGGCCGGCGGTCCAGGCCGCCGCGGCCCACCTGAAGTCCCTGCACGGCATGGCGGCCCTCGCCAAGGGTGTCGTGATCCTTGCCCTCTCGGTAATGGGCGCCATCCTTGCCTGGCGCACCATCGCGCCGCAGATGCGCGCGCGCAACAAGGTCGAGTGGATCGTGCGTGGCCTGCTGATCCTGAGCGCCAGCGTGGCGATACTCACCACTATCGGCATTGTGATGTCGGTCCTGTTCGAGTCCCTGCGGTTCTTCCAGAAGATCCCGGTCACCGACTTCCTGTTCGGCTTGGAATGGAGTCCGCAGATTGCGATCCGCTCCGACCAGGTCGGGGCCAGTGGGGCCTTTGGCGCGATCCCTCTGTTGGCCGGAACGTTGCTGATTTCGGCGATTGCGCTGATGGTGGCCGTACCTGTCGGCTTCATGTCGGCAATCTATCTGTCTGAATATGCAACACCGCGCCTGCGCGCCTTTGCCAAGCCGGTGATCGAGGTGCTGGCCGGTATCCCCACGGTCGTATACGGCTTCTTTGCCGCCTTGACGGTTGCGCCTGCCGTGCGAGGCTTTGGTGAGTCGCTTGGGCTGGACGTCTCCTCCGAGAGCGCGCTGGCGGCAGGACTAGTGATGGGAATCATGATTATCCCTTTCGTTTCCTCGCTGTCAGACGACGTCATCAACGCCGTTCCGCAGGCGATGCGGGATGCCTCCTACGGTCTCGGTGCAACCCAGTCCGAGACGATTCGCCAGGTGATCGTTCCGGCAGCGCTGCCGGGCATCATGGGTGGCGTGCTGCTGGCGGCATCGCGTGCCATTGGCGAGACCATGATTGTGGTCATGGCGGCCGGTCTCAGTGCGAACCTGACCGCCAATCCGCTCGAGGCCGTCACAACGGTAACGGTGCAGATCGTGACCCTGCTGGTGGGTGATCAGGAGTTCGACAGTGCCAAGACCCTGGCCGCGTTCGCGCTGGGTCTATTGCTGTTTGCCATAACCCTTGGCCTGAACATCCTGGCACTGCACATTGTGCGCAAGTACCGTGAACAATACGAATAGGAGGGGACGATGAGTAATGAGCAAACCAAATCCCGCACCTATGATCTTGTCCAGGCCTCGCTCGAGCGCCGTTACGCGAAGGAACGGCGCTTCCGGCTGATGGGCCTGGGTGCGATAGGCCTGGGCCTGCTGTTCGTGTCCGTATTGTTTGTCAGCATCATCAGCAATGGCTACACGGCCTTTGTGCAGACCCATATTCGTCTGCCGGTCAGCTTCGATGCATCGATCATCGATCCGCAGGGAACCCGTGATCCGGAGGTATTGCGTAACGCCGATTACCGGCGGGTGGTTCGCCAGCCCCTGCGCGAGATGTTCCCCGGGGTGAAGGGGCGCCGGGACAAGCGCAAGCTGTATCGCCTGCTGAGCGGTGAGGCTGCGCGCGAGGTGGCGGCCATGGTGCTGGACGACCCGTCGCTGATCGGCCAGACCCGGGAGCTGTGGCTGTTGGCTGACGACAGCGTCGACATGATCATCAAGGGACATATCACGCGCGAGGCGGCGATAGCCAATGGTGGCGGGAAACTGGTTGCCTGGCTGGAGCAGCTTGAAAGGGAGGGGCGGATCGGAAAGGAATTCAACGCAACCTTTTTTACTGCAGGCGATTCCCGGGAACCCGAGCAGGCCGGTATCGGTGGAGCGGTGGCTGGTTCTTTCTATACCCTGCTGGTTACCCTTCTGCTCTCCTTTCCGATCGGCGTTGCGGCTGCGGTGTACCTCGAGGAATTCTCTGTCCAGAATCGCTTCACCGACCTGATCGAGGTCAATATCAACAACCTGGCGGCGGTTCCCTCGATCGTATTTGGCCTGCTGGGCCTGGCGATATTTATCAACCTGTTCGGCCTGCCGCGCTCGGCGCCCCTGGTGGGTGGCCTGGTGCTGACCCTGATGACCTTGCCCACCATCATCATCGCCAGCCGCGCGGCGCTCAAGTCCGTGCCGCCCTCGATACGCGAGGCGGCGCTGGGTATCGGGGCATCGAAGATGCAGACCGTGACCCACCATGTTCTGCCATTGGCCATGCCCGGCATGTTCACCGGCGCCATCATCGGCATGGCCCAGGCGCTGGGTGAGACAGCCCCGCTGCTGATGATCGGCATGGTGGCCTTTATCGTGGATATTCCGGGCGGGCCGCTGGATCCGGCCACAGTGCTGCCGGTACAGATCTACCTGTGGGCGGACAGCCCGGAGCGGGCCTTTGTGGAGCGCACCTCGGCGGCAATCATGGTGCTGCTGGCCTTTCTGATCGCAATGAATGCCATTGCGGTCATTCTGCGGCGACGTTTCGAACGTCGCTGGTGATACGGATTCCGGGAGAAGTGACGATGAATCTGGTCGAGACAGTGATGCTGGATGAAGGTAATGTATCCGCCCAGATCGTTCAGGGCGGGAGTGAGAAGGTGCAAGAGGATCTTGGAATCGATTTCGAGACTGTTGGTCAGGTGCGGGTCGCCAATCCTGCCATGTCGACCACCGGGGTGAACGTGCATTATGGCGAAAAGCATGCCATCAAGAATGTGAGCCTGGATATCGCACAGAACCAGGTCATTGCCATGATCGGTCCCTCCGGTTGTGGCAAGTCGACCTATCTGCGCTGCCTGAATCGGATGAATGACACCATCGAGAGTTGCCGCGTGGATGGCGAGATCCGTCTGGAAGGGCAGGATATCTACGACAGGAAGCTCGACGTGGTGCCCTTGCGGGCGCGCGTGGGCATGGTATTCCAGAAACCGAATCCTTTCCCCAAGTCCATCTATGACAACATCGCCTACGGTCCCCGTATTCACGGCCTGGCCGCGAATCGCGCAGAACTCGATGAACTGGTGGAGAAGAGCCTGCAACGGGCGGGACTCTGGGGCGAGGTGAGGGATCGCCTGGATGCACCGGGTACCGGTCTTTCCGGCGGCTAGCAGCAGCGCCTGTGTATCGCACGCACGATTGCGGTGGAACCCGAGGTCATCCTGATGGACGAGCCCTGCTCGGCGTTGGATCCCATCGCAACGGCAAAGGTGGAGGAATTGATCGACGAGTTGCGCGAGAACTACACCATCGCCATCGTCACGCACTCCATGCAGCAGGCCGCCCGGGTTTCGCAGCGAACAGCCTATTTCCACATGGGGCACCTGGTCGAGGTCGGCGAGACCACGGAGGTGTTCACCAATCCCACCCACAAGCTGACCGAAGACTACATCACCGGTCGCTTTGGCTGACGTGCCGGATGGGCTTGGCGGTGCAATCCCATTTCATGGGTGGCGCGGGGATGACGGGGAGAGGGTGGCCTGTTAGGCTTTGCTCCCCTTGAATCATGCCTTCCCATGATGCCTGAAATTGATCCGGATCTTCTGCAGCGACTCTGTCGGCTGGTACAGCGCCTGCGGGATGAAAGCGCTGATTTCACCGAGCATCACGAGGGTGGCCAGCGCTGGTACAACCGAGGCTACGCCAATGGCATGCTCCGCGGGCTGCAGCAGCTGCTCGGGACGTAGGTGCCCTGTGGCCAGTTGCCGGACGACGAGGCGCTGCTGGCCGGGCACGAGGTCATGGCCTGGGGCAAGGCCTGCCGGCATGGTGAGCAGGTGGGCGAGAAGGAAACCTACGAGATATGTGGAGTGAACTGATGCGTATCGTCTCTTTCAATGTCAACGGTATCCGCGCTCGGCCGCACCAGCTTCGGGCGCTGCGCGATACGCTGGATCCGGATGTGATCGGCCTGCAGGAGACCAAGGTGCAGGACAGTGAGTTCCCGCGCGAGATGGTCGAGGAGCTGGGTTATCACGTATTGTTCCATGGCCAGAAAGGCCATTACGGCGTGGCGTTGCTGTCCAGGCAGGCGCCGCTGGCCCATCGCCTCGGCCTGCCGGACGATGGAGAGGACGCGCAGCGCCGCCTGATTACCGCCACCTATCCCACGCCGGGCGGCGAGGAGGTCACCGTGATCAACGGTTATTTCCCGCAGGGCGAGAGCCGTCATCACGAAACCAAGTTTCCGCACAAGCGCGCCTTCTACGGGCAGCTGCAGGCGATGCTGGAATCCGATTATGACCCGCGAGCCAACCTGATCGTCATTGGCGACATGAACATCGCCCCGCTGGATCTCGATATCGGTATCGGGCCGGACAACGCCAAACGCTGGCTGCGCGATGGCAAGTGCAGCTTCCTGCCGGAGGAACGCGAGTGGTTGCAGCGGCTAGAGGACTGGGGCCTGCACGATACCTATCGTACGGTGCACCCGGATGTGAGTGATCGTTTCAGCTGGTTCGATTACCGGTCCAAGGGGTTCGACCGCGATCCCAAGCGGGGCTTGCGCATCGACCTGCTGTTGGCCACCTCGCCCCTCAACGAGCGGGTGCGCGATGCGGGGATCGACTACGACATCCGCGGCATGGAGAAGCCCTCCGACCATGCGCCGGCGTGGGTGGATATCGATATCTGATTTCTCCGACTTTCCGGGTAGCCCGGATGGAGCGCAGCGTAATCCGGGAAGGCCATTTCCCCGGATTACGACCCGCCGGGTCTCCATCCGGGCTACGGGGTTGGCCAAGGGGGCAGCATATCGGGTACGGCATAGTTCGTAGCCCGGATGAAGCGCAGCGTAATCCGGGATTGTGCGCCGGCCGGACGCTGTGCCGAAAAATGTTTCACCGCAAAGGACGCAAAGGGCGCAAAGATTCGTATAAGTGATAACGGCAGCTCGTGGCCCGGATGGAACGCAGCATATCGGATGCAGCGTAGGTTCAGGCGGTCAAATGGCCTAGGAGCCTGTCGGGTTTGACCGTTTGAAGCGAAAATCACTGGGGACGAATCAAATCAGTTTATCGGACGAGGCGAATAGCCGAGCTATTTAACGAGTTCGATAAGTGGAGTTGATCGTCATCCAGGGATTTGCAGCCAAACAGCGTTAAATCCGACAGACTCCCAGCAGCGTCTCGCCATCCTCAGCTAACCGGTCCAGCCGGATTCGTACGATCTTCCCTGCCAGATTGTCTTCATTCGACTCGATCCGCACCCGCAGGAAGTTCGGCGTATAGCCGCTCCAGAACCACCGGCCGTCATCGTCGGTTTCGTGACGGCCCTCGATCAATACCTCGAACTCACGGCCGCTGAATGCCTGCATCAGCTCACCGCGCTGGCGGGCGGCGAGTTCATGCAACTGCTGGCTGCGCAGGCGCTGGATCTCGCGGGAGACAGGGGAGGGCAGGGTGGCGGCCTTGGTGCCCTGGCGTGGCGAGAAGGCGAAGATGTGGATATGTCCGAAGCGCGCCCGCTCCACGAAGTCCAGGGTCTGCTGCCATTCGTCCTCGGTCTCGCCGGGAAAGCCCACGATGATATCGGTGGTCACGACCAGGTCCGGCACTCGTCGGCGCCCCTCGTTCACCAGTGCCAGGAATTCTCCGCTTCGACAGCGCCGCGCCATGCGCCGCAACACGCTGTCGGCACCCGACTGCATGGGGAGGTGCAGGTGCGGCATCAGACGCGGGTTGTCGAACAGCGACCAGAAGTCGTGCGGCAGGTCCCAGGACTCCAGCGAACCGAGCCGCATGCGCGGCACCTGCGTTTTCTCCAGCACCGCCGATATCAGTTCGTGCAGGGAACTGGCGTTGTCGCTGCCATAGCCGCCCAGGTGCACCCCGGCCAGCACCACCTCGTTGACCCCCTCGTGGTGCAGGTGTTCGATTTCCGCGACGATGTCGGGAATGGCGCGGCTGCGTTCCCCGCCGCGAGCCAGCGTGACCACGCAGTAGGTGCAGCGGTAGCGGCAGCCGTCCTGGACCTTGATGAAGGCGCGCTGCCGTCCGCGCGCCAGTAACAGGGATTCACCCGGCTCGGTAGCCAGTGCCGGCATTAGGGGCAGTTCCAGTTCACGTTGCGTGATCTCGACCAGGCGGTCCTTTTCGTGATTGCCCACCACCAGGTCCACGCTCAGTTCAGCGGCCGCCTGATCGGGCGAGAGGGCGGCGTAGCAGCCGCTCATGACCAGCCGCGCCTGCGGATTTTGCCGGTGCGCGCGACGGATCAGGTTGCGTGACTTGCGTACCGACTCCTGTGTCACCGCGCAGGTATTGATCACCACCAGGTCGGCCTCGGCCACATCCCGCGCAAGCGCGATCCCCTGTTCACGGAAGTCCCGTGCCCAGGTCTCGAGTTCGGCCTCGTTGAGTCGGCACCCGAGTGCCTGCAGATGAACGCGCATGGGGTATAGTCCGGTGTAAATCAGTCATTGTACCGCCCGCGCATCGGGAATATGGATCCGTTGATCATGGGAAATCTTCTGGAAAGAATGAATCTCTTTTTCCTGGCCTACCCGGCGCTGTTCGTGGCGGCCGGTTTTGCGGCACTCGCCCTGGCGGTGGTGCTTGTCATCTGGATGGTGACAAGGAATGCGCAGCGGCAGCGGGCGTGGCTGCTCGAGCAATCCGATCGGCGCGACGTGCGTGATGCCGAGCGGGACGAGGCCCTGCGGGAGTTTCAACGCCAGGAGTTGCGCGCCCTGAACACGATGAACCAGCAGTATTTCCAGACCACCCAGTCCCTGTTGTCGGAGCGGATCGGCGCGGTGGAGACGGCGCTGCTCAAGGAGGTGGGGGCGCTGCGCCTGGACCTGGTGGAACGCTTCGATGCGCAGCACAAGGGCGTGCGTGAGGAGCTTGGCGAGGCGCGCATGGCGCAGCAGCGTGCCCAGACCGATCTCCGCGAGCAGGTGGAGCAGGGGCTGGGCCGGCATCGGGAGTCGTTCGAAAAGGTGCAGCGCGAGGCGATATCGCGCCAGCAGGAGACACTGGCCACCACGCTCAACGCCATGAGTCAGCAGATCCAGGACTCCTTCCGCCTTTCTTCCGAGGAGCTGGGCAAGCGGGTGGAGGGTCTGACCCGGACCACCGACGAGCGTCTGAAGGAGATCAGCGGCCAGGTGGAGAAGCGTCTCGCGGACGGTTTCGAGAAGACCACCGAGACCTTCACCCGCGTGCTCGAGCACCTCAGCCGCATCGACGAGGCACAGAAGAAGATCACCGAGCTCTCGGGTAACGTGGTCAGCCTGCAGGAGGTGCTGACCGACAAGCGCTCTCGCGGCGCCTTTGGCGAGGTGCAACTGGCCGGATTGGTACGCAACGTGATGCCGGAGGGCAGCTTCGAGCTGCAGGCGACCCTGAGCAACGGCAAGCGCGTGGACTGCCTGCTGCGCCTGCCGGATCCTACCGGCAACGTGCCCATCGACGCCAAGTTTCCACTCGAGAGCTATCAGCGCATGCAGGATTTCGACCTGGCCGAGGGTGAGCGTTCGGCGGCTGCGACCCAGTTCAAGCGCGACATACGCAAGCACATCGGTGATATCGCGGGAAAATACCTGGTCCCGGGCGAAACAGCGGATGGTGCGGTGATGTTCATCCCGGCCGAGGCGATCTTTGCCGAAATCCATGCGCATTTCCCCGAGCTGGTGGAGGACGCGCAGCAGGCCCGGGTGTGGATGGTGTCGCCCACCACCCTGATGGCAGTGCTGACCACTGCGCGCGCCGTGCTCAAGGACGATGCCACGCGCAAGCAGGTGCACGTGATCCAGGAACACCTGCGCAAGCTGTCGGCCGATTTCAGCCGCTTCCAGCAGCGCATGGACAAGCTGGCCACGCATATCCGGCAGGCCAAGGACGATGTGGATCAGGTCAATACCTCGGCGCGCAAGATCACCACGCATTTCGAGAAGATCGAGCGGGTGGAGATCGAAGCGGAGGAAAAGCTGCCGCCTGCCTGAACAGGGGGTTCTTTCCCCTGTGGGGGCGGACAGGAGGGAGAGCGCCTACTGGCAGTACTTTTTCACATCCGCACGATACTGCGCCAGTTTTTCTGACGTTCCTGCGCGCTCATGCGCCGCATGCCGCCCTTGCCATCGCTCACCAGGGGGCGGTTCTTCTGCTCCAGTTGTTGCGGGCGTGCTCGCAGTTCTGCCGTTGAACCTCTTTCTGACGGGCCTGCTCGCGGGCCTTGTCGGCATCCAGTCCGCGGTCCTCGCGGTGATCCTCCAGGCGCTGACGCAGGTCTTGCAGCTGCTTTCCGGCTGTCGCCGGTTCGGGCGGCGGCGGGGGCGGCTTCAGTCGCTGCGTGGCCCGGCCATCCGGCGGGGGGATCTGGGAGTACACGACGTTGCCGTCGGCATCGCGCCATTTGTACGTGGCAGCGTCGGCCGCCGGTGGAGCCAACAGCGCCAGGATGGCCAGAATGGCGGCGAATTTTCCCGATCCGGCGGTATCTTTGATATATCTCATGGTGCGGCTATTGACCTCGACCTTCAATATTAGTAGTTTGCCACGTTTCAATCGAGTCTAAGCAAGAGACGGGCACCCACCGCTTTCCGCGGAGGGTATTCCAAGTTTCCGGAGGTCACAAGGTGGAACTGACTGGTGCCGAGATCGTCGTTCAGGCACTGAAAGACGAGGGCGTCGAATATGTCTGGGGTTACCCGGGCGGCGCCGTGCTGCATATCTACGATGCCATCTTCAAGCAGGATGATGTGCGTCACATTCTCGTCCGTCATGAGCAGGCGGCTGCGCATGCGGCTGACGGCTACGCGCGGGCCACCGGCAAACCCGGTGTGGTGCTGGTGACTTCGGGTCCCGGTGCGACCAATGCGGTCACGGGTATTGCCACTGCGTTCATGGATTCGATCCCCCTGGTTGTGCTCACCGGCCAGGTGCCGACGCCGGTCATCGGCTCGGACGCCTTCCAGGAGGTTGACACGGTTGGGATCACGCGACCGTGCGTGAAGCACAATTTTCTGGTCAAGCGGGCCGAAGACCTGGCCGAGACCATCAAAAAGGCCTTTTTCATCGCCACCTCCGGGCGCCCGGGGCCGGTGGTCGTCGATATTCCCAAGGATGTGACCGATCCCGGTATCCGCATTCCCTATGAATACCCGGACAAAATCGAGATGCGCTCCTACAGCCCGGTGGAACGCGGACACCTGGGACAGATCCGCAAGGCGGTCGACCTGATGATGGCCGCCGAGCGACCGGTGATCTACACCGGTGGCGGCGTGGTGCTCGGCAACGCCAGTGAAGAGCTGACCGGTCTGGCGCGCAAGCTGGATTTTCCGGTCACCCAGACCCTGATGGGGCTCGGATCCTATCCTGCCCCCGACCGGCAGTTCCTGGGCATGTTGGGTATGCACGGCACCTACGAGGCGAATATGGCGATGCACGAGACCGATGTGCTGATCGCCATCGGTGCGCGCTTCGATGACCGTGTCACCGGCAAGATCGCC
Organism: Chromatiales bacterium; assembly: GCA_024712425.1. Lineage (GTDB taxonomy): Bacteria > Pseudomonadota > Gammaproteobacteria > Chromatiales > Chromatiaceae > MONJU. Next base: position 10,984 of record JAKRWE010000025.1, read on the forward strand.
AGCTTCTGTCCGAATGCGAAGATCATCCATATCGATGTCGATCCCGCGTCCATCTCCAAGACGGTGCGGGTGGACGTGCCCATCGTCGGACAGGTCAGGAATGTCCTGTCGGACATGCTGCGCCTGATCGAGGAGATGACCTGCGAGCCCAATCGCGAGGCGCTTGCCCGGTGGTGGGAGCGTATTGGCGCCTGGCGTGAGGTGAAATGTCTCTCCTACGATCACAGCGACAAGGTGATCAAGCCGCAGTTCGCCATCGAGACCTTGTACAAGGTCACGAAGGACAGCGATTTCTATCTGACCTCCGACGTGGGCCAGCACCAGATGTTCGCGGCGCAGTTCTATCCCTTCGACAAGCCGCGCCACTGGATCAACTCCGGTGGGTTGGGCACCATGGGCTTCGGTGTCCCCTCGGCGATGGGCGTGAAGCAGGCCTTCCCCGATGCGGACGTGGGCGTGGTGACCGGTGAGGCGAGTGTGCAGATGTGCATACAGGAGCTGGCCACCTGCAAGCAGTACGATCTGCCGCTCAAGATCTTCCTGCTCAATAACGGCTACATGGGCATGGTGCGCCAGTGGCAGGAATTCTTCTACGATGGGCGCTATTCCCACTCCTACGTGGATGCGTTGCCGGATTTCTGCAAGCTGGCCGAGAGCTACGGGCATGTGGGCATGCGCATCGCGAACCCGGCCGACCTCGAGGACGCCTACCGCGAGGCCTTTGGCATGAAGGACCGACTGGTGTTCCTGGACGTGGTCATCGATCCGGAAGAGAACGTGTATCCTATGATCGAGGCCGGCAAGGGCCATCACGAGATGCACATGTCGCCCCATCTGTCGTCTGAGAGGGAGCTGGCCTGATGCGACACATCATATCGATTCTCCTGGAAAACGAGGCGGGTGCGCTGTCCCGCGTGTCCGGCCTGTTCAGCGCGCGTGGCTACAATATCGAGTCCCTGACCGTGGCGCCCACCGAGGACCCGACCCTGTCGCGCATGACGCTGGTGACCCGCGGCGACGAATACATCATCGAGCAGATCAAGAAACAGCTGAACAAGCTGATCGACGTGGTCAAGCTGGTGGATCTGTCGGAAGGGCCGCATATCGAGCGTGAACTGATGATGATCAAGGTGCGGGCCGAGTCGGGCATGCGCGAGGAGATCAAGCGCCTGTCGGACATCTTCCGCGGCAGTATCATCGACGTGACCAGCAACAGCTACACCATCGAGATGACCGGTGACGGCAACAAGCTGGATGCCTTTATCGCGGCGCTGGACGAGGAGCTGATCATCGAAACGGTTCGTTCCGGCCCGCTGGGTATTGCGCGGGGCGGCAAACGCCTGACCCTGACAGCGTGAAGAAACAGACAGTTCAATCATTCATTCAACTAAGGAACCTCCCCATGGCAGTGAACATCTACTACGACAAAGACTGTGACCTTTCCCTGATCAAGGGCATGAAGGTCGCTATCCTCGGTTATGGCTCGCAGGGCCATGCCCACGCCAACAACCTCAAGGACTCCGGTGTCGATGTCACCGTCGCGCTGCGTCCGGGCTCCGCGTCTGCGGCCAAGGCTGAGGCGGCCGGCCTGCCGGTCAAGGGTGTGGAAGAGGCGGTCGCGGCGGCCGACCTGGCCATGGTACTGACGCCGGACGAGTTCCAGTCACAGCTCTACCGCGACCAGATCGAGCCGAATCTGAAACAGGGCGCGACCCTGGCCTTCGCTCACGGCTTTGCCATCCACTACAACCAGATCGTGCCGCGTGAGGACATCGACGTGATCATGATCGCGCCCAAGGCGCCGGGACACACCGTGCGCAACGAGTTCACCAAGGGTGGCGGTATTCCCGATCTGATCGCGGTGGCCCAGGACGCCTCGGGCAATGCCAAGCAGGTGGCGCTGTCCTACGCCTCCGCCATCGGCGGTGGTCGTACCGGCATCATCGAGACCACCTTCAAGGACGAGACCGAGACCGACCTGTTCGGTGAGCAGGCCGTTCTGTGCGGTGGTGCGGTGGAATTGGTCAAGGCCGGTTTCGAGACCCTGACCGAGGCGGGCTACGCCCCGGAGATGGCCTACTTCGAGTGCCTGCACGAGCTCAAGCTGATCGTCGACCTGATGTACGAGGGCGGCATTGCCAACATGAACTACTCCATTTCCAACAATGCGGAGTACGGCGAGTATGTGACCGGTGAGAAGGTCATCAACGAGCAGTCGCGTGAAGCCATGCGCGAGGCCCTGCGCAACATCCAGACTGGCGAGTATGCCAAGAAGTTCATCCTGGAAGGCATGGCCAATTACCCCGAGATGACCGCGCGACGCCGTCTCAACGCGGCCCACCCGATCGAGGAGACGGGCGCCAGGCTGCGTGCCATGATGCCCTGGATCCAGAAGATCGTGGACAAGTCCAAGAACTGAAAACAAAAAGGGGACGGAGGCATTTACCTTAAATGCCTCCGTCCCCTTATTCCGAGAGGGCGGGGGCAGCTGACCGAGACGATGGCGCGGTCCTCGTCCAGCCGATACAGAAAATGCGCCTGTTGCGGCAGGGCCGCCAGGCTGTACTCGGTCAGGCGCTGGAAGTGCTCGATGAAGCGCCGGACGCCGTGCTCGTCCATGACCCGGCTGTTACGTCCCCCGTCGCCGAGCCGGTCCGCCAGCTTGCGCTCCTGTTCCAGGCGCCAGTGGTAGACGCAGTCGAAGGACGGTGCTTCCAGCATGATCCAGGCATCGAAAGTCTTGTAGAGCGGTTGGTAGCGTTCCGCGATCCGGCGGTTGACGTAACGCCGCCAGCGCCCGTCCGTATCCTCCTCCGCCTCCAGGCGATTGACCGGCGCGGCCAGATCCTCCTCCGCCTGCGGGGGCGTGCCCAGGCACCAGCCCTCGACGATCACCAGGTCCAGCGGGGCGGAGATCCGGGGCCAGTCTGTCGAAGGGAAGGGGTCGTCGCTGGCCTTGTCGAAGCGCGGAATCGCCAGGCTGCCGGTGGAGCGGGTGAGTCGCTCCAGGGTCTCTACCATCAGCCCCACGTCGTGGGTGCCCGGAACTCCGCGCGTGGCCAGCAGCGGGTGTACGGTGTGGGCCAGCTTGTGGCGTTGCGCGTGGGACAGGTAGAAGTCGTCGATGGAGATGTCCGCGGCCGCCAGGCCGTGCTGCTGTTCGAGCAGCAGGCACAGCAGCGCGGCCAGGGTGCTCTTGCCCGAGCCTTGGCTGCCGCTGATGCCGACGGTCAGTGGGCGGCCGGCCCGCTTGTGGCAGGTGGCCAGCGCCTCGGCCAGCGGCACGAACCAGCGCTGCGCGGTTTCCGCATAGTTGCGCGGGAGCCGGTACCGCTTCAGAAATTCACCGAGTTCGGGGGATGCATTGGTCGCGAAATGCCCCCATCCCCTTTTTCCCATCCCCTTTTCCCCTGTGGGCATGTTCATTTGTTACGGCGGTAGCCGAGGCATATTGGAGTATACTTGATCTCATGGACAGCAACGAAGCCGCGAATGTGACCGATCTGAACCATGAGCGCCCCAAGCGCGCGCGCGGCATCTATCTGCTGCCGAACCTGTTTACCACCGCAGCGCTGTTCAGTGGCTTCTACGCCGTCCTGGCCTCGATGAACGGGGGGTTCGAGAAAGCGGCCATTGCCATCTTCGTGGCCATGGTGCTGGACGGCCTGGATGGTCGGGTGGCGCGTATGACCAATACCCAGACCGCTTTCGGCGCGGAGTACGACAGCCTCTCCGATATGGTGGCCTTTGGCCTCGCCCCTTCGCTGGTGATGTGCCAGTGGGCGCTGTCCGAGCTGGGCAAGTTCGGCTGGCTGGCCGCGTTCATCTATACCGCCGGTGCGGCCCTGCGCCTGGCGCGTTTCAATTCGGCCATTGCCACGGCTGACAAGCGTTATTTCACCGGTCTTCCGAGCCCGTCGGCGGCTGCGATCATCGCCGGCAGCGTGTGGGTGGGCGTGGACAACGGCGTGCAGGGGGTGGCGGTTTCGTGGGTGGCCCTGGCCCTGACCGTTGCCGCTGGCCTGTTGATGGTGAGTAACCTGCGTTACTCCAGCTTCAAGCAGGTCGACTTCCGCGGCAAGGTGCCGTTTTTCTCCATCGTGGTGGTGATGCTGGTGTTTGCCGTGGTGCTGGCCGAGCCGCCCATGGTGCTGTTCGCGGTATTCCTTGGCTATACGCTGTCGGGGCCTGTGATCGCGCTGCGCCGCCTGTGGCGCAAGCGCCGACGCCGGGACTTGGCAAGCCCGGACTGAGTGGGCTATATTCGGCAAATATTCATCGGGCAAACCCACATGCATTCTGAAAACACTGCTCAATTCGTTTTCGATGCGCCGGTCAGCGACCGGGGGTTGCGCCTGTCTGCTTCTGCTTCAGCTCTGCTACGACTGCTGCCCTGAGGGGCAAGTACGATCATGCCTTGGCGAGGGCTGAACAATCGCCGCATTCGTTTCGAAATAATCCTTACAAGGCGGGTCAGTGTGTCTGGCCCGGCTGGAGCAGCACATGAGCAAGCAACAACTCATTATTTTTGATACCACCCTGCGCGACGGCGAGCAGAGTCCGGGCGCCTCGATGACCAAGGATGAAAAGATCCGCATCGCGCGCGCCCTGGAAAAGATGCATGTCGATGTCATCGAGGCCGGTTTTCCGATTGCGAGTCCCGGTGATTTCGAAGCGGCCAGGGCGGTGGCCGAGATCGTCAAGGACTCCACCATCTGCGGTCTGGCGCGGGCGCTGGAACAGGACATCGACCGTGCCGGGGAGGCGATAAAGCCGGCCAACTCCGGGCGTATCCACACCTTCATCGCCACCTCACCGGTGCATATGGAGCGCAAGCTGCGGATGATGCCGGACCAGGTGGTGGAGCAGGCCGTGTGGGCGGTGAAGCATGCACGTCGGTACACCGACAATGTGGAGTTCTCGGCCGAGGATGCCGGGCGCTCCGAGATCGATTTCCTGTGTCGTATCTTCGAGGCGGTGATCGATGCCGGGGCCACCACCATCAATGTGCCGGATACGGTCGGTTACAACATGCCATGGCAGTTCGGTGAGACCATCCGGACCCTGATCGAGCGCATCCCCAATTCGGACAAGGCGGTCTTCTCGGTGCATTGCCACAACGACCTGGGCCTGGCCGTGGCCAATTCCCTGTCGGCGGTAACCAACGGCGCGCGCCAGGTGGAGTGCACCATCAACGGCCTGGGCGAGCGTGCCGGCAATGCCTCGTTGGAGGAAGTGGTCATGGCGGTACGCACCCGCCAGGACGTGTACGACTGCGATACACGTCTGGACACCACCCAGATCGTCCCGTGCTCGCGGCTGGTGGCCAATATCACCGGTTTTCCGGTGCAGCCGAACAAGGCAGTGGTCGGGGCGAACGCCTTTGCGCACGAGTCCGGCATACACCAGGACGGGGTGCTCAAACACCGCGAGACCTACGAGATCATGCGTGCCGAGGATGTTGGCTGGTCGCACAACCGTATGGTGCTGGGCAAGCACTCCGGACGAAACGCCTTTCGCACCCGTCTCGAGGAGCTGGGCATCCACATCGATTCCGAGACCGAACTCAACGAGGCCTTCGCCCGTTTCAAGGAGCTGGCGGACAAGAAACACGAGATCTTCGATGAAGATCTGCAGGCGCTGGTGACCGACAAGGGCTTGGAGAAGACCAACGAGCGGATCAAGCTCATCGCCCTGCACGTCTGTTCCGAGACCGGCGAGATCCCGGGTGCGGACGTGACCCTGGGCATCGATGGCGAAGAGCGCAGCATCTCGGCCGAGGGCAGCGGCCCGGTCGATGCCACCTACAGGGCGATCGAGGCGCTGGTGGAGTCGGGGGCCGATCTCAAACTGTACTCGGTGAACAACATCACCAGCGGTACCGACAGCCAGGGCGAGGTTACGGTGCGCCTGGAACTGGGCGGGCGCCTGGTGAACGGGCAGGGTGCCGATACCGATATCGTGATTGCGTCGGCCAAGGCCTATATCAACGGCTGCAACAAGCTGCTGGACGTCGAGGACAGGGCGCACCCGCAGAAGGGCGATGTCTGATTCTCCCGCTTGGGCAGCAGTAGCCCGGGTGGAGCGCAGCGTAACCCGGGAAGGTGGATGTTTTCCCCGGGTTGCGTTGCGGCCTGCCGCCTTCACCCGGGCTACCTATCTGCGTGGTCCGGAGGATGCCGGGCCCTGGAAGGCAGATGATTGACCGGCGCCGCAAGGCCTATCTTTCCGCCATGGGCATCGAGCTGTGGGAGGCACGTGCCCCGCAACAGCCGCCGCCAGTGCCCGCGGACGAGGTTGCTGCGGCCGTGGAACAGGCGGTCGTGCCGCCGCCCGGGATGCAGGAATCGCCACCGTACACCGAGGCGCCCCCATGGGAATCCGGGGTGTCAGCACCGATGGATCCTGAACCGGCGCCTGCGGACATGGGCTGGGACGCATTGCAGCAGGCGGTGAGCAACTGCCGCGCCTGCGGCCTGTGCGAAACCCGTACCCGGACCGTGTTTGGGGTGGGTGACCAGCAGGCGCGCCTGATGATAATCGGTGAGGCACCGGGTGCTGACGAGGATCGCCAGGGTGAGCCCTTCGTGGGGCGGGCCGGTCAGTTGCTTACCGCCATGCTGGCGGCGATCGGGCTGCAGCGTGACCAGGTCTATATCGCCAATGTGCTCAAGTGCCGACCGCCCGGCAATCGCGACCCGCATGCCGACGAGGTGGCTGCCTGCCGCGCCTACCTGGATCGGCAAATCGCCCTGATCCAGCCGGATCTGATCCTGTCGGTCGGCGGGGTGTCGGCCAAGAACCTGCTGCAGACCGACGATCCGGTCGGTCGCTTGCGCGGTCGTGTGCACCACTATTCCGCCACCGGAACGCCCCTGCGCGTGACCTACCACCCGGCCTACCTGCTAAGGCGCCCCGAGGAGAAGGCCAAGACCTGGAAGGACCTGCAGCAGGTCTGGACCGACCTCCACGCGGAGGTGGCCCGGTGAGCGCCGTGCTGCAGGCGCCGCATGTGCAGATTCGTCCCATGCGCAAGGGTGATCTCGAGGCGGTGTTTGCCAATGAACAGGCGGCCTACACCCACCCCTGGACCATGGGCATCCTGCGTGACTGCCTGCGGGTGGGCTATCAGTGCCTGGTGGCGCTGGTGGAGGGGCAGATGGCCGGTCATGCGGTGCTTTCGGTGGTGGTAGGGGAGGCCCATCTGCTGAATCTGTGCGTGGCCCCGGGGAAGCAGGGGCAGGGCATCGGTCGGCGTCTGTTGCTGCGTGCAATACGCCTGGCGCGTGAACAGGGAGCGGACACGGTGTTTCTGGAGGTCCGCACCAGCAACCGGGCGGCGCGGGGGCTGTACGAATCCGAGGGCTTCTGTGAGATCGGCCAGCGTCGCGGCTATTATCCGCACGATGAGCACGAGCGCGAGGACGCAGTCGTCTACGCCAAGCCGCTGCTATAATCCTGCTCCTTTTCACCCCCTTACCCCTGACGTATCTCCATGGCCGATCTCCAGACCGAAACCGACAAGCGGCGCACCTTTGCGATCATTTCGCACCCGGACGCCGGCAAGACCACCCTGACCGAGAAGCTGTTGCTGTTCGGGGGCGCCATCCAGCTTGCGGGCACGGTCAAGGGCCGCAAGGCGGCACGGCATGCCACCTCCGACTGGATGGAGCTGGAGAAACAGCGCGGCATCTCGGTCACCTCCTCTGTGATGCAGTTCGACTACAAGGATCGGGTGATGAACCTGCTCGACACCCCCGGCCATGAGGACTTCTCGGAGGATACCTACCGCACCCTGACCGCGGTCGATTCGGCGCTGATGGTGATCGACGTGGCCAAGGGCGTGGAGGACCGCACGGTCAAGCTGATGGAGGTCTGTCGTCTGCGCGACACGCCGATACTCACCTTCATCAACAAGCTCGACCGGGAGGGACGTGACCCCATCGACCTGCTGGACGAGGTCGAGGAGGTGCTCAAGATCAAGTGTGCGCCAATCACCTGGCCGATCGGCATGGGCAAGCGGCTCAAGGGCGTGATCGACCTGCGCGACGAGACCGTGCACCTGTACGATCCGGAGCACGGGGGGCGTATCAGCGAGGGCGAGAAGATCCAGGGCCTGGACAACCCGCGCCTCGATGATGTCCTGGGCGATATGGCCGAGGAATTGCGGGAAGAGGTGGAACTGGTGCGTGGCGCCAGCCATGAGCTGGACCTGGATGCGTACCTGTGCGGCGAGATGACGCCGGTGTTCTTCGGCTCGGCGATCAACAACTTCGGGGTGGAAGAACTGCTGGACGCCTTCGCGGAATATGCCCCAGGCCCGCGCCCGCCCGAGGCGGTGCAGCGCACCGTCGATCCGCACGAGGAGAAGTTCAGTGGCTTCGTGTTCAAGATCCAGGCCAATATGGATCCGGCGCATCGCGACCGGGTGGCCTTCCTGCGGGTATGCTCCGGCAGTTACCGCAAGGGCATGAAGATGCAGCATGTGCGCATCGGCAAGCAGACCACGGTGGCCAATGCCATTACCTTCCAGGCGGATGCGCGCAAGGCGGTGGAGGAGGCCTTCCCGGGCGATATCATCGGCCTGCACAACCACGGCACCATCCAGATCGGCGATACCTTTACCGAGGGCGAGGAGCTCAAGTACACCGGCATCCCCTACTTTGCCCCGGAACTGTTCCGTCGCGTGGTGCTCAAGGATCCGTTGAGGCTCAAGCAGCTACAGAAGGGCGTGACCCAGCTATGCGAGGAGGGTGCAACCCAGGTGTTCCGGCCGCTGCGCAACAACGACATCATCCTGGGTGCGGTCGGGGTACTGCAGTTCGAGGTGGCGGCACACCGGCTCAAGGGGGAATACGGAGTGGAGGCCATCGTCGAACCGACCCAGGTGCAACTTGCCCGCTGGATCGCCTGCGACGACGAGAAGGAGCTCAAGCGCTTCCGCGACAAGGCGCATGACAACCTGGCGCTGGATGGCGATGGTCAACTGGTGTACCTGGCGCCCAGCCGGGTTAACCTGTCGCTGACCGAGGAGCGCTGGCCGGAGATCCGCTTCCTGCCCACCCGGGAATTATGAGGATTTTCAGTTCAAGGATATGAGGGCATGAAACCATGACGCCTTCGGACGAGGAAAACATCGACTTCGACGTTGAGGTCAATCGTACCGAGGTACGTACGCTCAAGTTCGACAGCGACATGCTGGACTCGATCTTCGGGAAGAAGGATTTGTGGCCGTCCTGGGTCGCGGATATGGACTTCAAGTCCTCGCGGCATATTCAGGATGCCCTGGCCCGACAGGTCGAACACGGCATTTACGGTTACGAAAGCAGTAGCGAGGCGTTACCCAGGGCCGTCTCCGCCTGGTATGCAAACAGGCATGGCTGGCAGCTCGACCCGGGTCTTATCCTGTTCACGCCCCGTGCCCTGGCCTCGATTGCCGCGCTGGTCAGGCTGTTCTCAAAGGAAGGCGATGGCGTCATCGTTCAGCCGCCGGTTTTCTATGACTTCAAGATGATAATCAACGCAAACGGGCGTCGGCTGGTGAAAAATCCGCTGAGACTGAAAGGCGGAAAGTATCGAATGGACTTCGACCGCCTGGAGTCTGTCGCCGCTGATCCTGAGAACCGGCTGTTGATTCTCTGCAACCCGCATAACCCCATCGGTCGGGTATGGTCGAAGCAGGACCTGGCCAGGTTGTCGGAAATCTGTGCTGCGAACGATGTGTATATCATTGCTGACGAGATACACGGTGATATCACCTATCAATGCAATTACACGCCGTTGGCCAGTATTTCAGACGAAACCTCGCAGAATTGCGCTACCTGTATCTCCCCGGTTAAGTCGTTCAACCTTGCCGGGGTCGCCAATTCCATGATCGTCATAGCCGACGAAGAGAAAAGGGCGCTTTGCAAGGACTGGTTCAATCGCCTGGAGATAAACAAGAACAATGTGTTTACCACCACCGCCATGTTGTCCGCCTACACGAATGCGGGGTACTGGCTTGATCGGGTAATCGAGTACCTCGATGAAAACATACGGACACTCCGTGTGTTTCTGCAACAAAAAATTCCATCGGTGCGACTCGTCGAGCCTGAAGGAACCTACCTGCTGTGGCTCGACTTCAGGGGCCTGGGCCTGGACGTAAGGCAGCTTGAAACCTTCCTTGTTCAACAGGCAGGTATTGCAGGAAACCCCGGACATTGGTTTGGAAGGGAGGGAGCTGGATTCGCAAGAATCAACATCGCCTGCCCGCGTGGAATCCTGATTGCAGCCCTGCAAAGGCTTGAGAAAGCAGTCGCTGAACTTGCATAGAGCTGAAAGGGAGTGTTGCTCCTACGCTACATACCCTCCCAGAACTCCGAGTCCTTGGCCAGGAACTGGTCGAACGGGATGTAGTGTGAGCCGTCGCAGGAAAAATTCAGCCCCACGATACCGTTGAAGATATTGATCGAGCCTGCGCGCAGATAGATGGTGTCGTCGGCGTAGCGCAGGTGCTTGAAGGTCTCGAATATCGGCTTGATGCTGTTTTTCGGCACCACGGCATCGGGCGGGTAGTCCCTGTGCGGAAAGGCCAGGCAGATGTTGGGGTCGACCAGGTCCTCGTATTCGATGACCTGGTAGCGATACGGGTCGTCCAGCGTCCAGACGGTGGCCCGGCTGCTGGAGAAGTGCAGCTTGAGATGAAACACCCCGTTGTCGGTGATCAGTTCCTCCAGCACAGGCAGTACTTGGTCGATGTGTTCATCCAGGCGGCTGGTCGCGCGGCGTTGCTGGAACACCTGGCCGCGGATCGCCGGGTCGCCCTTGATCTGGCGCCAGCGTGACGGGTCGGTGTAGATGTCCTTGGTGATCGGCAGGTTGCGCAGATCGAAGTCGGCCCCCAGGTAACCGACATGTTCCCTGTCCTGCCAGACTTTCTGGATGGCGGTGACCGATGGCCGGTTGGCGCGCAGACTGATGTAGGCCTCGGACAGTACCATGTCCATCTCGGGGTCGAGCTGTGTCATATAGGGGCGGTCGGAGCGGTCACGCCCGAAGTCCTCGGTGATCAGGCCGTCGCACGAGGCGTTCGAACTGACTTACCGGCCCTGGAGGTCGAGCCCATACAGGAAGGTGGCATAGGGAACCTTCTGCATGGAGGACAACAGTTCGGCATCCAGTGCCTCGCGATCGCGCCAGACCTCGGCGACGCGGTTCGCCGCGCGGTGCATGGGGTCGATCAGCATGTTGTACAGGGTGGCGCGCTGGCGGCGGATCCGTTGCTGTAGCGGTGATTCCTGGGTGTTACTGCTCATGAACTACTTCGGCTCCTTGCCGGGGAAGGGGAACGGTGTAACGTTGCTGATGTTGCCGTCGAGTTCCAGGATCCTGTTCTCGCCCTGGGTCTCCACCTGGTCGATGCGCACGATGGCATGCATCGGGAGGAGGATCTTTTCCACGCCCTCGAACTCGCTCTTGAGGCGCTCCTCCGAGGGGTCGATCACCATCGATGTATGCTGCTCGAACATCAGGCCACGGATCTCCACAAAGCCGTAGATGTCGCTCTGCGATACCTGCTGTGCGTGCAACTGGTAGAGCTTGCCGTTGTTGTGGAACAGGGTGCGAAAAATCTGCATGGTGGGCGCTGTGGTTGAATCAGGGCTATATTCTCCCCCTCCCCAGCCCTTGTTAATGCCCATCTATTCTGACCCACCTATGGCCAACAATTTTGACCCACCCATCGGGGCATTCCGGGCCATGTGGCCGTACCCTTTCCGTCGTTTTTTGACACGGGCGACGGGAGG
>JAKRWE010000260.1 GCA_024712425.1 Chromatiales bacterium
TGAAGTATGTTCCCAACTATCCGGACAAGCCCTTCGAGAGCCTGGAGTCGGCGCGGGAATGGGTGCATGTTTTTGTCGCCTGGTACAACGAGGACCACCGCCACAGCGCTATTGGCTTCGTTACGCCGGCCCAGCGCCATCGTGGAGAAGATGCGGACATCCTTGTCGCACGCAAGGCGGTTTATGAACAGGCCAAGGCCAGGCACCCGGAGCGTTGGTCGGGCATGACCCGGGACTGGTCCAGAAAGGAAGTTGTCTGGCTCAATCCTGCGCATGACGACGATGCACACGAGGAACCCGACAATAGAGCAGTAGCTGCGTGAAAAAAGTGACAACTATCTTGACAAACACCGTCGGGGTGCTCCAATCGGGATGAGGGATCGGGTGGCGCAGCCAGTGGCGCGCCCGCTCATGGCGCTGTATCGGTCGCACGATGACCTCGAACAGCGGCAGGGATCCTGATGATTCCACTTCGATCATGGTGATTGAATTCAAGCATGATCTGAAGTGAACGTTCAGCAATTATCCATATAGCGCAGGTTTATCAGTTGGTTATCGGATTAGATGACGTGGTCCTGCTCGCTATGGGCCGGCTATTGACAGGAGCTGTCGCGATGTGGTTAAGTGAAAAGAAAAAAGATCTTCCAGTGCGAAGTGCCGTATGACATTGGTAGCCACCCGATAACCACCTAGTCGAGTAGGATTTGCCGTGCAACGCACCAAACACAAATTACCCGCCGTCCTGCTACTACTGCTGCTGACCACAGATCAGGCGCATGCGTTTGGGTTTTTTGGTCTGCGGCCGCCGACACCTACGCCGACACCTACGCCGACACCTACGCCGACACCTACGCCGACACCTACGCCGACACCTACGCCGACACCGAGGGATGATCTCCTTGAGACTTACGGTAATCGCACCCCCTTCGTGGACCATGCGCCCAACGGCGTGCCGATAGTGCAGATCGCTCCGACCGATGAGGCCGGGCTTTCGCATAACATCTGGGAGAAGTTCAACGTCACACCTAAGGGCTTGATCATCAACAACGCCATATCTGACTACAATAGCCAGATTGGCGGTTCGATCCAGGGTAACCGAAGGCTGCAGCAGAGCGCCAAGGGGATCCTCTTCCAAGTCGCCGGCACTACGCCCAGCCAGTTGCGTGGCCCCATCGAGATCGCTGGCGAAAAGGCAGCCCTGATTATCTCCAACCCCAACGGCCTAGTGATTGACGGCGCGCGCCTTATCAACATCGGTCGCATGACCCTGACTACCGCCATCCCGAGGCCCTATGGTAAACTACGTGTCACCCACTTTGGAGCCAACGATGTCGACATCACCATTGAGGGGGATGGGCTCGACGCCACGGGTGCCGATTCGGTCGATTTGTATGCTCAGGCACTGCATCTGAACGCGAAACTGCACGCCCACGACCTGTCCCTGCGCTTGGGCAGCCAAGACATCTATTACCCCAACGGCACGTCCAGCCCCAACGAGCACGCCAACCTCCACAAGGTGCTGCTCGACAGCTCTGAACTTGGCGGCATGTATGCCGACCGCATCACCTTGGTGGGCAGCGGCGCTGGCTTGGCTGTCAAGCTACCCTCGGAGGTGCAGGTCGGTGGCAACGTCCAGATCAGCATCGAAGGTGAGATCCAGTTCCCTGTTGATACCGCGCATCTTGCCGTCGGCGGTGATCTCACGCTCCAAGCTGGCAGTATGGATCTGCCTCAGTTGGTGGAGGTCGGCGGCAACGCCCAGTTAACTGCCAAAGGCGACCTCAGGATACACGAAATGGAGGTCGGCGGCAACGCCCAGTTAACTGCCAAAGGCGACCTCAGGATACACAAAATGAAGGTCGGCGAGAACTCTGGCGATGGGGATTTGCGCCTAGAGGCGGACGAACTTTACAACGATGACGAAGTCTCTGTCACCGGCGACATCGAACTTCAGATCGAACACCTTTGGCACTACAACGAAGGCGGCACCCTGCGCACGCGCAACGGCAACGTGCTAATCACCACGTCCGCTGCCCGCATCCGCTTGCCCAAAAAAACCCGGTCTGATGATTGCGGTTACCTCTGCGAGGACGTGGATACCGTCACTGCCGACATCATGCGACGGGTCGACGCCGATGCCAGTACGCCCAACTGGCCCCAACCCGACAGTGTCGCCTTGGTGATCGAGAACCTCGAAACCCTCAGAAATATCCACTATTCCGATGATGAGGATGTGTCGGACTATGATCCGGAACTGCAGGGCCTGGATATCAAGCGCCATTTCGGCACCGTCTCCTTGATCCCTCGGGTGACTGACGACACGCCGCCCGATCTGGTTGTACTTACCACTCATGAGAAAGAGGAGTGGCGCAACAAGTCTGGCGAGAAGAAAAAGAAAGCCCCCACGACCAAAACGAGCCAAGAAGACTTCTCAGGGTACGATAGCTTGTGGGACTTACCCAAGTTTCCGCCATGGCCGCCTGGAAGAAAGTGGCGCCTGAAAAATATTTTTGAGTCTTTGTTTTGAGTCTTGGTAAGGTAAAGCCTGCGCTGTGCATGATTTTCAGGAGAAGACCTGGCGGCGCCTGAACTTCTTCCAGCACCACGGCTATGTACATGCTTCGGTGCCACGGGTGAAGTGTCCAGAGCACGGCGTCAAGCTCGTAGACGTGCCGTGGGCACGTAAAATCAGCGCCTTCACCCTGCTGTTCGAACAGGTGGCACTGACCCCGGTCCGGGAAATGCCGGTGAACGCAGCAGCCCGGATAATGGAGATCACCGACAAGCGACTGTGGCGCGTCGGGTATCCCGTGTCGCCTCGCGGCTACCGGGGACTACCCGCCTTCGCTTCGCTCTCCATGGCGGGCAGCGAGAACCATAGGCTACCGCAACACCGAGACCTTTATGACCAAGCTCTGCGTCGGCATCCCTGCCTCCGAAGTTTTCCGATCAGGTACCCGCCCCGCTTTTCAATAGCTTACGTCATTAGATGACGTCGTCCTGGGCGGTCACCAAAAACCTCTGGCAATTCCACACGAAATGACGAAGAGCCTATGACCATGATCTACCTGATCACAAGCCCAGCGGGAAAGACCCTGGAATCCACATGAAACGTCGAAGAACCCACTTTTTATTTAGGCCTTGTATCTACTGATGGGATCGCGCTTCCGTTTTCTTGCTGGCCATCTGCTCTGCCTTTCGATGGTACTGTTTCCCACGATAGCCGTGGGGACATGTATCGCCTTGCGCGAGGTGGACATCGACGACGACGGCTTACTCTCGGCGGCGCAGCGCAAGGCGCTGGTCCAGCGCTTTGTGGGCCAATGCTTGGATCAGGCGCTGTTGCGGGCATTGCTCCATGCGTTGGCCGCAGAGTATTCGTCACAAGGCTACATCACCACTCGTCCCTACCTACAACCCCAGGATGCCTCCGATGGCAAGGTGCGCGTCAGCGTCCTGCGCGGCACGGTGGAAACGGTCGTGGACGCTGCCAGCGGTCATTCCAACCGACGGCTGCGCAATCTCTTCGCCGGCCAGCAGGGACAGCCCCTGAATCTGCGCCGCCTTGAGACCTCCCTTGAGTGGATCAACCGTCTGCCGTCGGTGGATGCCCGTTTCGAACTCCGCCCCGGCAAACGTGCTGGCGGCACCGTGGTGGCGGTGCGTACCACCGAGAGTCGCCCTTGGCGGCTAACCTTTGGCGGTATCTTTTGGCCGACCGACTCTCAACGGGCGATCACTGCCGAAGCCACTTGGGATAACCCGCTGGATCTCAACGACATACTTGAGTTTCACCTCAATACATCGCAGGTGAGGCGATATCTGCAAGGCGGGCGGGGAGGCGGGTTCGTCTATTCGCTGCCGCTGTCCGGGCTGCTGGCCAGCCTGTACCTGTCACGTTCCAGCTATCGACAGCGCCTGTCCGTGGCCGACGTGACCTTCAGTGGACGCAGCGACCTGATCGCACTCAAGCTGGACAAGGTATTGATGCGTGACAAGCGTCACAAGCTGGATATAGGCGTCGCCGTGCGCCACCAACGGATCCGCAATAACATCGCTGGGGTGCCTCTGGAAGTCTCCAGCTATCGTACCAGTCAGGCCAGCATAGAATTGACCGGCCTGCAGATCTGGTCCTGGGGCAGCCTTATGGCCAACTACGCTTTCAGTCATGGGACACCTTGGTTCGGTGCGCGTACCGATGAAGATCCGCTGTCTTCGCCGGAGTTGCGGCACATGTTCCGTCGCCACGAGTTGGAACTAAAATTCTCCGCCCGATTGCAGCCGTGGCTGGAACTGACCAGCCTACTGCATGCCCAGTACTCCCCAGACGCCCTCTACAACAACGATCGGTTGGTGGTCGGCAGCGACGTTACTGTGCGGGGCTACCTTTATCGCAATCTGCTCGGGGACACAGCTTGGTACACGCGCAACGACCTGCGTCTGCACTGGCGTGCTGACGCTCTGCAATGGGGACTCGGTCCTGGCCTGGACTATGGTCGGGCGCAATGCCATGCGACCAATCGCAGCACCTGCGGAGTGGTCGCCGGGCTATCGCTGAACGCTAGCGCGGCTTACGGTGGTGTCCAATTGGCGGCGAGTTGGAGCCACCCCTTGCGGCGTCTACCCGATGGCCACCGCCCGGACGACGTGGTGCGACTCGACTGGATCTGGACTTTCTGAGAGCTTCATGAGCCATTGTCAAATCTGGTATGCAGCTGCCTCAGTCGCACCCTGAGAATGATCCTCTACTCGTTCGCCATCCTTGGATTTCACTCCCTCGACCACATCCGCTGCCCGCCATGGAGAGCGAAGCGAAGGCGGGTAGTCCCCGGTAGCCGCGAGGCGACACGGGATACCCGACGTGCCGAAGGCGCCAAAGGGGATCCCAAGGGAGCATCCGAACGCGGCGTCCAGTCATATGGGAGACCGGTGTGTAGCCGCAACGAGCTTGCGATGTTGTGGCGGAACGCCGGGTGACCAGGACGACCGGGGCACCAATGAGTTGTCGAAGATCGAGTCGATTTTGGGGACTCGGATGTCCTAAAATCTTTCACGAGATCGAAGACTCGCTTGAATCAGTTAAACCAGTTTTTCATAAAATACTTTCAAGTTATTGAGTCTAAACGATTAAGAAAGGCTTTTTCGAGTATTTTGTTAAGCTTTTACCGACGCGAGAAGTGATTCTGGCCGGGGCGCTTTTCACTCGCTGCAATGCAAAAGATAGGGATTGCGCTGTGCCCTCCTCTGTCAGGATAGTTGTCCATTCTGTTGAAAGGGACTCTAATTGAGATCCCGAGGGGATGAGAGAGAGGAACCATGGGTTACCCGAAAGAACGTAAAGAGGCGGTTTTGAAGAA
>JAKRWE010000261.1 GCA_024712425.1 Chromatiales bacterium
TTGACAAACAGCTTGAGTAGTCCAAACTCGTCTAACAGGCCATCCGCGATTTTCGTCGCAGTCGGTCCACGGGCCGTATCGGTACCCGGACCACCCGATCCGCCCGGGAAATGGTTGCCATTATATCCACGCCCGAAAAACGAGCCGCTGGAACCCGCCCCGTCATTGTTCGGGGCAAAGGGGAAAACGGCGCGATCCCACCAGTGACCATTCCCGCCATTGAAGACTTTGGTCCAATCACCGATGTAATGGGCCTCCGCATCGGGCGCCACGGAATCTATCTTGAAGAAATCGCCCTGCGCCCCGCAATTTGGAATCATCAGGGGCGATCCCGCGGTAAAGGACGGTTCGGTATTGAATCCGCAATACGATCTACCGGATGCGTAGTTGTATGGGTACCCGGCCATCGAGTTTCCCTTCCACGCATACACTTTTTGAGGTATCTCGCCCTGCGAATAGTGCTTATACCCGAACGAAGACCCGCAAGCAGGCGGGTAATTCTCATGAACGGTCGTCGTTGCTTGGTTCATCCACATGTGTTTGCTATATACCAACACGTGAGCGCTCGCAGGCTCCGGCAACAGCGGATCGTTCGGGTCCCATATCTCAATGAATTCATTCGCATCCGGAGGGATATTGTTGAACGTCTTCGTCAGGTACTGCCAAATAGCAACACCGCTACCGGACCCGCCGCCACCGCCTAGAAATGAGAAGGTCATCGCTTGAAGCTCGCCAAAATCTGAACCTTGGAAGCCCCGCTCTTTGAACGCAGATACAGCGGATATGAATTGCTACCCGCCATTCCCTTACCGGAACCGAATTCCATCCCGGTGCCGGCAGCGGTAGCACTGATGATCACCGTCCCTTTGGATACCCGAACGGACCAGTCCGAAACAACAGCACCCGACGGCAACAACGAGATCAGATTGGTCGCCGTCGTCGTCAGGTCGACCTCGCCGCTATACAGTTCAGCCGCTGCCGCCGAATCCGTCGCAACAGAGCCGCTCAAATTCGTCTTCGACGTCTTGACCTCGTCCAATCCCACATACGCCGCCAAGGTGTTGGCTGCCGGGGAATTGTTCTGCAAACGCATCGTCACGAATGGCTCGCCCAGGTTCGCGCTCTTGTAGCTTGTTCCGGTCTCAAGATTGTCTAACGTGGCCAGTAGAGTGCCGCTCTGGCTATAGAGTTGCACGTCCAACGATCCACCCGACGACAATTTGTCCAAATAGAAGAAAGTCGACGGAGGGACGTCCTGATTGACGCTAGACGAGCCAGGGATGGTAATGTTGAGCAATCTCATTTGCGCAGGAACTCCACAGCAACGAGCGCGGCACCTAGGCCAAACATGACTTCTTTAGATATGTCGCCGACCTGCTGGCGTTTCAGGGCATCTCCGACCTGTTGCGTGCCCGTCGCACTGGTTTTTCCAAGCGCAGTAGAGAGCGAATATATGGCCTCGGAAACACCCGGATCGGTCTGCGTGAACGTGATCTGGCTGCCTCCTTCGGCCGTTAGCTCCAGATCATAATCACGGCTCGTCAGATCCCCGCCGATAGTCGAATGGTCTCCAAGGTGGCTGACATCCCCTTCCGCTTTCACGGTGGACAAATCAGCGCCTTTGAACGCCGTATCAGTCCCTACCGTTTGGGCATTGTGATCGCCGGATATCGTCCCCTGGCCGGTGCCTTCCAAGGTCTGAGTGATTTCACTCGAGCTTGACTGCGTCTTGCTCGTGTTGCTACTGCTTGATTTGCTACCCATCGTTCCGACCTTTCACCGTTACAGGGGACATGGTCCCCGTCTTAGGGGAAAACCCTTCGATCCGCCTAAACGCCTGCCTATACAACCGATCGTGTGCCGGGGTCATCGCCTCGGCCACCGCCCCATCGAACCCTAACCGTTGCGCCATCACAACGGTTGCCCGAACGGCGATATCAACGAACCCGGGCGTCCCGATCATTCCTAGAATGGCGACAAGATTCAGGCCATTGTTCGTTATCAAGCTCAATGCCAACTTCCCGCGGGAAACACCATCCAGAGACACCTCTATATACACTGGCATATCAGGCGGTGTATCCGGGTGCAATGTATCGAGCAATGCTTGATCCGGGTCGGTGATCACTTGGATGTCAAAGACACCTTGTTCCCCGTTACCGGGAACATTGTCCCCTACCATGGGGGCTAGCGGGTACTGACTAGCCATACGATCGCTCCGATTACGGCCAACAGCGCCACGTCAAGCCCTGACACACCGCTATTGATCTTGCCAGCCAGCCGATCCCGAATGGCCTGCTGGACGCGCTGATGCGCCCCCGATCCGGCCGCGCTGTTGATACCAAGTGAATCAATGGAGGGTATTCCCGGCATCAACCCATCCGCTTGTAGACGACGTAGGCCAGCACGCCGAGCGCACCGGCCAGCAGCCATACGTTCGCCCCGGGAGCGACACCGCTATTGATGTCACCGGCCGCCTCAGAACGAATATCCTGCTGCGCCGACTGCCCGGCGCCGCTTTGAGCGGCACTGGCCAATTTCAGATCGGGAAGTTTCGTAGGGTCTGCGCTCATTTTTTCCACGCCATTATCAGGAATCCAACCGCGCCAACGAATAGCGCGGGCGAGAGGTCTCGCGCAGCTTTTCCCGCATTGTATGACGTGTGGTCAATCAATGCCAAAGCGGCGAGACCCGCGCCGACTAGTAAATACGGCATCAGCGACGAGCGATTAGAACGACGGCGACCAGCACGGCGGCGCCGACCAGGTAGATTCCGGGAACGTTCCAGAACTGCATGCCTTGTGGCCCTTGCGTCTCTGGACCACGGCCAGATACCTGACCATGGGCCGGTGCCTCCGGACCATACGGCGTGTAGTACGCCTGATCGCTGCCGGGGTGTCCGTTGCGTCCTAGGAATTTCTCATGCAGGTAATCACCGGCGCCGTGGATGATGCCACTAACAGTATCGGTGATCGCACCCCAAATGCCGTCGATGCCCTCGTCACCGACCGGACCGTTGACGCTAGAGTATGACACGATTAGTTGCCTAGGGTACTAAGGTATTCCACGATCACGTCCACGTCGGCCGCACCATTCATGTAGAGCTTGACGCGGAAATCGCTCACGCCGCTAACGTTCCACGCATCGTTGCCATTACCTTGTTCGGTAGTATCAATCGCGAAAAATCGCGGCTGAACGATCCTGTGATCATATGACTTGATGATGGTTTCATTCACGAAACGCGTACGGTTCCAAAGCTCTACGCTATCCGCGCTCACAACGATCTTGTCGATCTTGTCCGGCTTGCTGAACAGAATCCGGCTAACAGCGCCGGTGCGCGGCAGGTCGGCAATATCATATTCGCCCGAACCGGTCGGAGAGTAGATGAATTTGCGTTCCAGTTTGAGGATCGCCGGTTTACCACCCAGATCAGGACGCGCCGATACGGTAGCGTAGCCCTCAAGACCAACTCCAGCCTGTGCATTACCATCAATATCGACTTCGATCAGCAGGGTTCGGATCGGAAGCGGGTCATTGACGGCACCGAACGCGATCGCGGTGGCTTCTTGAGCGGCACGCGTCTTCAGATTGTTACGGGTCGCTGTCAAGGCAAAATAATGGTGCTTGGAAGAAGACCAGTCGAACGAGGGCATACCGTCGAATTTGTTCGCGGCATTCAGGTCAAGACCCGACCACCGCTGGATCACGATACCGTTGGCGATAAGCCGAACCTCGGTGATGTGAGAGACGTCCCACCCGGTAGCACCAGGGGTCATATCAATATAGAACCCATGGTACGCAAAGCCGCTCGGGATGCGGCAGCTCGCAGTCTGACCCGGTGCTACACCGGTGAAAGACGGCAGTTTTTTAGTCAGAATCGGCATTTGGGTTAACCCTCAATCCAAGATTTGTAACCAGCGCGATAGATCACGGCCAGGGTGATCAGAGTCAGCGCTACGGTTTCAAGGCGTGCACGTCCCAGCATTATGAATCTCCAAGAAATAGTTAGAACCTAGCGAACATAGACCATTGATGGCCGGATGTCAAGATGTTCCACGTGGAACATCATCTTCCTTCTCGGTATCAGGGGATGGCTCCGTCTCCGGCTTTGGCATTGTCCCCGCTTCTGGG
>JAKRWE010000262.1 GCA_024712425.1 Chromatiales bacterium
CTGACCGTGCTGAACAGGGCATCTTGTTGAATATCCGGGCCACGCATCGTACTGCTCGTCCTTCTTCCTTCCTTACCGGTATCTTCCACTTCAGGCGGCGAATTTCAACAGCCTGCTAGATGAAGGATAAGTCTGATTTGGACAACAGCCCTCGAGAGAAGGGCGAAGGCATAGAGACAGTGAGTGGGGCAGACGACAGGCGCAGGCGCCTGGTCAAGGGTTCCCTGTTGGCTGCGCCAGTGCTCGCCAGTTTGCAGAGTCGCCCTGTGTTGGCCGGAGCCTGTCTGTCGAATGTGCTCTCCGGTAACCTGTCCAATGCCAATAACGGCAATTGCCAGTTGGGGTGGAGTCCGGGGGCGTGGGCAAATCCGGTGGGAGCTATTACCCAGGCCGACTGGGCGACTGCTTTGGGGATGTCGAAAACAGACGCTTACGGGACTTACGACAGTAGTTGTGGAAATGCGAACCAGTGCAACTGTTATACTGGCGGAGCAACCTTGAGCGATGTGGCCTTGGGTCATCTGGATTCTAGTGACCCTCCTTTGCGCGAGGTTCTATGTTCCGCGAACACCTATAACACCGGTGGAAATATTACCTTTCATTGCGTGGCAGCAATGCTCAACGCGTTACTGAGTCAGAATGATCCTAGTTTTAACTATGTTTTGGATCCAGGGGATGTTGAATACTATAGTAAGCATCCGGACGAAGTCCCAGGGAAGGATCTCAAGAGCTTTTTCGATTGGACATGGGGCTCCAACTCTAGTTTTGTTTACCCTTGATTTCCATCTGGAAGGATAATTCAAGTCACTATAGACCGTATAACACGCCGTGTCGTCAGTTTCCCGGTCTGCCTGTTTCGCTTGGCCGCCTGCGAATGACGAAATCAAGCTGGTATCTTCTGACTGAAGATGGGTGAGTGTCTTTATTTTCGCCAGGCTGACCCGGGACTCCGGATTCGGGTGTGGAACGATGAGGCTGTGCTCTTTTCGCCCATGACTGGCGATACGCATCTCTTGCCGTTGCCGTCATTGACAGTGCTCGAGGGTCTGGATGGTGGAAGGATATTGTCCCGCCACGACATGCAGTTGCTTCTTACCGATAGTCTCGGTAGTACGCTCAGTGAGGCGGTCGATGTGCAGGTCGAGGTCTTTCTGGATCAGTTGATCCAGGAATTCATGGCCAAAGGACTGATTGAGCCGGCCGGCGACTAGGTGTCTGTTTGAAGCTATCAGCGCTTTCCGAATCTTCGTTGCGCCAGACCCTTGCTTTAGACCGGGGGCTGGATCTGAAGATCGGGCCCTTCTGGGCCAACCTTGTGTCACCATTATCTCAAGTATCGGCCGGGCTTTCTCTGCTCTATGCAGATTATCCGGCAGGCCATGCCGATGGGGTGCCGGACTTCCATATCGAACTGAGGCCGCCGGGTCTGCTGAGAACCTGGCTGCGCCCACAGACCAACTTCTATCTCGACGGTCACAGTCCCTTCAAGCCCTTGCCCAAAGACCAGGCATTCGCCATGTTCGAGTGGGGCCTAAACTGGTGTGTGGCCAACTATGCGCATCAGTATCTCAATATCCATGCCGCAGTGGTCGAACGGGATGGGATGGCGTTGATCCTGCCCGGCGAGCCGGGCAGCGGTAAGAGTACACTGTGCGCCGCACTGATATCACAGGGCTGGCGCCTGCTCTCGGATGAAATGACCCTGGTGAACGTCGGTAACGGCCGGATCACCCCCATACCCCGGCCAGTGGCGCTGAAGAACCAGTCCATCGATATCATCCAGTCCTTGTCCCCCGGTATTTGTCAAGATAGATGTCGCCTTTTCGATCATGCGGCGCGACACTTTTCTTCGTTGTTACGTTCCGGATTCAATGCGACCGACCCAACGGGATCCCAATTCCGAGTCTGGCCTG
>JAKRWE010000263.1 GCA_024712425.1 Chromatiales bacterium
CCTTCAAAAGTGCCTCCCGTCGCCCGTGTCAAAAAACGACGGAAAGGGTACGGCCACATGGCCCGGAATGCCCCGATGGGTGGGTCAAAATTGTTGGCCATAGGTGGGTCAGAATAGATGGTCATTAACACCACAGGCGCTCCTCGTCCCAGTCGATCTCGCTCGAGCGCAGGCAATAGACGCCTGGGTGGGTCATAGAACCCCCCCGGGGCCGGCTGGCGGGTGTAGCGTAACGCCACGGCCTTCTCACCCTGTTCGTCGGGGATCAGCTCGATCTCGTAGTGCTGTGCAACCCCACGGGACTTTTCCTTGAGCCGACCAATGCGCTCCCACAGCTTGTCGAGGTGCTTGGTGGTGCGGGGCTTGGACAGTCCTTCGGCGATCCTGTCCAGCGCCTGCTCGAAGCGCTGTGCAAAGCGTTCGTTGATCGCTTCCTCCTTCCTGGCCCGGCGCTCGCTGTGGCAGTAGAGCCGCACCTCGTCGCCGTCCTCGGAGAGCACCTTCTCCAGTTGCAGCGACTCACCGGCTGCGTTCTGGATGCAGATGGCCCGTTCGGGATCGAAGTGGCGGGTCCGTTCACGACTGACCACCAGGTAGCGATAACCCTTTTCCTTCAACCAGGTCAGGTTGGCCTCGGTGGCGATCCCCCGGTCCATGATGACCAGGGCTTGCGCCGGCGCACCCAGCCCTTCCAGCATCTCCTCAAGAGTCTGCCCCTCGCTGACGTTGCCCTCGAAAACCTCGGAACGGCGCACAAAGCTGCTGCCGTCCAGAACCAGGCCCAGGGTCACCAGTGGACAATCGGTACGCTTCTCCTTCGAATGGCCTCGCTGGGCCTTGGGGTTGGAAGCCATGCCCCCCTCGAAGTAGGTGTTGGTCAGATCGTATAGCGTAACGGTGGTGGACAGGCCGAACAGATCGTTCACCCACTCGAACAGCGCCGCTTCCAACGCGTCCTTGTGAGCCAACAGGCGGTCGGAGGCGCGCTACAGGGCGGACAGCCCCATGGCGCTGCAATCCACATCCAGCAGCTCGCCCAGGCCACTGTGCTCTTCCAGCCAGCGGTGTGGCGCGCTCCGAGCCAGGCGCCGCCATGCGGCCAATGATCGAACCGATGGCCGCTGCCCGTTGTGGCCCGGTCAGCCCCAGCGAGGCCAAAAGGCCTGCAAAATCCAGGGGGTATGGGGCTGGAGGTTGACAAAGATGGGCTAATACAACATCAATATAACTAATGTCTGCGCCGCCCGCCTCTCTGTCGACCCCATATTTTTTATATATTTCATGGGGTTAGAGGTGAATGGGGCATCCTCTTCTGGTATAATCAGTGCTGCTAACACATTGATATATCAGAAAAAAGAGGCCCCATTCGACGTTCATTCTACGCGACCTGTTGCTCCTTCTCCAAGCGCCATTCTCTGACTCAAAACTGGGCCGTGAACGGGCCCACTGGTTCGTGTTCACCCTGCTGGCTGTCATCGTGCCCTTTACCTCTTCGATGACCTCCAATCTGCTGCGTTCTCTGCAGACGTTATTTGGCGTTGACCTGAACCGCAGACGCTTCTATGCCTTCATGGCCTCGCCCAAACTACCATGGGATCGCTTATGGCCGGTACTCTGGTAACAGATTCCCGATCCCACTGTCGATGGCAGACTGCTCGTGGCGCTGGATGATTCCATCAACAACAAAACCGGACGCAAGATCTTCGGCTGCGGCTTCTTCCACGATCACACCGCCAAGCTCAATCAGCCCAATTACCCCTGGTCTCAAAATATCGTCTCCATTGGTCTGCTGAAACGTAACCGTTCAAACCACACCGTTCTTCCCGGGCCGCCCCTCGCGCCATAACCTGCCCCTGCATTCACTGACAGGGGCAGGTTATGAACAAGCGATACAGCAAGAACGAGTGGCAACG
>JAKRWE010000264.1 GCA_024712425.1 Chromatiales bacterium
TGTGCCTGCAGCCTAGAAAATAGCCCTTCACGAGCCTTTCCACGTCCCGTTCGAGGCACCACATCTTCCATCCACTGACCGCCCGGAAAAGCGAGAAGCGGATGAAATATTCGGGTTAGTTCTACTTTGTCATATTCCCTGAAGATGGCGGGACTCTCACCCGCAGGAGTGCGCCGATGCTGGGCGCACCACGAAAAAAACCCGCTGCGTGCGCAGCGGGTTTCGAGAGGCTTGGCGACAGCTCAGTGCAGGTCGTAGCCGCGCTCCTCGTGGAGCACGATATCCAGGCCCTCCTGCTCCTCGTCGGCACTGACGCGCAGCCCGGTGATGGCGTCCACCACCTTGAGGATCACCCAGGTCAGCACCGCGGTGAACAGCGCCACCGCGACCACACCGACCGCCTGCACATACAGTTGGCCGCCCATGCTGTGGATGCCGTCGGCAAAACCGTAACCGCTGAACACCCCCAGCGAGGTGGCGGAGAAGACACCCGCCATCAGGGTGCCGATGATGCCGCCGACACCGTGCACCGGCGAAACATCCAGCGAGTCGTCGATCTTGAGCACACGCTTGACGTACAGGGTGGCATTGAAACAGACGAACCCGGCAATCAGGCCGATCAACAGGGCGCCGCCCGGTCCCACGAAACCGGAGGCCGGGGTGATGGTGCCGAGGCCGGCCACCATGCCGGTCACCGCACCGAGCACGCTGGGCTTGCCGAAGCGGATCCACTCCATGGTCGACCACACCAGCACACCGGCCGCGGCGGCGATGTGAGTGACCAGGATCGCCATGGCGGCGTTGCCGTCAGCAGCCAGGGCGCTGCCGCCGTTGAAGCCGAACCAGCCGACCCACAGCATGCCGGCACCGGCTACAGTCATGGTCATATTGTGCGGCGGCATGGCGGTGTCGGGAAAGCCGCGACGCGGCCCCAGCACCAGCGCGGCCACCATGGCGGCCACGCCCGCGGTGATATGCACCACGGTACCGCCGGCGAAGTCATACAGCCCCATGGCCTGCAGCCAGCCGCCGCCCCAGACCCAGTGGGTTACCGGCACGTACACCAGCATCAGCCACAGCGCGCTGAACAACAGCATCCCGGAGAACTTCATGCGCTCGGCGAAACCGCCGATCACCAGCGCCGGGGTGATCACCGCGAAGGTCATCTGGAACATCATGAACAGCGACTCGGGAATGGTACCGGAGAGGGTGTCGCGCCCGATCCCCGACATCATGGCCTTGCTCATGTCGCCGATCCAGCTGTTGCCCTCGCCGAAGGCAAGACTGTAACCGGCCACCAGCCACAGCACGGAGGCGACCGCGGCGATGGCAAAACACTGCATCAGCACCGACAGCACGTTCTTGCTGCGTACCAGGCCGCCATAGAAGAGCGCCAATCCCGGCAGAGTCATGAACAGAACCAGTGCCGTGGAGGCCATGATCCAGGCGGTATCCGCCCCGTTCGCCCCCTCCCCGGCCAGCGCCACACCCGGCAGAAGGGCAGCACCCGATACAAGCGCACTGTTTTTGATCAGATTGGACATCGATTCACCCCTGTATTTCGTTATGTGGATTTTGATCCCGCACCAATATGCACATTTTATGCCTTTTATTGGTGCATTGAAAATCAATAAGTTGGACAGGCAGTTTGCGCAATTCACCCGCGCGAACGCACACTAATGGTGCACAACGCACCACTACGGTGCAAAATGAAGCGATCGAGATAGGGGCGGTCAGGTTACCTGACCGAGCCCCTCCCACACCACCCGGCATGCGGGTCCGCACCGGGCGGTTCGGGAAGTTGAGGTCATGAGAGCCGAGGCACCCCCCCAGTCGGTCAAAGAAGGCAATCGGCATCACCGCGTTCAGCAGATAGCGGCTGTT
>JAKRWE010000265.1 GCA_024712425.1 Chromatiales bacterium
AAAGCTTTCTTGGGTACATTTTGTCACGGGCAAAACCTTGTTCGGATCCAGTATAACCAACTGAATTTGAACGAACTACACGGGTTTTGCCCTTTTTATTTGTGAAATATTCGGGTTAGTCCTCCCCACGCTCGTCGTGTGCATGCTGGCGCAGCTCCTGGCTCTGGCAACGCAGCACATGACGAATGAGCAGATCCCTGTCCTGCTCACGCAGATGGGTGAATGCCAGGCGCAGTGAATAATGATAGCCATCCTCCCCTGCCGATTCATTGGGACTGCATTCCACCACCTCGCCGTACATCAGAACACCGGTAAACGAGGGGAACAGCAGCATCTTGATCTCCAGCACCTGACCCGGTTCATAGCACTCGTTGACCAGCATCCCCATGCCGCCGGCACTGAGATTGACCGGTCGTGCCGGCTCCTCGACCAGCGCGGACTCCTGCGCAATGAAGGCCCGACCCAGGACCTCGATCTTGCGGTCCAGCGCCTTCAGATAGGCCGCGACATCCGGATCGCTGTTCTCGATGCGACGCATGCTGATGGGCATCTCGCCGCTGATCGCGGCCAGGCTGGACATCACGGTAAAGCCACCGGCAATGTTCTGTTCCAGGCGCTCGAACAGCGAGTCCAGCTGATCGTCGGGAACGGGGGTGATGCTCAAGCGAACCGAGTCGTCCACCCGGAAATATTCACGTCGGTCATCCTGCACGGCCTTCTTGTCTCCGTTGCTCATTGCTGTTCGTCCACCTTCACGGTATCGCCCTTGTCGATGTCCTCTCCACGCACGATAACCAGCTCCAGGCGCCGGTTCTTCGCCCTTCCCTGCGGCGTGTCGTTGCTCACCAGCGGCTTGGTGTCGGCAAATCCCTCGACCACCACGCGATGCTCTTCGATACCCTTGTTGCGCAACAGGGAATGCAGAACCGTCACCGCACGTGCCGAGGACAGTTCCCAGTTGGAACGGAAACGGCCGGTACGAATCGGGATATTGTCGGTATGCCCGGCCACCATGATCTTTCCGGGGCGGGTTGCCAGGACCTCGGAGATCCTGTCCATCACCTTGTTGAAGCCGGGGTCCAGGCGCGCACTGCCCGAGCCGAAGGACCCCTTCTCCTGGATACGGATGATGATCTTGAGCTCCTTGCGCTCCAGCGAGATCAGGCCCTTGTCGATCTCCTCCTTGAGGGCCTGCTGCAGTTCGGCGTACTGCTCCGCCAGTTCTTTCTCGATCGCCTGCTTTGCCAGCGCCATAGCCTGTTTCTCGCTGATCTCGGCATCGCTCTCGCCATCCTTGAGCTTGAGGTTCTCCTTGTCCTCGTCGGTCGCCTCCTGGCGCAGTTCGGCGATCACCGACTGATCGCTCACCGAGGGACTCCATTCCTGCTTAATCACGCTCACGCCCTTGACAATCTCGGCCGCCGGTATCTCGCGCTGCACCCCGAAGGCGTCCTTCATGGATTCAGCCATCTTTTTGAAGCGCACCGCATCCATGGTCGCAAAGGACAGCAGCAGCACGAAGAAGCACATCAGCAACGACATCAGGTCGGCGAAGGTGCCCAGGTAGGCCGGCAGGCCCTCTTCGCAGGGGGGGCATTTATCCGCCATGCTATTCCTCCGGCGGCCGCTTGTTCTGCGGCAGGTAGGTGGACAACAGCTGCTCCAGCACCTTGGGGTTCATTCCCTCCTGGATGCCGGCGATGGTCTCCATGATCAGCGACTTGTTGGTGCTCTCGATCGCCGTTGAACGGGCCAGCTTGTTAATGCCCATCTATTCTGACCCACCTATGGCCAACAATTTTGACCCACCCATCGGGGCATTCCGGGCCATGTGGCCGTACCCTTTCCGTCGTTTTTTGACACGGGCGACGGGAGGC
>JAKRWE010000266.1 GCA_024712425.1 Chromatiales bacterium
CCTCCCGTCGCCCGTGTCAAAAAACGACGGAAAGGGTACGGCCACATGGCCCGGAATGCCCCGATGGGTGGGTCAAAATTGTTGGCCATAGGTGGGTCAGAATAGATGGGCATTAACAATCGCCAGCAGGCTCACCCAGGGTATGTTGTTCTGTTTGCGTCGAAAGCCGAAGACCTTCGGCAGTTCCTTCTCCGTGGCCATGACCAATCCCAGTCGGGCAGTGCCGAACAGGGTGGCATTGATCGCCGAGGCGGTGGAGAACAGGGCAGCAACCCCGATGAGTACAAAGCCGGCATGGCCGAGGAAGGGTCGGGCGGCCTCGGCCAGAGCGTATTCTCCATATTTGTGCACTTCTTCAGCCGTGAGATTGCCTACCGCGACCAGCGATACCAGCACGTAGATCGCCGTGGTGATGCCCACCGACCAGAGGATTCCCCGTTTGAGATTACGCGTGGGCTGTTCCATCTCGTTGACAGAGTTGGGAATCAGTTCAAAACCTTCATAGGCCACGAATATCAGGGCGGCACCCATGAACAATCCGGATGCGCCCAGATCGAAAACCGGCAGCAGGTGATCGGTATTCACGAAATACAGCCCGATTACGGCGAACAGGCCAAGGATCAGGACCTTGATGGTAACGATCAGTAATTCGCTGGTGCCACTGGCCTTGACTCCGTAGAGGTTGATCCCGAGGAAGGCCAGCATGACCAGTGATTGGAGGAGGTGGTGCATGGCATTGCCGGCGGTGCCATGGCCACCCAACAAGGCACTGCCGTAAGAGCCGAAGGTGTATGCGTAAAGGGCCATGGTGCCCACATAGCCAACCAACAGCAGCCAGCCCCCGATACCGGCAATATTACGGTTCCTGAATGCATGCTCCAGGTAAGTGAAGCTGCCACCGTCCGAGGGAAAGTCCAGTCCCAGGTGGGCATAGGAGACCCCGGTGAGCAGGGCGATGACTCCACCCAGGGCAAAGGCCAGCGGAGCTGCATGCCCGGCCTGCGCCATGGCCAGGCCGAGCACCGAGAAGATGCCGCCGCCCACCATGGCGCCAACGCCCATGGCGATGATTTCCTTCACGGTCAGCTTTTCGTTTTGAATCTGCGGCATGACTACCCGTTATGATCTGAAAGTCGATGAAAAGTCGTGCCACCGCATTTGGGGCAGGGTGGGATATGCCCTGGTTTGGTGAAGTGCAGTTTCTCACCGCACTTGTCGCAGACCAGCACACCGGGGCCGGTGATCTCGCCGGTATGGTAGGGAAGCCGCTCCATTTCTGATTTCCATTCCAGCCAGTCCGTGACGCTGGGATCGGCTGCCCTGGGTATCAGGTCTTTCAGACGCCCTTCCGGCTGGTGCAGTTCGAAGCCAAGCCAGCCCTCGGCCCCCTGTTGGCCGGAGTGGTTGTATCCTGCCAGCGAGTGCAGATCCCGTTTGACGGCGTGCTTGACGTGTTCCCGGCTGTTTTCCTCCAGGGCCTGTACGTGGGGCGTTGTCCGGCTGGCCTGCTCAATAAGGTCATCCACTTCGCCGGCCTCTTCCCGGTGATGCGGGTCGCGTATGTGTAGGTCGTCGAGCAGTTTTTCCAGCAGCAGCTCATACGCCTCGCCGAGGACTTCAATGGGATCGGTGGGTGGGGGATCTTTGACATGCCTGTTTCCTCGTGCCGATGCAGTAGCCGAAGATGCATCGGTGTACTAACAATACGGCTGCGTATTTCGGCCCATCGTGACCACTCATTTCGGTCGAACGTGACCGGCCATTTCGGCGGATCGTGACCGGGGATTTCGTTTTATCGTGACCGATTTCGGGGGCATTTCCGAAATC
>JAKRWE010000267.1 GCA_024712425.1 Chromatiales bacterium
CCTGCACCGGACCATCCCTGGAGATGAGGCGCCCCCTCGTCCCCTCATGACCCCGGACTCACCAAGGGGACATTTCAGCTTGGGAGAAAAGGGGACATTTTAGAATTGGGTTGACAGCCCGCCGATATCCGACTCACGCGCGTGCCAGGGCATTACGAGTCCAACTCACGATGCCACTGGCATCCAGGGGCCCGGACATGCGATCGATCTCGCGCCCGCCGGCAAACAGGATCATGGTCGGAATGCTGCGGATGCCGAATTGGCCCGCAATTGCCTGCTCCTCCTCGGTATTCACCTTGAGCAGGCGCACTTGCGGTTCCAGTTGTGCGGCCGCCTGTTCGAATGCCGGTGCCATCATCCGGCAGGGGCCGCACCAGGGCGCCCAGAAATCCACCAGCAGAGGCACATCACTGCGCTGCAATTGTTTGGAAAAAGCCGCGCCGTTAACGGGCAACGCCTTGCCCTGGAACAGGGGCACCCGGCACTTGCCGCACTTCGGGTTCTGTCCGAGCCGCTCCGCCGGCACCCGGTTGGCGCCACCGCAGGAGGGACAGACGATATGCAATGATTCAGACATGTGAAAAATCCTTGTATGGCCAAGCCGACAATGCCGCGGAAGTGGGGACGATTTTGGCAACTTCAAGCTTGATTTATTCACCCCCGTCCCTATCTGAACCACACCGAAAACAGCCAAACAGCAGGTATCATGAATCATTCACCGTATATCTTTGATGTCACCAACGAGAACTTCGATGAGATCGTGATCCAGGGCTCACAGGAACGTCCTGTCCTGGTGGACTTCTGGGCCAGCTGGTGCCAGCCGTGCCAGATGCTGATGCCCCTGCTGGCCAGCCTGGCCGACGAATACCAGGGTCGATTCATCCTTGCCAAGCTCAACACCGAGGAAAACCAGACGCTGGCCAGCCAGTACGGCATCCGTTCCATCCCGAACGTAAAACTTTTCATGAACGGGCAGGCGGTGGACGAATTCGCAGGTGCCCTGCCGGAATCAGCTATCCGCGAGTTCCTGGACAAGCACCTGCCGCGCGAATCCGACAAGGGCGTCGGGGCCGCCCTGCAGGCCTATGCCAGCGGTGATACGGACACTGCGCTCAGCCAGCTGCAGGAGGCCCGCGCGGCCGACCCGGGCAATCCACGGATCACTCTCGCCATCGCGCAGATCCAGGCAGCCGAGGGCCACCCGGACGAGGCCGAGGCCACGCTCGACACCCTCCCTCCCGCGGAGCAGGAACAGGCAGAGGCAGGCAGGCTGCGTAACCAGTTGTTCTTTCTCAGGGACGCCCCCCAGGCGGAAGCGGTTGGCGGCCTCGAGGAACGGCTGGCACAGAATGAAAACGATCTCGAAGCCCGCCATGCCCTGGCACTCGCCATGATCCAGCAGGGCAAACACGACCAGGCGATCGAGCACCTGCTGACCCTGCTGTCCAGGGATCGTGAATTCAGGGACGGCGCCGCCCGCGAGGCCCTGCTCAAGCTGTTCGACATGCTGGGCGACGACCCACTGGTCGCTTCGGGCAGACGCCGCCTGTTCAACATGATGCACTGATTCCACTTTGTCACATGCCCGCCTGAACATGGAAAGTCCACGGGCGGTCCCCCCTGTGTCAGGATACATGTCGCCTCCCCGAGTTGGGGTAAATTAGAGAGCAAACAGGGGGGGAAAAGAGGAACCAATGGCCCGTTATTCAGAAGAACGTAAGGCATCCGTGCTGAAGAAACTGCTACCGCCAAACAACCGGTCCGTAGCGGATGTGGCAAGAGAGGAAGGCATCTCGGAAC
>JAKRWE010000268.1 GCA_024712425.1 Chromatiales bacterium
TCAGCATTTTCCAGTGCATTGGGCCTCTTGGGTCAACTCAACTCGCAACAATGGCCGTCGATCCCCTCCGTCTGGTGAAAACAGGGCAGAATCGGCACGGTTTTCACCAGCCTGTTAGGGACAGGATCTGCAGATAGTTTGCCACAACCCCAAGGGGATTGTTCGCTTCATGGATCAGGCGACGTGTTCTTGCAACCAGTTCCTGGACCTGCGATTCGCCCGTCCTCCCCCTTTCCTCCTCGCATCGCGCATGTGCGCTGAGCTGCCGAGCCACCACGTCCAGAAAATAGTCCAGGATCCCGTCCGAGGCGAGTAGATCCTGCAGCATCTCTCGACTCAGGCCGGCGACTATCACGCCCAGCACCTCATCGCCGGAAACAACCGGCAGCGCAAGCAGCTCCTCCTTTCCGAACAGGCGCCGCAATTGCGTATGCAGGACCGAGTTGAAGGCCGGCAGCTCGGCATTCAACGTGGACATCGCCCTGCGGCTGATACAGGCCTCCGCCAGCAGGTTCCTGTTCGGCCTTACCGGCACCTCCATGCGCTCGAGACGCGCGCTCCCGACCCCTGAGCCGAATCGGCCGGCACGCAGTACATTCTCCTTTGGCAGGTATTCAAAGGCCACAAGCCCGGAGACCCCGAACAAGGTCTCGAACTGCTGCACGGCGGCCAGCCAGGCATCGTCACTGGCATACACGTTGACCGAGCCAACCAGCGCCGTGTCGTGCACGTGCTGATTCAGGGCACGCCGGACATTGGCTCCGCCGACAACGAAACCCTCCCTGCTGGTATGGAACCCATAGCCCCGCATGATTTCCTGCTGATCCGCCAGGGCCTCCTTTCTGATCTCCAGCAGGCGGCTGGCGCTGATACCCGTCAGCTCGTCGGCATCCTGGAACACCGATTTTTCTTCCCACGGCTCGCTGCCCATGAGCCGTCGGGACAGATTCAGCAGACGAATCAGGTCCAGGCTGTCCGACACCGCATCCACCGACTCGCCCTGAAACAGCACCGCATCGCTGATCAACCCGTCACGCGTCCAGCGCTCCATCAGTGACGCAGACATCTCGATACTGGTCTGCCCGAACAGATCCCTTTCTGCGGCGAGCGTCTGCGCCTCGTCCCGCTCGTTCCCGATCGCAGCGGCATATTGCTCAGGGAACTGCGCCAGCCAGATCCAGCGCCCGAGATTGTGCAACAGGCCCGCGAAGTAGGCCTCTTCCGGATCAGGATAATCGATTGCGCGGGCCAGGCTGCGCGCCATGCATGCGCATTCCAGGGAGTGACGCCAAAGCGCGATATAACGACCACTGCCGGACCAGGAACGTGAAAAATACTGATTTACCGCCGTCGAACTGGCGAGCGAGGCGATTACTTCCACACCCAGATCGGCGACGAGGGACCTGAAGCCCGCCTGATCGATTTTTTCAGGATGGGAACGGGCGCTTCCCATGGCGATGACACGGGCGCTCAGCGCGGCGTCGTGCTTGACGATCGACACCACCTCATCCAGCGACACCAGAGGTTTGCGACAGGCCGCAACCAGCTTCAACAAAACCTCGGGCACAGATGGCAGCTTATCTGTTTTTAGCTCTGTACCTACCATGAACCGAGACCATCCCTTGACCCCCCTGTGTCAGGATACATGTCGCCTCCCCGAGTTGGGGTAAATTAGAGAGCAAACAGGGGGCGGAAAAGAGGAACCAATGGCCCGTTATTCAGAAGAACGTAAGGCATCCGTGCTG
>JAKRWE010000269.1 GCA_024712425.1 Chromatiales bacterium
CAGGCCAGACTCGGAATTGGGATCCCGTTGGGTCGGTCGCATTGAATCCGGAACGTAACAACGAAGAAAAGTGTCGCGCCGCATGATCGAAAAGGCGACATCTATCTTGACAAATACCGTACTGGACCGGGGCCGTGCCGTGGCCCAGGGTGAAATGTCGGCATTGGACGACGAACTGATAAAACAATATCTGACGGTTTGAGAGGAGACGGGATGAAGCATGCAATTGCGATGATCGGGGGGGCTGTTGATGGCTGGTGTGGCGGATGCGCACGTGAGTCATGCATCGGGCATGGCGCACGCCATGGAGCATTTCTGGCTGCTGCTGGCGCTGGCGCCCCTGCTGCTGTTGCTGCGTCCGCTGGCGCGCCAGCTGGTGCGCAACAGAAAGCGCGACTGAACATGGGCGGCGCGGCAGCGCTGGCAATGGAGCGGGGCTGGTCGGGCGGTTTGCGGCTGGGCTTCCGACCGTCCGCTGGGAGAACGGTGCTGGCTCATCGCGAGCGCCATGGGCCGCTCGCTGTGCAGCGCCCTTTCTATCCCGAAGGCGGGGTGTGTCACGTGTACCTGCTGCATCCGCCTGGCGGTGTGGTGGGCGGTGACCGGCTGCAGATCGATGCCGGACTGGCGGAGGGGAGCCATGCCCTGCTGACCACCCCGGGTGCGACCAAGTTCTACCGCAGTGCCGGCGAGGAAGCGCAGCAGTTGCAATACCTGCAACTGGATGACGAAACCAGCCTGGAGTGGCTTCCCCAGGAAAACATCTTTTTTTCCGGCGCACAGGTGCGCCTGCACACGCGGGTCGATCTGCAGGGCAGTGCGCGCCTGGCGTGGTGGGAGATCCACTGTCTCGGCCGCCCGGTCATCGGCGAGGCCTTCGACGAAGGCCGCCTGGATTCCAGCTTGGAGCTGCATCGGGATGGCCGGCTGTTGTTGGTAGAGCGCCTGCGCGTGGATGCTGGCAGTCGCCGGCGGGTGTCGCAACTCAACGGATGGCCAGTGACAGCCACTGCCGTGTTCAGCCGCGTCAGTGACGAACACCTGCGGGCGGTGAGAGAGCGAATCGGGGCGCTGGCTGCCGGGATCGCCGGCGCCACCCTGGTCGAAGACCTGCTGGTGCTGCGCTGGCTTGGCGATTCCACCGAGCAGGCAACAGGGTTTTTCACCGATACCTGGCGCATGCTGCGCGAACCGCTGTTGAACAGGGCCGCGAGTACGCCGCGTATCTGGAACACATAGAGAAGGCACTTATGGAGCTGACACCCAGAGAAAAAGACAAGCTGCTGATCTTCACCGCCGCCCTGTTGGCCGAGCGGCGCAAGGCGAAGGGGCTGAAACTGAACTATCCCGAGGCGGTGGCACTGATCAGTGCCGAGACCATGGAGGGCGCGCGCGAGGCCCGTAGCGTGGCCGAACTGATGGACCATGGGCGCACCTTGCTGAGTCGTGACGATGTGATGGAGGGCGTGCCTGAGATGATCCACGACGTCCAGGTCGAGGCGACCTTCCCGGACGGCACCAAGCTGGTGACCGTGCACGACCCGATTATTTGAGATCAGGAATAACCGCAAAGGACGCAAAGGACGCCAAGGTCGGAAAAGAAAAAGCGGCTCTTCACCAAATCAGGTGGGTAACATTCACCGGCAGATACCCTCCGGGTATAGATCGAGTCCACCAAGGTGGAAGTAGATGGCATTGGCAAAGCGCCCCTTGTTGCGGAAACCATGG
>JAKRWE010000026.1 GCA_024712425.1 Chromatiales bacterium
ATCCACCTCCACATCGGTGACCTGCCAAGGTGCCTGGATACCCAGTATCTGGGTGTATAGATCAACGTCTCTCATGCTCCCCTACGCTAAACTACCCACTCGATCAGGGGAAGAGCCAAAAAAACTACAACTACCTCTACGCAAGCGCCTTCAGGATTCAAGGGGGTCGGTGAGGCGGGCAGACCGCTGGCGTACCCCCGGCGTCTAAGCGACAACCAGCGCGAGATGGCCGATCGCTATCTCGATCGCGTGCCACCCGCATTGAGACAACCGGTTCTCGACGAACTGGAAGGCCGCTTCCAGGCAGAACTCAGGGGTATGAAGCCGGTGTACGATGAAATCCGCTTTATGGCCCGGTTGTGTAAGCTTGCACGCTCAGGGGAGTTCAACCCCAATCTTGGTATCAAGGTCTTTGAGGCGCGCCAGTCACGGGAGCTCGGTCGGCAACGTGCGGCGGCGCAGACGTCGGCCACGCCTCCCAAGGAGACCGAGGCCGAACGCGAAAAGCGCATGGCCAATGCCCAGAAACGGCTGGCAGATATGCGCAAGTTGCTGGGGATGCCTGCAAGCCACAGAACCCTGTCGGATTCTGAGCACCGGTAATTCAGCCCATGGGTGTTTCCAGTGGAAACACCTGTCGAAATTCGAACACGGTGACTAATCGGCACATTCATTGTCAGCATTAGCCATTGTTCCCGGAAGGTCCACATGCGCTCATAGCGTCCCATCGAAGTGATGAGGGGCCAAGTGAGTGAACCATCCCGTTTCCAACTCGAATGATCAGCAGCGGAACAAGAGCACCACCGAGTCCGGCGACCCAGGCCCGTTGCGTGGGCGGGTGTGGTTGACGCTACAGACGCTTCAGGCCCGGCGGCTGGTGAGTGGGCGACGTGGTTCCCCGGGAAAACCGCAGATCTTCGGTCTCACCATCTTCGCGGATCGGTTACGCGTGATCTGGCAGGCCGCACGTGACGATGACCCCTATGCAGACTGGTGGCTGATCAAGATCCATGAGGCGCTCGAGTCGAAAGGTCAGCGGCTACGATCCATCCAGCAGGTATTGGATGAAAGGCTGATGCCGATGGATGCCATCGAGGTGTCGGTTGCCACATCCGAACGGCCGTTCAGAACGCCGCTTCGATTCGCCAATCCCTATGCCTACCGGGCCGCCCATCTCCTGGCGAACTACGATGCCCTGGTTCGTACCGCGCTGACCGCGCATCACGTCGGAGTCCTGGCCCACCGTGCCTCTGTCGAGTTCATTCGTCAGGGGTCACATGAGATACGCGGCCTGTTCAGCCTGCCGCAGGGCTATCGCTTTCTGCGCATCGATCGCGCCGAGTTCAGGAGCAACGGCCGCAGGGCCTGTGATGCAAAGCGATCGATGGGAGAACTTCCAGATGAGGTCCTGTCGGGCGAGCGGCGGGCGCCCATGGCGCCTCAACAGCGTAGACGATCCTCCGGCTTTGCCGATCACTTGGCCTTACATCCTGCGCCGCCATCCGCAGAAGGTGATGCCAATGCCACGGGAAACGACGACGCCTGATGTATGGGGTTTCTGCTGGCAGGTTGGCGTATCACCAACCTAACCTTGGGGCATTGGAACCTAACGGGATGCCTGTGATGGCGAAGGCGCAACCTGGACACCGGGTCACTATTCAACTCGATCGCCGTGTGGCGCTGGAATCCATCCTCCTGAACCGATTGGGGCAGATGCCGGTCAAGCGGCGCCAGGAGTGGTTACGCGGCCTATTGGTACAGGGGTTCCGAAATGAATGCCAGGTACTCAAGGGCTTGTCGGTTGTTTCCGTGCCCCCACCGGTGAACGCGTTTACACGCGATCCGGTGGAATCCAAGGGATTGGCGACAGCAGATGACGGGCCTTCGGTGTCGCGCCAGCCGCCGAAGGTAAATCATGCCGACAAACCCTTCGCCGCTTTATGCAAGGTGATTGGCTGAAAGGCACCAGATGCAGAACCAACCAGAGGAACTCAATGTGACAGACACTTCATCCATTACCCCTGTGCCCATCGGACTCGATGATGGCTATGCCTACACCAAGGTCGCCCTGGCCGATGGTCGCATGGTGGCGATTCCATCACGAGCTCGGGTGGGTGCTGCGGCTGTCACCTGGGTGCATCAGGGACAGCGGCGTATCTTCGAATACGAGACCGAAGAGATCCGCTATTCGGTGGGAGACGTTGATGGGGCACCGACCCACTTCGAAGGCTATCCTGCCTCAGGCCTGAATCGTGCGATCGTGCAACATGCACTCCAGAAAGGTGGCCTTCCCGGTCATTCGGTGCATGCCGTCTCGGGCCTTCCCGTCAGTACGTTCTATCGTAAGAACGGCAAACAACGCCGCAAACCCATCGAGCAGAAACGCAACAGCCTCAAATTGCCGGTGACCCCTATCGGCGACCAACTGCCCGCCGGTATCGCATTCCATGAGGTGATTCCCGAGGCACTCGCGGCCTGGTATGACAGCGTGATCGTCGAACAGAACGGCGAGGCCCTGCTCGATGAATCGCGCCTGTCGGTGCCCGTCGCCATCGTCGATATCGGTGGGCGTACTACCGATTACGTGGTGGTGAAGGGCCAGGGCATTCTCCATGGATCCTCTGGCTTCCTGCAATGCGGGATGCTGGACGTGAAGCAGATCGTGGCCAATGGGATTCAGGAGCGTTTTGATCTGGAGTCCCTGGGTGAGCAGTTCACAGCCCATGCCATGGAGTTCAAGGTCGTGCGGCTGCATGGCAAAGACTACGACGTGGGCGCCCTGGTCGAATCGGCCAAGCGGCAGGTCGTCGAACGGATCCGGGACGAGACCCGCCGGCAACTCGGTCTGGGGGTGGAGTTGGACCGTATCCTGTTCGTCGGAGGCGGGACGGTGGCGCTGGCCGAACACATCAGCAACTGGTTTCCCCACCAGGCGATCGCAGAACACCCGGCCTTTGCCAATGCGCGTGGCATGCTCAAGTACCTGCGTTATGTCTGCGAGGCCTCCGATGCGGCCTGAACAGACTTGCCGGAACAGTTTCATCCGTGGCCACTGCGGTTCAGTGGCAATCGAGGCACCGTCGGGCCGTGCAACCGGTGCACAACGGCAAGGGCATGCGTCCTTGTTGTCGGTCCTTCTTCAAAGGGATGGGAACTACCTCCCATCCATTCACCCTGCCGGGCAAGTCATCCCGTCAGGGGTGCGCTTGCTCCGGATGTTCAATCCTTAAGGAGAAAGCGTTATGTCAAGCAAGGAAACCACGAAGTATTTCGATCTCCACACCCTGGGTATCGGTTATCTCAATCGGATCCGGGAGGTGACGCCCAAGGAGGGCAAGCCCTTCCTGAGCATCACCATCGCCGCTCTTCGGGGCAGTGCAGACAATGCCCAGTACACGCATTTCGAGTGTCGTGTGTCCGGCAAGCAGGCACAGGAAGTCGTGCGCAAGCTTCAGTCGGCCGTCGAGGGCAACTCGAAGGTGCTGATCGGCTTCACACTCAGTGATCTGTATGCCGAATGTTTCACCTTCAAGAACGGTGACCGTGCCGGTGAGACAGGCGTCAGCCTGAAGTCCCGCCTCCTGCGTGTTGCGTGGGCCAAGGTTGACGGACAGCCGTTCTATACCTGTCAGGTCCCGTGTGATCATATCCCTCGAAGCCGGGAACGGTTATTCTTGGCTCGAGAGCTGATCGATGTGTTCCTTTCCTGTGAGGAGGCAGTATAGAGACCATGGCTGCAACCATCCACGCCAACGCCAGAACCACCCCTAAGATTCGCGCCGAGATCCAGGCGGCGCCACCGAGCGTGAGCAATGCGGCGCTCGCCAGACGGTTCGGCGTCACCAAGGCGACCGTTGCCAAGTGGCGGCGTCGTGATCAGGTGCATGATGGCTCGCATCGTCCGCATCGGTTGAATACCACCCTGACCGAGGCGCAGGAAGCGGTTGTTGTGGCGGTTCGTGAACTGCTGCTGTTGCCCCTCGATGACCTGCTGGTGGTGGCCTGGGAGTTCCTCAACCCCAATCTGAGCCGCTCTGCGCTGGACCGCTGCCTGCGGCGACACGGCGTAAACAACCTGAAAGCGATGCTGCGCGAGCAGGAGGGCGAGGCGGCTTCTGACAAGCCCTACAAGTCGTTCAAGGACTACGAGCCGGGCTTTGTGCATGTGGACATCAAGTATTTGCCTCAGATGGCCGGCGAAAGCGCCCGGAGCTATCTGTTTGTCGCCATCGACCGGGCGACACGGTGGGTCTACCTGGAGATCCGCAAGGACAAGTCGGCCCGCTCCGCGCGCGCCTTTCTGAACAAGCTCATCCAGGCCGCCCCCTTCAAGATCCAGAAGATCCTCACCGACAACGACAAGGCCTTCACGGACCGGTTCTCGGCCGCTGGAGAACGCAAACCCACGGGCACTCATCCCTTTGATGTCCTCTGCCAGGCCCACGGTATTGAGCACCGCCTCATCAAGCCCAGAAGGCCGCAGACCAACGGCATGGTCGAGCGATTCAACGGGCGTATCGCCGAGATTCTGCAGACCACCCGATTTGACTCATCCAAGGATCTCAAACAAACCCTCCTCAACTACCGGGAGGTCTACAACCATCACATCCCCCAGCGTGCCTTGGGCCATGTCACGCCCATTCAGGCGCTCAAGCAATGGCAACAAAAACGCCCTGAGATTTTTGTAAAGAAGGTTTATAACCATGCGGGACTTGACATATACCGCACAGGAAGACGCGGCGTAACTCAACCATCGGCCGGGCATCTCGTTGCCCGGCCACCTTCCAACCCATCGGGGGATCAGCCCCCGGGGGATTGGTCTCCCCGTCATTTCGAGGAGATCAGTTATGAAGAATACAGAGCCATCTGTAGGGAACGAGGTGGAGGACCGGTTGGCCTGTTTGAGGCCATCCGATCTGAACGAAGTGGAGAAGCAATCGCTCATTGCGTTGGCGGTGAAGGTGTTGGCCATCAAGCACCGGGCGGGCAGAGCCCTTAACAGCCCGGAGGCGACGCGGAACTATCTGCACCTGCGCTTGGCGGAGCACCGCAATGAGGTCTTCGGTTGTCTGTTTCTCGACAACCGGCACCGGATCATCGCTATGCGTGAGTTGTTTCAGGGCACCATCGATGGCGCCTCGATCCATCCGAGGGTCGTGGCGCAACAGGCCCTGGAGGTGAATGCCGCTGCGATGGTCTTTTTCCATAACCACCCTTCGGGGGTTGCTGAGCCCAGTCATGCGGACGAGGCGATCACCCGGCGGCTCAAGGAGGCGTTGGCGCTAATCGACGTGCGCGTTCTGGACCACTTCGTGGTCGCGGCCGGCGAAAGCGTCTCGTTCGCACAACGTGGATTGCTCTGAGATCCACAACTTTTTACAAACCCTGCCGGGGAAACCTCTCTCCCCCGGTGGGGAAGGGGGTGTGCATCGGCATCGATCCACAGGAGAAAACTTATGTCCAACTCATCGAAAGAATCGCCGACCGTACTCTTTTTCGGTCCTGTCATTGCGACCTATACCCGCGCTCAGGCTATAGAGGAGGGCGTGCTGGTCGAGGCAGGTGCCATGGCCAGGGAGGTCGGCTTCAAGTGGCCGGTGGTCCTGACCGCTGCCGCCTGGGCCGATTGTGTGGCCTGGACCGAGGAGAACAGTGGTCAGCAGGTCTATCAAGATCAGCTGGGGCGGTTGTGGGACGTGCTCTACATGGCCTCCCTTGCCGTCCGTACGGGCCGTGGCTCAGCCGATCAGGTGCTGTTCCAGCTCGATCGGGTGCCTCGGGACGGACAGTCGACAGAGGCGCAGACGGTCACGCTCAAGTTGATCGTCGGCCTGGGTGATGAGGGAGAGTCCGTGATCACCATTCTATTGCCGAATGAGGATTGAAACAGGAGTCTTCCTCATCCCCTATTGCCTCGTGGCCCATCGATGAACGCCAGTTCTTCGGTGGGTCAGGGGGTCTTCCCGTTTCAATGACGGGTAGAAAAGCCATCGATTCCGCGTCCGGCGTCAGGGTCGGATGCTGCGCTGGAGCTGCGTGCAGATCACCTGCTCGATGCGCTGCAACGCGGGATATTCACCGACCTGTTCCTCGAAGGTCTCACGCACTGGGACCAGTTGTTCCTGCAGACGGCCCGCCATCTCGTCCAACAGTTCCAACAGAAACCTTGGCCGTATGTCACAGGCGTGGGCCAGTGCCTCCCAATGTGCTCGCGTCACCAGGCTGGGTTTGCGTTCACCTCCAATATCGAAGGCCAGGCGTTCGTCGATGCGCTCGATGGCTCGGGTGCATACCAGGTCATAGAAAGGCGCCAGCCGGATGCCGCCTTCCGGGGAATAGAGCAGGGCGAGATTTTTGGCATGGCCGTCGGAATTTCCGGCGAGCACGTTGAAGATCTGCCAGCGAAGCAGGTGCTGGATATCGAGGGCGGGCTCGGCCGAGACCGCCTGCACCAGGTGGTAACACTGGGCAAAAGTGGGTCCACCGTACTCCTGGTACTTGTGCTCGTGCCCGTAGCCCAGCGCCTGGCAGAAGTCCTCCTGATGCAGGCGTCGTATCTCGCCTTGTTCGTCGGCGATACGGTCGTAGCGACCGATTTCCGCAAAACGCTTTCCATCGATATTGCGCAGATGGATCGCCACTGCCGGCAGGCCGACGGCGGCGGCAAGCTGCATGGTGAAGGCCTCGTAGGCGGGTACATGACGGTAGTCGGCCAGTTCGAACTTCAGGATATGGCTGGAGGGGGCCTCGCCCTGGGGCAGCCAATAGCGGCCATCACGCAGCAGCACCGGGCACTTGTTCTGGGCGCCGGCCAATGACAACCGTGGTCGTTCCTCTTCCGCACCAGCGGTATAGATGCGGCCGCGCCGGGCGGCCAACCGCGCCAGCTCCTCGTCGCTCAAGGGGTGGTAGTGCCGTTCCCGAGATGGATCTTGGCCCAAAGGCAGGATCGACAGCGCGCCGGCACACTCGCCCCCGATGGCGCGCAGCAATTCGAAATCGCTGTCGGGCAGCTTCAGGTCGCGGACGATCTGTTCGCGCACGCCACCTTCAGGCAGCAGGTTGGCGAAGAAGCGATGGGCTGTTGCCGCCTCGGGCGGGAACTCGCGGTCGTTCAGCGGCAGGCTCTGAGAGATCGCATAACCGGTCTCGATCCACTCAGCATCGTAACCGAACCCCATGACGCCAACGGGAGTGCGCCACAGGGTGCCGACCCGTTGGTGCTCATACCAGACGTTGAGTTCATCCGGGCGGTTCATGGCGTCGATGCATCCTTGTCATCGGACGGTTTCCCGCCTGGAGTCTGACCACGAGGTCGAACGACGACCTCCAGGCCCAAGGTGCGCAGGGCCTTCAGCACCTTGCCGATCTCGGCGGTTTCCTTGCCCCGTTCGAACTCGGAGAGGAAGCGCGTACTCAGATTGCCCAGCCCGGAGATCGTCTCCAGTGTCAGACCACGCTGCTTACGGTGGGCGCGAACCAGGCGGCCGAGCTCC
Source organism: Chromatiales bacterium (assembly GCA_024712425.1). Lineage (GTDB taxonomy): Bacteria > Pseudomonadota > Gammaproteobacteria > Chromatiales > Chromatiaceae > MONJU. Next base: position 7,497 of record JAKRWE010000026.1, read on the forward strand.
TCGGTGGTCTGAATGGGGGTGTAGTCGATGGTTTTACTGGGCATGGGAGGCATCCAAAATATACCGTACGGTAAAATAATAGTCTGCGCCATTGCCTGTGGCGACAAATATTTATCGTACGTGATAAAAAGCTTCAGGTCCGTAGGGAACTGAGTAAAAAGATCACGTACGGTAAAATAATAGCGCGGCTGTCCACTGAGTCCACAGGCCCTGTCCGCCACGGCAATGCGAGCCTCGATCTCTCGCGTGCCAAGGGCGGAGCCGCGTCCAGCGGCGCCTGTGGACCCCGGTGGGCAGGCAGCATGCCCGAAGAAAGCGATGGCCTCAGTAGCAGGCCCTGTGACAGGCGGATGCTTGGCGCGTGGCGTGCCTGAACCGAAGGCGCCCTCGTCACTGGCGAGCGCAGCGGGGTAGTGACGAGGGCGGCAACCCCCTGAAACAGCGCGCAATGTCGGCAGCGTTTTCACGTGCCAGGGCAGTGATGGAGCCCGATACTGCCGCCCTCGAACGATTTCAACCGTGGCCACTGCGGATCAGTGGCAACAGAGCGTAACCGGACCCTTCGATACGCTGCGGCGAAAGCCGAGGGTCTTTTCTCGAAACCCGGACCGAAGCAATCGATCGGTTCATTCCTGCAGGCACCGGCCTGCCTCAAGCAAAGAACCCCAAGGGCCGCGAAACGCGGTGTCCTCAGGTTCACATTCCATCAACCGCGGACCTGTTCCGCTCATTCGAAAAGGAGGTGATAGCCATCAGTGAAGCTCGCCCGCACAGGGCATGTTGGTCCACGCCGGACCATTCCCCACGGGGAGAACCGGCGTTGCCTGGACCAGGCAATTTCAGGTCGAACTGGGCGTAGTGTCCCATGACCGCACCGCTTGCGCGGGACCGACTGGCTACGGCCACCGGTTGGGTCAGAAACACTTACCGGAGAGAACACACTTTGAAAGATCTGAACTACCAACTCAAACAGATCTGCCGTCGCAACCGGGATGGCAGTTTCACCACCCAGCGGGACCGCGAGCGGCTGTTGACCCAGATCGCCAACCAGCTCCACGACCTGGGATATCGGCACATGGGCGTGCAGTCACTCAAGCCCAAGCACGTCGAGGCCTTGGCCCAGTTCTGGAAAGACAAGGGACTGTCGGCCGGCGCGATGAAGAACCGACTTGCGGTACTGCGCTGGTGGGCACAGAAGGTCGGGCGGCAGAACGTCGTGGCCCGCTCGAATGACTACTACGGGATCCCTAACCGGCAGTTCGTCACCAATGCCTCCAAGGCCCGGAGTCTGGGAGCAGAGGCGCTGGCAGAGATTCGCGACGCGCATGTGCGGATGAGCCTGGAACTGCAGCGAGCCTTCGGTCTGCGCCGCGAGGAAGCGATCAAGTTCATGCCCTCCTATGCGGACCGGGGCGATCAGATCGTCCTCAAGGAGAGCTGGACCAAGGGCGGTAAGGCGCGTGCCATTCCAGTCCGGACCGACGCCCAGCGTGCGACCCTGGACCGGGCGCGCCAGCTCGCCGGCAAGGGCTCACTGATCCCAAGCGCCAAGAACTACCGCCAGCAGCTGCGGCGCTACGAGGCGGAGACCGGACGAGCCGGGTTGTCCCGGATGCACGGCCTGCGCCACGCCTACGCCCAGGCTCGTTACGAGGAACTGACCGGGTGGGCCGCCCCAGCGGCCGGCGGCCCCCCGGTGAAGTCGCTTACACCCGAGCAGCGGGAGATCGACCGGCAGGCCCGCCTGGTGATCAGCCATGAACTGGGCCACGAGCGCCCTCAGATCGTGGCGGTCTACTGTGGGGTGTAGGTTGTTATGTTTGAATATTGGTCGGCCTCTAACTTGACGATAATGTTATCAACACCTAATATATTTAGGGGTAACTCAAAGTAATGTCAATTATTGACTATGAAGACCCAGGACTTTTTCGCCAAGCACCCTGTTTTCCGACATGAGGAATTCGCTGCTTTCCTGACAGAAACGGGGACCGGCAGCAAGAAGACCCGCGAGGCCTTACTGGCCTACCACGTCAAGGCGGGGCACCTGCTACGCATCCGGCGGGGACTTTATGCCGTGGTTCCCCGTGGTTTCCGTCCTGAGGACTATCCGGTGGATCCCTACTTGGTGGCGTGCCATCTCACTGATGATGCCGTACTGGCCTATCACGGTGCCTTGCAGTTCCACGGCAAGGCCTATTCTGTTCATCGCCGGTTCCCCTATCTCAGCCGGCGGGCGCGTCAGCCTTTCAGCTTCCAGGTCCATGAGTTCATCGCCACGCCCTTTCCCAAGGTCCTGCTGGAACAGCAGGCCGAAGACTTCGGCGTCGAGACCCGGAGCCATGGCGGTGGACAAGTTCGCGTCACCAGCCTGGAGCGGACACTGGTGGGTGTGCTGGCCCGGCCCGATCTGGGTGGAGGATGGGAGGAAGTCTGGCGGTCGCTGGAGGGGGTAGAGTATTTCGATCTGGAACAGGTGGTTCAGTATGCACTGTTACTGAAGAGTGCGACGACCGCGGCCAAGGTGGGGTTCTTTCTGGAGCAGCATCGCGATGCCCTTATGGTGGAGGAGGCGCATCTGGACAGGTTGCACAAGCATGTCCCCAAACAGCCCTGTTACCTGGAGCGTAGTCGTCGGGAACCCGGGAAGCTGATGGCCTCCTGGAACCTGATCGTACCCTCAGCCGTTCTCGAACGGGCCTGGGAGGAGGTCGCGTGAACCTCACACTGCAGGAACTCCAGTCCGAGGCAGCCGCCACCGGTTTTCCACCGGAGACCCTGGACAAGGTGATCCGCCTGATCGATCTGCTGAACGCCTTCCAACGACACCCTTACCTCAAGGATCGGGTCGTCCTGAAAGGCGGGACGGCGCTCAACCTCTTCATCTTCGATCTTCCCCGATTGTCGGTGGACATCGACCTGAACTATGTGAGGGCGGTCGATCGTGCGGGTATGCAGGCTGAGCGAAAGCAGATCGAACAGGCCATCACGGCGGTGTGCGGTCGGGAGGGGTTTGGTATCCGCCGGCAGCCGGAAGCCCATGCTGGGGGAAAGTGGCGGCTCGGCTACACCAGTGCCCTGGGGAGAAATGCCAATCTGGAGATCGACGTGGTCTTCACCTTGAGGGTGCCGCTATGGCCCGCTCAACGACGCGACTCACGCCCCATTGGTACATTCCAGGCGAAGGACATACCGATCCTCGATCTCCATGAACTCGCTGCCGGCAAGCTTGTGGCGCTCCTGTCGAGACAGGCCAGCCGGGACCTGTTCGATGCGCATGCGTTACTGGGAGAGAGCGATCTCGATCGTGACAAGCTGAGGTTGGCATTCGTTGTCTAAGGCGCATGTAACCGCAAGGATTGGCGCTCTGCCTCTCCGGCCGACATCCGGTGTGATTGTCGGGAGCTGCAACAACAGTTGCTCCCCGTCTTGGGTGAGGATGCCATGCCCGGGCGGAAGGGATTGAGTACCTGGATGGATCGGCTGGTCGATGAATGCCGGGAGCGACTGGCCATGGTGCTGCCGTTCGAGGCGCACGAGCGCGAATTCCTGGAACGGGTCCTGGAGCGTGGCGAGATCGTTCCGGAGCTGCTGACCGATGACAGTGATCTGGCGGAGCGCATCCGCCAACATCCCCAGCTTCGATGGAAAGCGCTCAATGTCCGGGAACATCGGGGAATATCGTAAAGGGTCCTGAGATCGATCCCGGGTCACCATCGACCAGGGTTTCGGCAACTCCTTTCCAAAAACACCGCACAGTCCCAGAAGAGTTTTCCATTCTCCGCTGACGGATACCCTTTCATGATGCCGGCCAGGTTGCATCGATTCACTGAGGCCAGGCACATCATGAAACGTCGCAGATTTTACCCCAAACACCCGATCACGCCGGTTGCCGTCTGCGTGGCCGGGTTACTCGTCATTGGCGGTACGAGCCTTCAGGCGAAGGAGATCCAGGTCGGTCGCTATTCCACCACGACCACCGCGCCGACGCCGGCACAGGCTGAGTTGCTGTCGACCACGGTGACCCTCCGCTTCCCCGAGCGCATTCAGACCGTCGGTGAGGCAGTGCGGTATCTGTTGCAACGCAGCGGGTACCGGGTGGCTGATCCTGAAAGGGTGAGTTCGGAGACGATGGCATTGTTCGCATTGCCGCTTCCCGCGGTTCATCGCAGCTTGGGGCCGATCGCGCTGCGCGAGGCACTACAGACCCTGGCCGGACCGGCTTTCATTCTGGTGCAGGACCCCGTTCATCGGCTGTTCACCTTCGAGCGTTGTGCCGGCACAGACGTCTCTGGCCGGGAACTCCGAACGGTTCTCGATGAGGGAGGTGCGAAGGATGAGCACTGAGAACCAGGCGGAACGATCGGATTCGGCGAAGGATACCGTTCTGGTGGATGAGCTGGAAGAGTTCGAGTTCACCTCGCCATCCCGCCGGCTGCCCTACAAATCCGTGCTGGTGGCTGTCGTCATCAGTATCGTCGCGATCGGAGCAACCTGGCTGATCCTGGATCAGAGCGAGGTCGATTCCAACGTAACCAAGACAAAACAGACCAAGGTACCGGTATTGCCGGCCACCGTGGTAAGGGGTTTCGAGACGACATCCGATGATGAACCGTACCGCCGGATCGATCGGCGACTCGATGCCCTTACCAACCGCATCGAGCACGGATTCGAATCACAAGCCAGTCAGGGCTCCGAGCTGAAACATCGCCTCTCGGTCATGGGTGGTTCCCTTCGGGCGATCGAGACGTCGGTTGCCAAGCTGAATGAAAACAACCGCATGTTGGCCCGGCATATCCGCGAGGCCACGACGAAGCTGGATGTCCTCGCCAAGCACGCCCGCGCACTCAAGGTGAGAAAACGCAAAGCGACTGCGAAACCCAAACCCCGTCCGGCCAAAGCACCACCTTTCCGAGTCGATGCCATCGATGTCTGGGACGACACGACCTATGTCGCCATCTCCCAGGCAGGGCGTGTCGCCTTCCTGAAACAGGGTGATCGACGGGCCGACTGGTTGGTCACCCGTATCGATCGACAGGAAGGCAGAGTCGCATTCCGCGGGCCGGCCGGCCAGGTCCATTCCGTAACGCTGCAGAGGTAGATTCCATGGAAATCGTTCTCGCCATCTTGCTGTTCTTTGGGGGATTGACCTTGGGGTCGATGCAGTCCAGTACGAAGGGATCGACCAGGCAGGCGGATGCCGCACAGACCGACAGAGAGGACGCGGTCAGCATCTCCCCAGCCAATCCAATGGCACCCCGTACAGAACCCATGTGCCCTACCCATGAGCCGATCTACCGGGATCTGACGGTGCCTCGTTCCGAGCATGTTGGTGACTGTGAGGGGGGGATGCCTGGATGAATAGCCGATGGAGGGAAATCACCCTTGCGATGGTACTTGTGACATCGTCCAGTCTGGTGGTGGCCGATACATCGCACACCCAGATCGAAGAGACCAGGCAGAGTCTTTCGTCACCGGACACGACCCCGCTCACGGCAACGGATCGGGAACGTGCCAACGCCTGGGGATTGTCGGAGCAGGAATGGCGCCGTTACAAGACGCTGATGCGGGGGATACGCGGCAGCATCAGCCCGCCCACCATCTCGCCCATCGAGGTACTTGGCATCCATGCTCGCGACGAGGTGGAACGTCGCAAATATGCCGAGCGCTGGGCGCGCGCTATGCGCGAGGACGTCGATCGCATTCTTGCGTTTCAGCGTGCCTACGACGCGGCGGGCAAACGACTCTTCCCTAATGAGCGGTTGATCTATGTCGATCGGCTGCCTCGGAAGACCGAGCGAAAGGATGTGCTTCAGGTGACAGACTGTGTGCTGTTCTTCTCCCGTCCCGATTGTCCATCCTGCGATCTGTTGCTCGGCAAGCTCTTGAACAGAATCGACGAAATCGCCGGGATCGATATCTACCTGAGCGGGATCGAACCGGGCGACGATGCGGCGGTCCGCGACTGGGCCTCGACTCACGAGATCGATCCCAAATGGGTTCGCAGCCGACGGATCACCCTCAATCACGATGCGGGCGCGTTGGAGAAACTGACCAAGGGAGAGGGCAAGGCGCCCTACGTCCTGCGTCGTCGGGGTGACAATCTGTCCCCGATTCGGGCATCGGATCTGTGACCATGGTCCGGTATCTCACGCAGAGTCTCTGGCTGATTGCTATCTGTGGCCTGATCCCATTTCGCGCCGGCTGGAGTGCCGAGACCGCGCCAGCGGGGTATAGCGCGGTGGCTGCGGAACATGGCATTCCTTCCATGGTGCTCTATGCTGTTGCCCTGACCGAGAGTGGCCGTTCGGGGATCGGACGACCTTGGCCCTGGACCCTGAATGTGGGCGGCCGAGGCTATTTCTTCGATTCTCGTCAGGCCGCGTGGCAGGCGCTGATGAAGTGGATCCACTCCGGCAGGCGTTCCATCGACATCGGCTTGATGCGGGTGAATTGGCGTTACCACAAGGACCGGCTCGGCACCCCATGGCAGGCACTCGACCCCTACCATAACCTGCGCGCTGGTGCGGCGATTCTGGAAACATGTTTCCGCGCCCGGCAGGATTGGTGGGCCAGCGTGGGGTGCTACCACGCACCGACCAATCCACAGCGAGCCGAGCAGTACCGTCATCGGGTCGCCTCCCGATGGCAACGCATCGCCGGTGCCGGGTAAGGGCTCATGAAGCGGCCTTATCCCATGTTGCGAGGCCTGATGGGGGCTGTTCTGCTTGTGCCCGGCCTGGTACGAGCCGAGCTGACGGTCATCTACGACAGCGGTCAGACACAGCCTATCGCGCCCTATCTCGAGGTGTTCGAGTCCCCCGATGCTTCCTCTCGACCTGGGTCAGCGTCACCGATACCTATGCTCGGAGCGGCCGATCCGAAGCGCTGGTTGCCCATCCGTTCACCGGGCCTGACGCCAGGGCGGGTGCAGGCGGGAAAACAGGATCGACCCTTCATCCGTCCATTCTTCCTGATCGGTTCGGATCGCCAGTCACGCCAGTGACTACAGGTCCACCGTGACGGGCTCGAGGCGATTGGTGCGGTGGGGATGCTGGTGCAGGCCGATACCCTTGACGATCTGCGATCGATCGCCGAACTGGCGGACGGGCTATCCATCCTGCCTGCATTCGGCAGCGACATCGCAAAGGCCCTGGGGATCTCCCATTATCCGGTGTTGATCTCGGCACACGGGATCGAGCAGTGAGCGCCCATCCCATCGAGGCCCTGCTGCGGCCTCCGGTCGAGCTGTGGTCTGCACTCGTCGCCTTCGCGACGGCCGCCATCGCGATCATGGCGCCCTGGGCACTGATGATGCCGCCGGGCATCGCCTACGCTGCCGGCGGGGTACTGGGTCTGATCGGGCTGATCCGCGGCCGCCAGGGTTGGCGGGTGCTGCGCTATCAGCGCAACATGCGCCGCTTGCCGAACTACCGGCTGCAATCGAGTCAGATTCCCCTCAGCCGCCGCCAGCTGTTTCTGGGCCGGGGCTTTCGCTGGACCTAGAAACACACCCAGCGCCTGCGCGACACCATCCGCCCGGAGGTCCAGCGCTACGTCCAGCCCGGGATCCTCTATCACTGGGCACGTTGCAAGGAGGTCGCCTGGGAATCGATTCCGCTCCTGAGCCTGTTGGCGCGTGTGCTCCGGATTCGCGCCTGGTGGAATCCGCTGGCGCCCCTGCCGACCGTCGGGGGCAAGCCGGCCCTGCATGCGGTGGAGCCGGACGAACAGGACGTGTGGATGGATCTCGGTGAGCGGGTGGGTCACACCCTGGTGCTGGGGACTACCCGGGTTGGCAAGACCCGGCTGGCCGAGATCCTCATCACCCAGGACATCCGGCGCGGGGACGTGGTCATCGTCTTTGATCCCAAGGGGGACGCGGGTCTGTTGCGGCGTGTGTATGCCGAAGCCAAACGGGCCGGACGAACCAAGGACTTCTACATGTTCCATCTGGGATTCCCGCAGGTCTCGGCTCGCTACAACGCCATTGGTAACTTCTCGCGCATCACTGAGGTTGCTACCCGCATCGCCAACCAGTTGCCCAGCGAAGGCAACTCGGCCGCCCTCAAGGAATTTGCCTGGCGATTCGTCAACATCATTGCCCGCGCACTGGTGGCACTGAACCGCCGTCCGGACTATCAGCAGGTCCGGCGCTATATCAACGATATAGAGCCCCTGTTCACCGAGTATGCCGAGGCGCATCTGGATGCATACGGCGCCGAGGACTGGAAGGAACAGGTCGAGGAACTGTCGAGCAAGATCTCGGAACGTAACCTGCCGGCGGCCCAGCGGGGTCGCAGTAAAGAAGCTATTGCGCTGATGCGGCACCTTCAGACACAGGACCTCTACGATCCGGTTCTCGATGGACTGGTGTCTGCCTTCAAGTACGACAAGACCTACTTCGACAAGATCGTCAGCTCCGTCGGCCCGCTGATGGAGAAGCTGACCACGGGCAATATCGCCGAACTGATCTCGCCGGATTACCTGGACGAGCAGGACACGCGACCCATCTTCGAGTGGATGGACGTGATCCGGCGTAAGGGTATCGTGTATGTGGGGCTGGATGCCCTGACCGATACCACGGTGGCCAGTGCGGTGGGCAATTCCATGTTCGCCGACCTGGTGTCGGTAGCCGGGTACATCTACAAGCACGGTGTGCCAGGTGCCTCCATGAGCCAGCCGCCAATGATTTCCATGCACGCCGATGAGTTCAACGAACTGATCGGCGACGAGTTCATCCCGTTGTTGAACAAGGCTGGCGGTGCCGGGTTTCAGGTCACGGCCTATACCCAGACCTGGTCGGATGTGGAGGCGCGTATCGGCAACCGGGCGAAAGCCGGACAGGTGGCCGGTAACTTCAATACGATGATCATGCTAACAGGCTGTTGAAATTCGCCGCCTGAAGTGGAAGATACCGGTAAGGAAGGAAGAAGGACGAGCAGTACGATGCGTGGCCCGGATATTCAACAAGATGCCCTGTTCAGCACGGTCAGCCCGGAACCCCGGGTGCCGAAGGATCACCCCTTGCGTCCGATACGCACGATGGTCGATACCGCATTGCGGAAACTGGATACGGACTTCAATGCGCTGTACTCGGAGTATGGCCGCGATTCGATCCCTCCGGAGAAACTGCTGCGTGCGCAGTTGCTGATGGCGTTCTACACGATCCGCAGCGAGCGGCAGTTGATGGAGCAGATCGATTACAACCTCTTGTTTCGCTGGTTCGTCGGCTTCTCAATGGATGACCGTGTGTGGGATCACTCGACCTTCACCAAGAACCGCGACCGCCTGCTGGAAGGGGATATCGCCCGCCGCTTCTTTGCGCAGGTTCTGAGCCAAGCAAAACAGGCAGACCTCCTATCCAAAGAACACTTCAGTGTCGATGGAACGATGATTGAGGCCCTGGCCTCGCTCAAGAGCTATCGACCCAAGGATGAAGACGGTCCACCCGGTGGCGGTGGTCGTAACCCCGATGTGGATTTCCATGGGGAGAAGCGCTGCCGGGATACCCATGAGTCGAAGACGGACAAGGATGCCCTGCTGTTCAGGAAGAGCAAAGGCACAGCGGCAAAGCTGGCTTATCTGGGACATTTGCTAATCGAGAACCGGAACGGTCTGGTCGTCGATGCCCAGGTCACCCAGGCGACAGGTACCGCTGAGCGGGAAGCCGCTGTCGATATGGTCGAAGCGCTCGGTGGCACGCATCGCATGACACTGGGCGCGGACAAAAACTACGACACCAAGGGTTGTGTGGACGCACTGCGTTGCGCCAACGTGACGCCGCACGTTGCACAGAACACGAGCAACCGTTCATCGGCCATCGATGGACGCACCACCCACCACGCCGGTTATGCAACCAGTCAACGCTTCCGCAAGCGTATCGAGGAATGCTTTGGCTGGGCGAAGACCATCGGTGGGCTGCGCAAGAGCCATTTTGTTGGCCGTGAGAAGCTGGACTTCCGGTTCGTGCTGACCATGACCGCCTACAACCTGGTTCGGATGCGCAATCTGGGGGTGGTGGCATGTTGATCGAGAGTGTGTCGAGGGGTTGGTCTGCCCGGGGTCAGCATTTTCCAGTGCATTGGGCCTCTTGGGTCAACTCAACTCGCAACAATGGCCGTCGATCCCCTCCGTCTGGTGAAAACAGGGCAGAATCGGCACGGTTTTCAACAGCCTGCTAAGGGTGAAAGAGCTGGCTACGGCCGAGATGCTCACCGACCAGCTACCCAAGGTTGAGGTGTTCACCCTGATGAGTGTCTCGGGTGTCAACGATTCCTCGGAGCCGGGTTCCGGGATCGACTTCAGCTCCCGCAACGAGGATCGAATCAGTGTTTCAGAAGTCCCGTTGCTTACACCGGCCGAGTTGATAACCCTACCCAAGGGACAGGCCTTTGCCCTCCTGGAAGGTGGCCAGCTATGGAAGATTCGCATGCCATTGCCCGCAACCGACTCGGATATGCCTGAAACACTCACCGAGATAACCAATGCGATGGAGCGCACCTACATCACCAACGATCACTGGTACCGCGTGCAGGAACCGTGGTGGGGAGCCGCGCCGGACGTCAGCGAGCCCGAGGTAGAAACGGAGGCCTCTGATGGCTGAGGCCGTCGCAGATCCTCGTCGCCGCGTGGTTCAGCAAGGGCTGTTTTCGAAGACCCTGTCGGCTGTCGCGAAGGTCATCCTGTGGTTATTGTTTTCGCTGTTGTTCTCGATCATCGTGGAGTGGGCAGGCATGGTGCTTTGGTGGCCGGATGAAGGGGTCGATCACAGCCGTACCATGCTGGTCACGGAGATCAGCTATCTCGACAATGATTTTCGTCGCAGTGTTGTGACCTCTGATCCAGCACGATTCGCCAAACGGTTTGCCGATAATTCCTACCACTACCTTTTCGAGGTGACGCGGTTTGTGGATTTCATCCAATGGGTGTCACTGCCCCCGCGGAAGTATGAACAGGGCGTCAGGGCGACGCTGCATAAGGTCTATAAACCCATGGCAGAGTACGTACTGGCCGTGATGCAGGTGGCCCAGGTGTTCTCAGTGCGTCTTGCCATTTTGACCCTGGCGATGCCGATCTTCCTGCTGTTTAGTCTGGTCGCGCTCGTCGATGGATTGGTGCAGCGCGATCTGCGTCGATGGGGTGGCGGTCGAGAGAGTTCCTTTGTTTATCACTATGCGAAGAAGGCGGCACTACCCTTGGTTGTCCTGACCTGGGCGACCTATCTCGCCTTGCCGTTCAGTCTGCATCCGACCTTCGTCATCTTGCCGTTTGCAACGCTTTTCGCGCTTACGGTGGCGGTGACGGCGAGTACGTTCAAGAAATATCTATAACATCCCAATCTTTTGGGACTTGCGAAGGGCTTCTGTTCTACTCGCTGTGGAAAAGTATTTCCGCCAACCGTTTCCTAACCGGCGGTTGCCTTTTGGACTGCAATATGAGCGATAGCTAATGGACTGCGATGCGACCGAAAGAGACATTAATATTCTGCCTCCGTAATTTCGACACTTGGCCCGGAAGATGGGGTTTTGGCGGACTGCTCCATCGTCCGATTGGCGCCTTGTGTGACAGCAGCCTATTATCGTACTCAAAGTGGCGTTTGCAAGGGTCCCCCCTGTGTCAGGATACATGTCGCCTCCCCGAGTTGGGGTAAATTAGAGAGCAAACAGGGGGCGGAAAAGAGGAACCAATGGCCCGTTATTCAGAAGAACGTAAGGCATCCGTGCTGAAGAAACTGCTACCGCCAAACAACCGGTCCGTAGCGGATGTGGCAAGAGAGGAAGGCATCTCGGAACCGACGCTATACAACTGGCGCAAGCAGGCGAAGGAGAAGGGCATGCCGGTACCGGGAAGTGGCAAACAGACGGATGATTGGTCAGCCGAGGCCAAGTTTGCCGCCGTTATTGAAACGGCGCCCTTTCAACCCAATTCTAAAATGTCCCCTTTTCTCCCAAGCTGAAATGTCCCCTTGGTGAGTCCGGGGTCATGAGGGGACGAGGGGGCGCCTCATCTCCAGGGATGGTCCGGTGCAGGCCTGTGGGTCCTGCGGTTGAGTTGGATGGTCTTGGCCTTCTCGACGGTGGCGTGGATGCTTTGTCGAGGATCTCCTGCCGGAGCGCATCGGCGATCTGGTTGTTGGGGCGCCTGCCCCGGTGGCGGGAAACCAGTCCAGCCGCTCCCTCGGCCCGGTATCGGACCACCAGGCGCTTGATCTGCCGCACGCTCAAGTCCAACTGCCGTGCCGCCTCTTTCTGCCGCAACTGCCGGTCGACAACCTGCTGAACCACCCCCAGCCGGTCCACCGTCTTCTGTGTCATCGCAATGGTCTCCTCTGTCACCACCCCTCCCGAAATCAAAAGGGGACATTTTAGAGTCCCCGATAGGGGATCCGTAAACCCCCCCGCCTTTAGGCGGCGGATAGGTCCGGTGGTATAACCTCGGGGTATGGAATCGTACAAAAGTGGAAGTCATACGGTCTGGGAGTGCAAGTACCACCTGGTGTGGACTACGAAGTACCGGTATCAGGTGTTGGGTGGAGATGTCGGGCTGCGTTGCCGGGAATTGCTGCGCGAGATAGCGCGCAGCAAGGAGATGGTGATCTATGCGGGTTCAATCAACCGGGATCATGTGCACATGCTGATAGGGATCCCACCAAATTTGTCGGTATCCAAGGCGGTGCAGTACCTGAAAGGGAAGAGTTCGCATCGGCTGCTAACGGAGTACAAGTTGCTGCGAAAGCGGTATTGGGGTCAGCATCTATGGGCGAGGGGCTACTGGGTTGCCACCAGCGGGAATGTGACAGATGAGGTCGCGCAAAGGCAGCAGCTGGTCACCTGGATCGATGAAGCGGCTAGCGCAGGCGCTCGCAAGCGGAAGGCTTGCAAAGAGGCTGGAATCAGCCTGAGGACACTTCAGCGTTGGTGTTACATGCTGACAATGGCAGCCCGATGAAGTCACAGACTATGCAGAGCAAACTGTACGATCTGGGCATCATCCCCTCCCACAGCCGGCCGAGGGTAAGCAATGACAACCCCTATTCGGAATCGCTGTTCCGTACGTTGAAGTACTGCCCACGCTGGCCATCCGAAGGCCTTGAATCACTGGAGGCGGCCCGCAAATGGGTGGGGCAGTTCGTGGATTGGTACAACCATGAGCATCGCCACAGCCAGATACGGTTCGTCACCCCAGCGCAGCGGCACCGGGGAGAGGACAGCACCATTCTGGCATGCCGGAAGCAGGTCTATGAGCAAGCAAAAGCCGCCAATCCAGCCCGGTGGTCAGGCCAGACTCGGAATTGGGATCCCGTTGGGTCGGTCGCATTGAATCCGGAACGTAACAACGAAGAAAAGTGTCGCGCCGCATGATCGAAAAGGCGACATCTATCTTGACAAATACCGCCATTGCGCCGCCCATATAACATACGGTTTCCCAACGTTCTGGATAGATATAGTGGAAGCGTTCAACGCCTACCCCTCCCAATATTTCCCGGGTGGCAGCGTTTGGAGCATGTGGTGCAAGGACATCCACCTGCCAGCCAAGAGATCGCAGATCCTGCGCCAAGTTCAAGACGAACGGTGTCGTACTGTCGCCCTCCCATCGCGGAAAATTCGAGGTAACACAGAGAATTCGCCTTCTGTTTCTCTTCCGCCTGGTCATCCCTCATCCCGATCCATTTCCATCCTTCTCACTCTTTCCAACGTCATCTCCAGCAACTGCCGGTTGAAGGAGATGAGATCCGCCAGCAGCCCGGCCAGGTAGGCAATAAAGCCCATCATCAGCAACACGCCGCCGAGGATCAGCGACTGCACGTGTCCACTGCCTCCGGTTGCGAAATAGAAGTAGACGAAGCGCAGGATCGGAATCAGACCCAGCACGCTGAGGAAAGTACCGATGTAGAAGAACACCCGCATCGGTTGGTACATGGCGTACATACGCACGATGGTGCTCACCTGGCGCCCGATGAAGCTCGGGATACTCTTGAACAGGCGCGATTCGCGGGTCTTGGGGTTGGTGCGCACCGGGACCGACTCGACCGCCATATCCTTCTTCCCCGCCTGGATCACGGTTTCGATGGTGTAGCTGAAGGGGGAGACGATGTTGGTGCGGATAGCCGCCTCGCGCGAGAAGGCCCGAAAGCCACTGACCGCATCCGGCACCCAGACCCCGGCCAGCTTGCGTACCACGCCGCTGCCCAGCCACTGGAGTTTTTTCTTCAAAGGAGAAAAATGCTCGATCTTGTCGGTCTGCCGGTCGCCGATCACAAGATCAGCATGCCCGTCCAGAATAGGTTGCACCAGTTTGGGGATGTCTGCGCCGCGGTATTTGTCAAGATAGATGTCGCCTTTTCGATCATGCGGCGCGACACTTTTCTTCGTTGTTACGTTCCGGATTCAATGCGACCGACCCAACGGGATCCCAATTCCGAGTCTGGCCTGA
>JAKRWE010000270.1 GCA_024712425.1 Chromatiales bacterium
TTCATGCTGGGAGGTGAGAGCTATCGACTGAAGCACAAACGCGAGAGCTGATTTTTTGTCGCCCCGGGTGGGTCAATTTTATTGGCCGAGGGGGGTCAAAATTATTGGCCATTGACACCGACCCGGTACTGCTGACCCGGATACTGCGCAATCTGTTGAGCAATGCGATCAAGTACACCGAGACCGGCGGTGTCCGCGTCGGGGCCTGCATGGATGGAGGGGCGATCGCTCTGAGCGTGACCGATACCGGGATGGGGATTCCGCTCCGGGATCAGCGCCGTATTTTCAACGAATACCATCAGCTGAACAACGCCGAGCGCGACCGACGGAAAGGCATCGGCCTGGGGCTGGCCGTGGTCAAACGCACCGCCGCCCTGTTGGGGCTGACCATCCACCTCGAATCGACGCCGGGCCAGGGGTCGACTTTTACCTTGGACATTCCTGCGGGCAACCGGCAGCAGCTGCCGATCGTTGACACGGATGAGTGGGACAACAAGCTGGATGGGATGCGGATCCTGGTTGTCGACGACGATCCGGTGGTGCTGGAGGCAATCCTGTCGCTGCTGCAGGTCTGGGGCTGCAGGGTAACGGCGGCTGAATCGCTCACGGACCTGCTTGAACAAGGCAAGGACCTGCAGCGCCCCCCGGACCTGCTGATCTGCGACTACCGCCTGCCCGGGCCGCGCAACGGCATCGAGGCGGCTACCGAGGTCCGCTCAGCGTTCGATCCGGAGTTGCCGGTGTTGCTCATCACCGGCGATACCGATCCGACATTGCGCGCGCAGATCGTTCAGCAGGGGTTTCGCCTGCTGGACAAGCCAGTCAAACCCGCACAGTTGCGTAAGGTGATGATCGAGCTGCTGAAGCGCTAGGTCGTCCTAGAGCGTCAGCCCCTTCTTGCGGGCCAGCGAGATACACTGGGTGCGACTGCCCGCGCCCAACAGGGCAAACAGGGTGGCGACATGCCCCTTGACGGTACTGACGGAGATATCCAGCGCCTGCGCAATATCACGGTTGCTCATGCCCTCGGCCAGGCGCTCCAGCACCTGTTGCTGACGGCGCGTCAGGCGGGTGCCGAGCCGCTGATCGACCGTCATGCCGCGCCGATAGTCCCTCAGCGGACCGCGTAATGCGCGCTCGACGTAGTATCCGACGGTCTCCATTGCGGTCAGCGCCTCGGCGATTTCGTCGGCCAGTGCGGATTTGCTCAGGTAACCCTGTGCGCCCGCCCGCAGGCAGCGATCAACACGTCGGACCCCGTCCTCCGCCGACAGCACCACCACCGGCACCGCAAGGGCGCGGGCCTCGAGCTCGCCGAGAAAGGTCAATCCATCCATGTCCGGCAGCTGCAGATCCAGAAACAGGTAGTCGATGTCCGCATGCTCCCCGAGCAGAACCAGTGCCTCCTGCGCGGAGCGTGCCTCCAGCGTCTCGACGCCAAAAGGCATACCCGCCATGGTTTCCACCATGCCTTTGCGAAACAGGGGATGATCGTCGACGAGCAGAATCTTCATTATGTCGCCAGCCTACAAGGCCGGTGAACGCTTGTCGACAGGACAATGACGTTGAACCGGGACCCATGGGAGAACCCCTAACAGGCTGTTGAAATTCGCCGCCTGAAGTGGAAGATACCGGTAAGGAAGGAAGAAGGACGAGCAGTACGATGCGTGGCCCGGATATTCAACAAGATGCCCTGTTCAGCACGGTCAG
>JAKRWE010000271.1 GCA_024712425.1 Chromatiales bacterium
TCAAAGCTTTCTTGGGTACATTTTGTCACGGGCAAAACCTTGTTCGGATCCAGTATAACCAACTGAATTTTAACGAACTACACGGGTTTTGCCCTTTTTATTTGTGAAATATTCGGGTTAGCTTCAGGAACACCACCGGCGAACATGGACGAGTACTCGGCCAGCATCCGGCTCATGGTATCCATGGTCACGCTGAGTTCCTCACGCAGGCGCTCGTTCTCGGTGCGCAGGGCCTCCAGCTCCCCGGCGTCAGCCCCCTCCCCTTCACTCACCACCGTTCCACCACTGCCCTGCAGCTCGAAATAGGGCGCCAGGGCGGCCTCCACATCGAGGTGGAACTGGGCCGCCGTGCCGCTGTCACGGCGTCGATAGGTATCGGCGAAACGTTGCAGCAGGCGCAGCTCCTCGCGCAGCATGGCGGCCTTGAGCTGCTCCAGCGCATTGCCGCTGAGGCCCATTTGGTCGGACAGGAACCCGTCGATCGCCGCTTCCCGCTCCGCCTAGCCCTTGCGCACCGTGGCCACCAACTTGGCCGCGGCCTTTCGGTCACGGCGCGCCGCTCCGCTGTTGCGGATCCAGTACACCACCAGCAACACGAAGATGACCAGGAATACCTCGCCTCCAGCAAGTCCCAGCCAGAACATCATCCCGCTCATGCGGCCTCTCCCTTGTCGTCTGCCGACATGTCTGTCGTCTCGTCCGTGGCACCCACCCCATCGCCTGCCGGCGCGATGGCCTCGATCTCATCCTCCAGGGACAGTCCCTCATCGCCCTTTCCGCGTTTGCGCAGGAACCACCACACGCCCAGTCCGATCCCCAGCAGCAGGAGGTTGGAAACGCCGAAGATGACCGCAGGCATCACCCAATCGTTCTCTTCGGTCGCCTCCTCTGCGGGCTGCTTCTCAGGCTCGGCCGGCTTTTCCTTGTCGGGCGGTGCAGCGGCCTTTTCCTTGTCCACCGGGGCTGCCGGTTTTTCGGGCGCAGCCTTTGGCTGCGGCTTCACACCGGGCGGATACACCGGGCCGAATTCGCGCGATACCAGGTTGCCCAGGCGCGTCTTCCCCTCGACCTTCATGAAGACCGGGGCCTCTGCCTGTTGCAGCGGATAGACCCCATCCTTGAGCTGCAGTGGCTTGCGTGCGTCACCCTCTCCCTGCCAAACCTCGAGCGTGGCACCCTCGGCCATCACGGCCGTTTCCACCTTCGCGACTGCGGCCGCCTTGTCGCCCTTGCCCTCGATGCGCAGGACGGCAGGCTCATGCACGGCCAGGTGGTAGCGTTTCTCGCGCATGAAGGTCGGACTCTCTACGCTGAACAGCATCTCGACCTCGTCGAAGGCTTTCTTTTCCGTGTACTGCACGCTGTAACGCCCGTCCCCGGCCTTCTCGTCACCATGCTGACCCTTGTCATTGAGCCCCAGGGGATCTGTCCCGTCCCGGGTGATCGCATCCGCACGCACGTCCAGCAGGCGCAGGAAGGCCTTGCGCCGCACCACCTTCCCCTTGTTGCTGAGATTCGCGCTGAGCATCACGGCTTCACCCGTGGCCAGGTGGGCCGGCACCTCCGAGGTCTCTAGCCCGAATATTTCACAAATAAAAAGGGCAAAACCCGTGTAGTTCGTTAAAATTCAGTTGGTTACACTGGATCCGAACAAGGTTTTGCCCGTGACAAAATGTACCCAAGAAAGCTTTG
>JAKRWE010000272.1 GCA_024712425.1 Chromatiales bacterium
GTAAGCTGCGTGTAGCCTCTCATCGTGCTCCTCTCTCTTGGTGGATTGAGTTAAGCCGTGATGCTACCGCGGCTTACTCTCCCGCTCTAGATCGAGTTGCACTTACGAGTTGAATCCAAGCACGACTACAGCGCACGCCTGAGCATGTTGTTGCGCAACCGGCATGGTGAGGAGAGCCGGCGCGAGATGCACAGCAAGGTGCTCGAGGTGGAGAACGATGGCGACAAGACCCTGATCGTGTTCGACTCGCCCCGCGACGTGAAGGGCACGGCACTGCTCAGCTTCACTCACAAGGACCGCCCGGACGACCAGTGGCTCTACCTGCCGGCACTCAAGCGGGTCAAGCGGATCGCCTCGCGCAACAAGTCCGGCCCCTTCATGGGCAGCGAGTTCGCCTACGAGGACATCGGCTCGCAGGAGGTCGAGAAATACACCTACCGTTACCTGCGTGACGAGACCCTCGACGATCTGCCGATGTTTGTCATCGAACGCTACCCAGTGGACCGCTATTCCGGTTACAGGCGCCAGGTCGCCTGGATCGACCAGCAGGAATACCGCCCCTTCCGCGTGGACTACTACGACCGCAAGGACCAGTTGCTCAAGACCCTGACCTACAAGGGCTACCAGCAGTACCTGGGGCAGTACTGGCGGCCGCGGGAGATGTTCATGCAGAACCACCAGACCGGCAAGAGCACCCTGCTGAGCTGGACCGAGTACCGCTTCCGGGGCGGGCTGGAGGCGCGCGATTTCACCCGCAATGCGCTCAAGCGCGCACGCTGAGCGATGGTCCGCTGGTGGCCTTGTGTCTGCCTGCTGGGCCTGCTCGGATCGGCGTCCGCGGTCGAGAGCGATTTCCAGGGTCAGGTCGATACCGAGCTGCGACTGTTCTCCCATGCCGGGACGCCGCGACAGCACAGTCTGTATCCTTCGCTGGCCCTGCAGGGGGAGTGGTACCGCGCCTGGGGTGACGACAGCCTGACCTTCACGCCTTTCTACCGTTGGGATGCCCGTGACGGCGAACGCACCCATTTCGACATCCGCGAACTGAGCTATGTCCATGTCGGCGAAGGCTGGGAACTGGAGGCCGGCATTGGCAAGGTATTCTGGGGCGTGACCGAGGTGGCGCACCTGGTGGACATTGTCAACCAGACCGATCTGGTCGAAAATATCGACGGCGAGCAGAAACTGGGTCAGCCCCTGCTGCGTCTCTCGTTCGAGAACGACTGGGGCACTGTCGACCTGTTCGCCATGACCGGCTTTCGCGAGCGCACCTATCCCGGGGCTGGCGGCCGTCTGGGGGCGGGACTGCGAGTGGCCACCGAGCGAGCACGCTTCGTCGATGGGCGTGATACCTGGAGCCCGGATTTCGCGGTGCGTTGGTCGCACTATGTCGGCGACTGGGACATCGGCCTGTCACATTTCCATGGCACCGCGCGCGAGCCCCGGCTGCAACCCGGCCTCGACGGTTTCGGTCGGCCCGTAATGATTCCCCTCTATGGCCGTATCGACCAGACCGGACTGGACCTGCAGGCCACCAGGGGCGATTGGGAAGCGGACACAGTGATCGGCAAGCCAGGCGGCGCTGTCCTGGTCACCCTGGTGGAACGGCGGTCCCGGCTGAGCCTGATCGCTCTGGCGCCCAACAAGACAGCTGAAGCGGTTA
>JAKRWE010000273.1 GCA_024712425.1 Chromatiales bacterium
TGCCTCCCGTCGCCCGTGTCAAAAAACGACGGAAAGGGTACGGCCACATGGCCCGGAATGCCCCGATGGGTGGGTCAAAATTGTTGGCCATAGGTGGGTCAGAATAGATGGGCATTAACATGCGCTCCGGAGCCGTTATGTCTCGTGCCTCGGTCATACAGCAGAAAACCGGCATGCCTGTTCGTTTCGAGATCACAGAACAAACGCGAGAGGCGGTGCAGCAGTGGGTTTCCGGTGCCGGACTCATCGGTGACACCTGGCTCTTTCCCAGCCGATGCCTTCATGGAGCCCATATTACGACTCGTCAGTACGCCAGGATTCTGAAAGCCTGGGTAGGGATGATTGGCCTCAACCCTTCCGTCTATGGCACCCATTCGCTTCGGCGCACGAAGGCCAGTCTGATCTACAAGCGCACCAAGAACCTTCGCGCTGTCCAGTTACTGCTTGGACACACGAAAATCGAGAGCACGGTAAGGTACCTTGGCGTCGAGGTAGATGATGCGCTGGAGATGGCAGAACGCATCGAGATCTGATGCTGTCAGGCACGGTGAGCGGCCAAAACCGGTCGTTCACCGGTCGATGTCCGGCCAAACTCGGACATTAAGGCGCGTTCAGGCAGCTTTCCCAATAACCAGTTCCAAGCGGATCTCGTCATAAGGTATGGTTAAGCCATGATCACTATCTTCGACGATACCCCAATCGCGGAGCAGTTTCAGGTCACGAGTCAGGTTTCCAGCATCACGCGCCATTCGTCGTGCGAGTTCACGAGTGCCGATTGGACCCCATTCCTGAATTGCCTCGATGATCTGTAGGCGCCTGGGATTCATGAGTTTGTAGAACATTTCCAATGACGGAAAGGTCAGGTGGTCCCCCGTGGCCTTCCCGTTCATCGCCTCCTCAAATCGCTCATTCATTTGTTCGCGGGTCGCGACATCAATCGTCAATGCTTTCATGTCGGTCTCCGTCTCTCATGTTGTCCACCTCGGCCCAGAACGCGTCCAGCAACTTCCCTATCGAATGAAACCTAATTGGCCGTTCCTTGTCGTCGGTGTGGCAATGATCACCCTTACCCACCTCGTTGTCGAAGCGCAGGACGCAGGTTCCATCGACAACATACGCCAACCGATATTTGAAGGTATGTTTCGAGCCCTGAACAGGCTCAGGCACCTCCCAGACGGCCATCTCCACAAAGGATCGCTCATCCAGGGGAATGCGCTGTCGCAATAGGGACTTTGCCTTCATGTTGTAAATATGGACAACACCCAGTCAGTTGTCAATTGTCGACCTCTTGCTGCCTGGAGGGTCTCTTTGGTCAAAAAACGCCCCTTTGTGGCGTATGGGGATTACATGGGCAGATCCGTCAAACCCTCTGGGCTGTAACATGGTCGATGTCCGACCAAACTCGGACATGGTTCCTGATTTGGGTGCATCGCTCCATTGGTAGCCCGGGTGAAGGTCAAAGGCCGTAACCCGGGGTTGAACGTGCCACCCCGAATATTTCATCCGCTTCTCGCTTTTCCGGGCGGTCAGTGGATGGAAGATGTGGTGCCTCGAACGGGACGTGGAAAGGCTCGTGAAGGGCTATTTTCTAGGCTGCAGGCACACCTT
>JAKRWE010000274.1 GCA_024712425.1 Chromatiales bacterium
CTTCATGCTGGGAGGTGAGAGCTATCGACTGAAGCACAAACGCGAGAGCTGATTTTTTGTCGCCCCGGGTGGGTCAATTTTATTGGCCGAAGGGGGGTCAAAATTATTGGCCATTGACACCGAGACGAAAAACTTCCCATTCGGGAGATCGAACGGTTGCGCGAAGGCAGACCTGATCCGCTGGGCCAGGATCTCTGCCTCCCGTACCGAGCGCAATTCGGACACCAGGATCAAAAACTCATCACCGCCCATCCTGCCAAGGCTATCGATATCCCGAAGAACCGCAGACAGGCGGCTGGCCACCGCCTGCAAAACACTTTCTCCGGCCTTATGGCCAAAGCTATCGTTGATCCGCTTGAAATTGTCCAGATCCAGGTAGGCCACCCCCAGCCGGTGCTGCTGACGTCTCGCATGTGCGATCTCAACCGTCAACCGGTCATTGACAAGGGTCCGATTGGGCATTTCGGTGAGCTCATCATGGGTTGCCTGATAGACGAGGTCCGCCTCATAGCGTGCCTGGCTTCGGCTCGCAGAGCGATAGAAAACCAAACTGACAAAAACCGTACTGAGGAACAGTAACAGCGGCGTCATGACGTGGGACGCAAAATCCTGAAGCAGCTCCCCCTGACGGTAGGCGCTGACAATGCTCAAACCCAGATCATCGAGAGACGCAAGCTGCGCGAAAGTATCCCTGTCCAATGGGTCCGTGGGCGCCTGCGTGTTCCTGGCGACGGGACGCTGGAACAGCGTTGCATAGTCGACCGGGCGATGGCTCCGCCGCAACTGGATGTACCCATCATCCCTGATCAGGGTAACCGTCTCGCCCGACGGCACCTTGACGACATTCTATAAGGCCTCCGGTGCATCGATATCGATACCGGCGGTCATAACGGCCACCAGGCGGCCTCCGGCATGCAGACCCAACCTCACGGGAATCAGCCAGCGTTTCAATAAACCGAAATAGTAGGTCCGGCCGATAACCATTCGGCTTGCTTTCAGGGCCGCGAGAAAACCATCACGCGAGGCGTCCTGTTGCAGAAGATTCGGCAGCGCCCTGCCTTTGGGCACACCCGATACCAGTGCCAGCTGGCCATCCGGCCGCGCCAGGCCAAAACCGGCCATGGCGGGATTGAGCCGTATCATCTCATCGATCAGGGCGCGGCCACGCCCGGGCTCCTCCAGCGCACCCACCGCCAGCAGCTGACTACCCAACAGCCGCAGCATCGATTCCTGCCGCCCAAATTCCGCGCGCACCATGTGCACGAACTGACGGTTGGTCGAGGACAGTTCGCTGCGCGCCTCCCGATCGACTGAATGCCAGATATAGACCAGAAACGACGTGAAGGCCGCCGTCAGCACAAGCAGGATAGCCCGGTAGGCCTTGCCCAGTGGCGTGTTATGGGTGCTTTCGCCCGACGTCTCGGAGTGTTTCGTTGCCCGCATCGCTTTCCTGACCGGAATACTGCTACCGAGTGTAAAAATATCGGCTCTTCACCAAATCAGGTGGGTAACATTCACCGGCAGATACCCTCCGGGTATAGATCGAGTCCACCAAGGTGGAAGTAGATGGCATTGGCAAAGCGCCCCTTGTTGCGGAAACCATGGC
>JAKRWE010000275.1 GCA_024712425.1 Chromatiales bacterium
CCCCGACAAGCACAGTATCTTCCGGGTGAACCATCCAGATCGCGAAGGCGAACTGACTCAGTTCACCCGTGCCCCCAGGACCCTCGACATCGAACCCATCCATGCCAATACCCCACAGGCCTGCACCGGACCATCCCTGGAGATGAGGCGCCCCCTCGTCCCCTCATGACCCCGGACTCACCAAGGGGACATTTCAGCTTGGGAGAAAAGGGGACATTTTAGAATTGGGTTGACAGCGTGAGAAAAGGAAGTGCGACATTCCCACGTTTTTACTGACCTTCGATTACCACCTCCTGAATAAAGGTGTTTTCCCCAGTTCGCGTAGCCCGGGTGAAGCGCAGCGCAACCCGGGGCGACGATCGAGATTGACCCTGGATTGCACTTCGTTCCATCCAGGCTACGCTACTTACAACCAATCAAACGGCCCCGAGGCGCGGCAGGCGGGCCTCAGATCCCGCGCTCGCGCTTGATCTTCTCGTAGGCCTGCTTGATCTCGTGGGTTTTTTGCGCGGCAACCTTCATCATCTCCTCCGGTAACCCCCTGGAGACCAGCTTGTCGGGGTGGTGCTGGCTGAGCAGGCGACGGTAGACCTTTTTGATCTCGGTATCGCTGGCACCGGCATCCACGCCAAGCACCGCATAGGCCTGGTCCAGACTCGGTCCGGATGGCGCCTGGCGCGAACCTCCGGCCGCACCGGCCTGCGCACCGATCATCCGCTCGAGACGGCGGTAGTCGAACTCGGAGATGCCCAGGAGATGGCAGATGCGCGACAGCAGCGCGTCCTCGCTCGGATCCAGCCGAGCGTCCGCATAGGCCGCCTGCAACTGAATCTCCAGGAACATCTGCAGCAGGGTGGTGCGGCGGGAACATTCGATACGAAACTGCCGCACCGCCTCTTCCAGGGGAAAACCGGACTTTTTCCCCTCATGGAACAGTCGGATCGCCGTCTTGCGCATCTCCGGCGAGAGATCCATCTGCGCCATGACCGCCTCGGCGAGGCGGATCTCCTCGGGTGAGACCCGCCCATCGGCCTTGGCCACCGCCCCCATGACACTGAAGGTGGCGGTAAAGAATGCCGTCTGCACCCGCTCCCGGTCGCCCGGAGAGAAGTCCTCACTGGAGAATCCCCCCTGCGGCAGCCCCCTGAGGCCCTTGTCGAAGTTGTGCCCCAGCGCCACCCCGAGCACCGCGCCCAATGGGCCGCCGAGCATGAAGCCCAGCCAGCCGCCGACCAGTTTTCCCCACCAGCTCACCCTGAAGATACCCCTCTCGCCATCGAAGCAGGCAATCCAATCGCCCAAGTGTAAAACAACCCTTGTCCGGCGGCCTGAAAAACTCATGCCTTTCGTTCAATCCTAACCCGAATATTTCACAAATAAAAAGGGCAAAACCCGTGTAGTTCGTTCAAATTCAGTTGGTTATACTGGATCCGAACAAGGTTTTGCCCGTGACAAAATGTACCCAAGAAAGCTTTGATTTCCACCGCTGAAACGCCACCGGATCGAGGCCCGATTTTCAGGCGGGGATATCACCAGCGATGGTGGCCTGTTGTTGCTCCGGCAAGTCGATCGACGGCTGGGGTTGCTCGAGGCGGTCAATGCGAGGCTCCCCGACCCCCGCGATGCCCGCTATGTCGTGCATGACCAACTGACGTTGTTGCGTCAACGCGTCCATGCCCTGTGTCAAGGGTATGAGGATCTCAACGACCATGACCA
>JAKRWE010000276.1 GCA_024712425.1 Chromatiales bacterium
CCCCAGCCGGTCCACCGTCTTCTGTGTCATCGCAATGGTCTCCTCTGTCACCACCCCTCCCGAAATCAAAAGGGGACATTTTAGAATTGGACAAAGGGGGCATTACTGCTTTGGACTAACAGGCACGCCCGTTATGGTGTTCAGGGCGACGGAATAGAGATATTCTGGTGAAAAGTGTTCGGCAGACGGTCATCGTTCCGGTAACTTGGTATTCTCCGACAACCTCCGATAGTGCCAACCCTATGGGCAAACCCTGCGGATTAGATTCGGAGAAAACGATATGTTGGACCGTATTTCGTTCAAGACCCAGTTACAGCTGGTCAGCGTCGCAGGACTGGTGGTGTTGGCAGTGGCGTTCTGGTTCAATCAGTCGGCCATTGTCGGGACGCTGGAAGAGCACGCACAGCAGCGCGAGATCGCCCGCACCCAGCGTTTGTTTCAGGAGTCGGTGCGCAACCATGTGGCTATGCTCGCGGGCAGTACCAAGTCGCTGACCCGAAACCGTGGCCTGATCAAGTCCCTCAAGGTCGATGATCGGGGCGCCCTGACCGAAAGCGCAAGGCCTACCTTCAACCGCCTCAGTGCAGGCGG
This sequence comes from Chromatiales bacterium, assembly GCA_024712425.1. GTDB lineage: Bacteria > Pseudomonadota > Gammaproteobacteria > Chromatiales > Chromatiaceae > MONJU. Next base: position 592 of record JAKRWE010000276.1, read on the forward strand.
CATGCTGAACGGCCTGGTGGTCGCCGATCGCGGTGGTCAGATCCGGTATTACTCCTCGGAGCAGGCGCCAGACGGACTGGATGGTTTTCTGGCCCACCTCAGTCAGAGTCGCAAACAGACCCATGATCTGGGCGTGATCGGCGGACAGCCAGTGTTGCTGGTCGGCTTCCCGTTGTATGCGCGTGGCAAGCCGGTGGGTGCCGGCGTTTACTACGTCGAGCTGAAGAACCTGGTCGAGCACCTGGCAGGCGACGGTTTGTCCACCTGGCTCCTGGCGGAGGATCGCAAGCCCATATTCAGCTCGGATACGACGGAATCGGTGGATCTGAGTCTTCTGTCTGCAGACGATATGCCCGTGATCAGCTCGCAGGAGCAGGGCGGACGCAGCCTGGGGCTGCTGTAGCTACCCCTGAAGAATCGAGCCGGCAAACCGGTTGGCAGCGTGTTGTTCGTTAATGATATCACTGAAGAAAAGTCGGCCATCAAGCGAGCCATGTGGATCGAACAAGGCGTTACTGTTCTGCTTCTGGTGATTGGGGTTGTGCTTATTACCTGGCAAATGCGCAAGGTTTTCAAGCCGCTGGACAAGGCGCTGCAAGTGGTTGACGCGATTGCCGAAGGTGATCTTTCGCAGGATGTTAAGTGTGAATCCAGGAACGAGATTGCGCGGATGCTGGCGGGTATGGCACGTATGCGCAACCAGTTGCGCGACGTGGTGCAGTCGATGGTGAATAGCGGCACTACCCTCAAGGACCTGGCATCGCGTGCAACCCGTATTGCAACTGAATCGACCGAAGGGGCCACCCGGCAGATGCAGGTCAGCCAAAGTGTAGCCACCGCAATGACCGAGATGGTCAGCACGTTTGGCGAGGTGTCAATGGCCAATAATTTTGACCCCCCTTCGGCCAATAAAATTGACCCACCCGGGGCGACAAAAAATCAGCTCTCGCGTTTGTGCTTCAGTCGATAGCTCTCACCTCCCAGCATGAAGA
>JAKRWE010000277.1 GCA_024712425.1 Chromatiales bacterium
TCAAAGCTTTCTTGGGTACATTTTGTCACGGGCAAAACCTTGTTCGGATCCAGTGTAACCAACTGAATTTTAACGAACTACACGGGTTTTGCCCTTTTTATTTGTGAAATATTCGGGTTAGCGCTTCCTGGCCGACCAAAGGACTACCCCTGAAAAGAGAAAGCCCCACCGGCGGCCACCGATGAGGGCTTGGTTGTCGAACCTGTACCGGAGGCCCGACATGCGCGCCAAGAATACACCCGCAGACCGTGCTGCGCCCACGCGCCAACGCCTGACCCTCGCCCGCATCGACAAGCTGACCCTTCCGCCCGGCAAGGCCGAGGTCACGCTGTGGGATACCGAAGCGCCTCGGCTGGGGGTGCGTCTGCAACGTGGCGGCCGACGATCCTTCATCTACTCGCAACGCATCAACGGACGCCAAGCCAGGATCACCATCGGAACGGTTGACTCGCTGATGCTGGAACAAGCCAGGAGCGAGGCGAAGCGGATCAGCGGCCTGATTGCCCAAGACATCGACCCCCGCGAGGACAAACGCCAGCGGCAGGAGGCGGCCGAGGCGGCACGCCGGGAACGCGAGAAGGCCCAAGTCACGTTCGGCGAGCTGTGGGCGGCCTATGTCGAGGACAACGCCGAGGGCTGGAGCGAGCACCACCGCAACGACCACGCCAAAGCCATGGCGCAGCCGGGACTGCCGCGCAAGCGATCGAAGAAGAAGGCCGCTGCCGGGGTGCTGTGGCCGCTGCGCGACCTGCTGCTGTGCGATCTCTCGCCGGATGCACTGCAGACCACATGGCAAAGGAAGCCGCCAGGAGGCCCACCACGACCGCCAAGGCATGGCGCCTGCTACGCGCCTGCCTGCGCTGGGGTGCGAGCCGCCCCGAGTACACCGGCCTGTACGATGCCGCCCGCTTGGTGGCCGCATCCGGGAAGAAGGTGCAGAAGGCCAGCAAGGCCAAGGATGACGCCCTGCAACGCGAGCAACTGGCGGCCTGGTTCCAGGCTGTGCAGACGATCCGGGAGCCTGCCCACCGCGCCTACCTTCAAGCCCTGCTGCTGACCGGCGCCCGCCCTGGCGAACTGCTGGGCCTGCGCTGGGCCGACGTAGACCTGCAATGGAACACCCTGACGATCCGCGACAAGGTGGAGGGGGAACGAGTCATCCCATTGACGCCCTACGTTCGGCAACTGATCCAGTCGCTACCATGCCGGAACGCCTACGTCTTCACCACCGGCCGCACCAAGGGGTCGATAGCGACGCCAGCCAAGCAGCACAGCGCCGCGCTGAAGGCGGCAGGCTTGCCGCACACCACCCAGCATGGACTGCGTCGATCGTTCGGCAGCCTGGCCGAATGGGTGGAGGTGCCCGCCGGCATCGTGGCGCAGATCATGGGCCACAAGCCACGCGCCACCGGTATTTGTCAAGATAGATGTCGCCTTTTGTTAGCCCAAAGCAGTAATGCCCCCTTTGTCCAATTCTAAAATGTCCCCTTTTGATTTCGGGAGGGGTGGTGACAGAGGAGACCATTGCGATGACACAGAAGACGGTGGACCGGCTGGGGGTGGTTC
>JAKRWE010000278.1 GCA_024712425.1 Chromatiales bacterium
AGCATTTTCCAGTGCATTGGGCCTCTTGGGTCAACTCAACTCGCAACAATGGCCGTCGATCCCCTCCGTCTGGTGAAAACAGGGCAGAATCGGCACGGTTTTCAACAGCCTGCTAGGCGCGTAGCGCCAGGAGGGGGTTAAGCGGGTAGGTCTATGCGAGAATAGAACCTCTGGAGAACGGCTTTCGATTCCGCTGCTATTCCACCCCGGAGCAAGAGAAAATCCTGCTCCAATGGATCGGCCACCAGCGCTTCATCTACAACGCCAAGGTGCTGGAAGATCGCTATTTCCGCGCGTTCAAACGAAGTTCATCACCAACGCGGGAGCGCGTATTCCAATCGATCAGAAGTACAGCCACTTAATCGGGCCGGATACGACCTGGCTCCGGGATGTGCCTTCCCAGATTCTTCGCAACGGCGCAGTGCGGTGGCGGCAAACGTACTCCCGGTTCTTCCAGGGACTCGGCGGTCGGCCAAAACTCAAGAAGAAGCACGGGCGTCAAAGCGTGTGGATCACACGAGAGATGTTCCGCTTCGAACCGGTCATTGTTTCCGGAACGGGCGCAGTCACCGGATATGATCTTCATCTTGGCACGAAGCGTCACCTGATCGGGCGAATCCAGTTCAAGGCGCACAGGGCCTTCGAAGTCCCCGCTTCCATCACGCTCTCCGTAGAGGCCGGGCGTTGGTTCCTTTCCTTCTGCAACGAAAACGAAAATACCTATGACTCCGTCGCTATTGGCGACCGGCTCGCCGCCCTTCCGGACGAGGAATTGATAAAACGAGTCAAAGGGATCGACCGGGGTGTTGCCGTTCCGGTCTACACCAGCGACGGTGAAGCCTTGGGATTCACCGATGCCGAACAAAAGCGCCTGGCGAAGCGGGAACGCCAGATCAAGCGTTGGCAGAAGAAACTGGATCGACGCGAGGAAGGCTCCCGAGGTTACCGCAAGGCGCGGCATCGCATCGCCCGCGCACACCAATACCGGCGCAACGTACGCGAGGACAGGGCACACAAGATCAGCCGGATTCTGGTTGATGACCCAAGAACCGAAGCGATCGCCTTCGAGAATCTGGATGTGCGGAGCATGACTGGCAGACCCAAGCCGAAGCCCGATGGAAAAGGCGGATTTGAGCGCAATGGAGCTCGCGCCAAATCCGGTCTGAACTGCGCCATCCTCGATCGTTCCTGGGGCCAGATACGCATATTCACCAAATACAAGGCCAGCAGAGCGGGCAAGCTCGTTCTGCCGGTCTCGGCGCATCACACGTCGCAGGAGTGTGCAGAATGCCATCACACTCACCCGGACAACCGGCTAAGTCAAGACCGGTTCGTCTGTCAGCGCTGCGGACATACTGCTAACGCCGATCACAATGCCTCTATCAATATCCGTCGACGCGGTATCGAGGCGATCCGGGAGGGGGAATACCATCCCAAAGCCCGGAAAAAACCATGCGCCTGAGAACAAAAGGTAGGGCGAGTGCCGCCCGAACCGGGGAGGGACCCCAACGCCGGTGGAGATCCATATAAGACGTAGCG
>JAKRWE010000279.1 GCA_024712425.1 Chromatiales bacterium
CCAGCCGGTCCACCGTCTTCTGTGTCATCGCAATGGTCTCCTCTGTCACCACCCCTCCCGAAATCAAAAGGGGACATTTTAGAATTGGACAAAGGGGACATTACTGCTTTGGACTAACACTACTGAAGCGGCCACTTTCCCTGCGTATTAGCGTTATGTTATATTCCGCTGGCGTGACCAATCCCGGTTATGCCAATGCAACGACGTTCGGAGATTCGTTATGAGCGACGTAGAAGCACTGAAAGCCGAGAAGAATGCCCTGATCGAGGAAATGCTCGAACTGCAGAAGAAGTTCATCGAGCGCGAGCACGATGGCGGCATCTCCGGCAAGGATTACTACTACAGCCAGGAGGGCCTGCTGAAAGACTACCGTCAGGTGTACATGGAAAAAGCCATGCGCGTGGTGGAGCTTTCGCACCAGATCGTCGGTTCTGAACGCTGATCGATCCGCCGGGCTTCACAGCCTAAAAAGACCCGCCTATGGCGGGTTTTTTCGCTTGGGGCGGCACTAACTCTCATGAGCCTCTGGCCACACCCTCGGTCATGGAAAATACGGGATGGGTTGAGCTTCGCGAAACCCATCGATTGCGGCCTGAAACGGTGGGTATCGCTACGCTCGACCCACCCTACGCATAGCTTTCATCTTCTTTGCGGCCTTTGCGTCCTTTGCGGTTAAAGGTTTTCCACATTAAAGTCCTGATTCGGCCGGCCGCTAGTATCAGCAGATAAACCAAGGAAGTTCATTATGCTGAAACCGGTCCATCAAGGCGAACACCCCCGACATCGCCCGCCTGCGCGAATTCCATCCTCTGAACGAACTGGACAAGCAGGCCCTGATGCTGCTTGCCCAGAACCTGACCATTCAGCACGCATCGAAGAAGACCGTCCTCATTCACAAGGGCGATACCGACGACAGCATGCTGTATCTCCTGGAGGGCAGCGTGATACTGGAGGCCACCGATGGTGCACGGCAACGGATCCGTGCCCACGAGGAATCCGCCCGCTCCCCATAGCCCGCCTGCGTCCCTGCAAATACAACGTGGTCGCCGAGACCGCTGTCGAATACCTGAAGATCCTCTCTTCCCTCATCGGTAGCGGCAATGGCCCCAGTTCAGAGCTCACGACCGCCGGTATCGAGCTGTACGAGGTGGTGGACGAATCCGAGGCGGACCAGCAGGCCGCGGAAGACCAGCTCGCCTTCCAGCTCTATGGGGACCTGAACAGCAACCAGCTGCTGCTGCCCAGCCCACCGGACGTGGCCATCCGGGTCGGACAGGCGGTCAACCACGACCTCGCCGACGCCAACCGGGTGGCGCGGGTGATCGAGAACGATCCCGTGACCACCGCCAAGCTGATCAAGGTCGCCAACAGCGCGCGTTATGGCGGTCGCGCCACTGTCAATGGCCAATAATTTTGGCCCCCCTCGGCCAATAAAATTGACCCACCCGGGGCGACAAAAAATCAGCTCTCGCGTTTGTGCTTCAGTCGATAGCTCTCACCTCCCAGCATGAAGATGTGTGAATGGTGGATCAGCCGGT
>JAKRWE010000027.1 GCA_024712425.1 Chromatiales bacterium
GGCCTGCACCGGACCATCCCTGGAGATGAGGCGCCCCCTCGTCCCCTCATGACCCCGGACTCACCAAGGGGACATTTCAGCTTGGGAGAAAAGGGGACATTTTAGAATTGGGTTGACAGCAGGACATCGATGCGCTTTTTCAGTGCATGCAGTTTCTGTCCGATTTCCGAGGGGCTGTCGACTTCACTGATGACGAGATCGATGCCCCGTTGTCTTGCCACGGATTGCAGCTGCTGGCGGTTTCTGTCGCTGTTGCGGCTCAGCAGTACGCCGATGCGGCGCCGCTCCGGCATGATGAAGCGGATGAAGGCCAGTTGTCTCTCCAGCGGCTGCTCCAGGTAGATGGCGGATTGTTTACCCTTGTCGCCGGGATGGCTGGTATGTTGCATACGCGACACCATGGCATGCAGTTGCGGAATGTCGCTCAGCTTGCGGGCGGCGTGGTCGGAGGCCGCGTTGCCCAGCGTGATGAGCAGTTGCGGCCTGTTCTTCAATGGCAGGGTGATGTCAGACAGGAGGATGGAATGGATAGTGGGGCAGGGTGGTTTCTGTCGACAGACATCCTCCAGGCGCGCCCTCAGTGCTTTTTCGACCCTGGCGTACAGGGTGGCGTCCGAGGACCTGATCACTAATATATGCGGCGACGGGTCAGCGTAACTCGCGGTTTGTATCAGCAGCTGGACGAGCACAAGCGAAGCCAATACCCAGGTTTTGAGCGCGGCCTTGTCCCGAACGCCTGTCCTGCCGCCCCCGCCTTCCTGGCAAATTGTGAAAATTCCTTTCACTTTGTGTCGATTGTCCCTGGTTCGTTCTGGCCTGAGTCAGTCCATATCCATTTTGATGCGCAGATAGATACGTCGTTCAAACTTATTGTCGCCGCGGAATTCGATATAGGGGTTATCCAGGACATTCTGAGCGATGATTTCGAACTGTGTGTCCGCACCGGCGATGTGAGCCTTCTTTGCCAGCCTCAGGTCGACGCGATTATAGGGCGGCAGGCGATCCCCATCGTTTGGTCAGTTCATCAGGCTCATGTGATACAGGCCGACTGATCCGGCCCAGCCCTGGTCGAAGCGATGAGACCAAAGGGCGCTCAGGGTCAGGGTGGGCACAAAATCATCGATGGACTGGTTGTAAGTGACCGGACCCATGAATCCATTGCGTTCATGGTCGCGGTTTCCATTGGGGCGAACCATGCTCGAGGAGGCGATGAACGAAGTACGATCCGATACCTTGATGTTGGCATGCAGGTCCACCCCGACGATGTCCAGCCCGCCGGCGTTTTCGTTCATCCAGATGTCGTGCGGGCCCAAAGCCTGGCTGTAGGGATCGCAGGTGCCGGTGCATCCTCCCTTGTGGTTGACCGAGTCGATGTAGTTTCTCAATTGCTCGTAGAAAATACGCGCGTCCAGCGATACCCCTTCCTTGCCAGGTGCGATGAACCATCCCAGTTCCACGCTGCGAAGTTCTTCGGGCTCGATGTCCATGCCCCGGCTGCTGTAGCCGGTGTAGTAGAAGGGCGTGGGGGCGGACAGCGTGGATGCATCGAAAAGATTGATTTCGCCAAACTGTTCATAGAAAGACGGCATGCGATAAGCGCGAGCAACAGCGAGCCTTATGCTGTTCAGTTCGTCGACATGATAGTTGACGGAAATACGGGGGGAGGCGAAGTTTCCAAGGCCCTGCTCGTGTTCGAGCATCAGGCCCGCGTTGAGCACCCATTGGGCATCGTCGCCGAAGTGCTTTTCGGTGTTTGCGAACAGTCGGTACTGCTTACGCTCGATACTGCGGTTATCGATAATGAGGTTGAAGCCCTTGATCCGGTCCAGGCGCAGTCCGGCGCCCCACACGGTACGCCAGCCACCGGTCTCCGCCAGGGTGTGTTGCAACTCGATATCGTAGCGATCGTTCCTGAACTTGTAGCCGCCAATTGTGGGGCCAAAATTTACCAGTACGCCGGCACCCTGGTCTCAGTCGATCAGGATATCGGTGTGCAGGGAATCGAAGTCGAGACGGTTATGCGAGAACTGCAGTGACAGTTCGCCGTTGCCGGACAGCTGACGGGACCATTTGAACAACTGGTCGCTGGTGCGCAGGTTTTCGTCCGGCCGAAGGTATTCGTATTTGCCGTTTTGCAGGGTGTTGTCGCGATCATTGTGCACATAGCCGAGTTCGAACAGCAGGCTGTCGCCATTCTCCATGAGGTAGTCGCCGCGGAAGTTGAAGCGGCCAATGGCCTGGCTGTCTTCCCGTGGCAGCATGAAGTCTGCGCGAGCCGGGTCGGGTACAAAGGGTGTCCCTGTGACAATGGTCGCGGGATCGGCGAAGGGACCCGTGGTATCCCAATAATTGTGTTTGCCAGCAATATTCGGAAAACCATCGGTCTCGAACCGGCTGATAGTGAGCCGGTAGTCGAGTTGCCCGATCCGCTCGCCGAAGCGGAAGTCGGCCTGGCGCGTGCCGCCGTAACCGTCGAGCAGTGATACGCGCGCGCCCTGGTCCTGGGAGGCGTGGCGGGTCACGATGTTGACCACGCCCATGAAGGCATTCGAGCCGTAGGCCGAGGCATTGGAGCCGCGCAGCACTTCGATCCGTTCCACATCGTCGAGGGTGATGGGCAGGGAGTCCCAGTGCACCCCGCCGAAGGCGGAGTGATAGACCGAGCGCCCGTCGATCAGTACCTGCATGCGTTTCGGATGCTGGTTGGCGATGCCGTGGTATTGCGCTGTCTGATTGGCGCCGCTGATATGCGAGACCTGGAAGCCGGGCACCAGCCGCAGTACGTCGGGTATATCGATCGCACCGGAGGCCTCGATGATCTCGCGGTCGATGACGGTCATGGCCGCCGGTGATTCGGAGACCGGCTGGGCCAGGCGGCTGGCGGAGAGTACCACCGGGACATCGCCCAGGAAGTAATCCTCACCCAGATCGTCGAGCGAGTTCTCGTCGGCGGCCGGGACGGTGGCAGAGAGGCTCAATGCTATACAGGCGGCAATGAATGTTCGGCGGGTGGGTCGGGGAGACGGCATATCTCGGGTCTTTCGGTTCCAGGGTGTCGGGGGATATTCCTAAACAGGCGGTGCTGTCCCAGCGAACTCGCGATTCTATGTGACAACCGGTAATGAAAACCAGTAAATTGACCTGGGTCATATGCGATTGGCGAATGGCAGGCTTAAATGTCGCCTGCGGGCCGGGTCCCGAATGGCAGTATCTTCGGAGGAAAGTTTTTGGCCAACCTGGGCGAACGATTGCGGAGCCGCATCAGCTGGCTGCTGATCGCGGTTTTCCTGTGTCAGCCGGTGTTGACCTACCTGGTCACGCCAGTCGCTGTGCACACCGCCCAGGGCTTTCGCGCGGTCATCTGTACCCTCAAAGGCACCCAAAAGGATGTGATCGTCGATCTGCCGTCGATCGATGACCAGCAGCAGGCAGCTGATGACTGCCCGGCAATCAAGCTGATCCAGCTGGCCGGGATCGCGGTGGCGCCCGAACTGCATCCCGAACCGGCGCTTGTGCTCTACTCGATCGGTCTGTTGAATCAGACCGGCGGACATGCCCATCACCGGGTCCATTTCTCCGCCTATTCGACGCGCGCTCCCCCTCTCGCCTGATTCGTCGATCCAAACGAATCAACTGTTTTCAGCCGCCCTGGCAGGCTTTGGCATGCGCCGCGTATGGCCGTGCGGCGGCCCAATGCGAGAGAAAGATCATGAATTTCCGTTACACAATGGTAGCGGCAGCCGTGTTTGGCGTGCTGTCGCCCACTTCCGATGCAAGCGATCAACTGGCACCAATCGAGGTCACGGCCGATGTGCCGGAGCCCAACCAGACCCGCCTGTTTACCTTCGAGACCTCTCCAGTGCAGGAATCCGCGGAGGTGCTGCGCGATGTCACGGGCGTCTCCGGTGCGCGCAAGGGCGGGCATGGCACCGATCCCTCGATCCGCGGCCTCACCGAGACCCGTCTCAACGTACTGTTGGACGGTGCCTACATCCATGGCGGCTGTCCCAGCCGCATGGATCCGCCCACCTCTTACGCACCCATCAGTACCTTCGAGGAGGTGACGGTCATCAAGGGGATGCAGAGCCTGGAATACGGGTCTGGCGGACCGGGTGGCACAGTCCTGCTGGACCGGGTCACCGATCGATTCGAGGCGGGCGAGAAGTTCCGTGGCCTGCTGGAGGCCGGGTATCGCAGCAACAGCAGGGCCTGGGATGTGACGGCAGACGTCGCGGCAGGCACAGAGCAGGGCTTTGCCCGTTTCGTTGGCCTGCGCAGCAAGTCCAAAGACTATGAGGACGGCGCCGGGCGGACGGTACGTTCGAGCTACCGGCAGGTGAACGGCACGACCATTTTCGGTTATACGCCCAGTGATCGCGAGCGCCTGGAGTTCAGTGTGGAGCGCAACCAGACCAAGGGCATCCTGTTCCCTGGCCTGGGCATGGACGCGCCCTATGCAAACGATACCGGGGTGCGCCTGAAATACCGCAACAAGGGGCGGATTGGCCCGTTCGCCAGCCTGAAGGGTGAGATCTACCGCACAGCGGTGGATCATCTGATGGACAACTATACATTGCGCACGCCGGGCGCGATGAAGCTGCGGGCACCCTCGGAGTCCAATACCACAGGGGGGCGCATCGTCGGGGAACTGGATTCGGCGGCCGGGCGCTGGAAGCTCGGTGTCGACACCCAGTACAACTACCGCGATGCTCGGCGCGAGACCAGCACCGGGGTGCTGCAGAGCGTTATCTGGCCGGGGGCACGGATCCGGCAGGCTGGGCTGTTCGCCGAACTGACCCATCCCCTGGACCGTAACGACCGTCTGGTCGCCGGTCTGCGCTACGATCACGTGAAGGCCGCGGCCGACCAATCCAAGGTGAATGCCGACCCCGCCGCCGGACCGGCTGGGGTCGATATGCCGGCGAACCTGTACAGCAGCCTGTATGGAAGCACGGCGGGTGACCGTACCGAGCACAACATCGGTGGCCTGCTGCGTTTCGAGCATGCGCTGGCGGACGGGCGTAGCACCCTGTACGCCGGGGTGTCGTACACGGTGCGCACGGCCGATGCCACCGAGCGTTATATTGCGGCATGGATGAGCATGGCGCCCAAGGTGCGTGTCGGTAATCCCGATATCGCCCCGGAAAAACACCACCAGGCGGAGCTTGGCCTGTCGTGGAAGGACGATGGCTGGCGTGCCAATGCCTCGGTCTATCTGAACCGGGTCAGTGACTATATCCTGCGTGACCGCAACGCGGCGCGCAACGAGGTCTACCGCAACATCGATGCGACCCTGTACGGCGGCGAGCTGAACCTGGTGCGGCACTGGTCTCCGGTCTGGAGCAGCAGCCTGGGCATCGCCTATGTGCATGCCCAGAACGATACCGACAAGCGCCCCATCGCCCAGACCCCGCCACTGGATGGCAGTCTGTCGCTGGACTACCGGAACGACCGCTTGGAGGCCGGCGCCAAGGTGAAGGCGGCCGCGACCCAGACCCGGGTCGATACCGTCTCCTCCAGCGGCGTTGCCGGCGATGGCCTGGATGCGCGCAAGACGCCAGGCTGGGCGGTACTGGGCCTGTATGGCCGGTATCATGTGAGCGAGACCCTTGATCTGGCCCTGGGCATCGACAATGTGTTCGATCACACCTACGCTCAGCACATGAACCTGGAGGACGGTGACGGCAATACCGTGCAGGTGAATGAGCCGGGCAGGGCGTTGTGGCTGAAGCTGTCGGCCATGTTCTGATCGCGGAACAGCGTGCCGGGCGGGGTAGAATCCCCGTCCGGTGCGTATCGTGAGGATCCCCCTATGGAATTGTTGAAACACTACCTGGATGCCGGCGTGTTCGGGATACTGGGCCTGATGAGCTTCGTGATGCTCGCCTACGTGGTCGAACGGATGATCTTCTTCGCGCGCGTGGACGTGGCGCGCTATCCGGACCGGCACGAACTGTCGGTGGCCCTGACGCGCCACCTCACCACCATCGCCTCGGTGGCATCCAATGCGCCCTATGTGGGCCTGCTCGGCACCGTGCTGGGTATCCTGGTGACCTTTCACGACCTGGCCCAGGGCGACCAGCTCAACGCCAGCGCCGTGATGCTGGGCCTGGCGCTGGCGCTCAAGGCGACCGCGGGCGGGCTGGTCGTCGCTATTCCGGCCACCCTGGCCTACAACGGCCTGTTGCGGCGCGTGGATGTCCTGACCAGCCGCTGGCACAGCCGGCAGGAGGCCGCATGAAACCCCTGGCGACGATCAATGTCATCCCTTTTATCGACATCATGCTGGTCCTGCTGGCGGTGGTGCTGACGACTGCCACCTTCATCGCCCAGGGACGTATACCGGTGACGCTGCCACAGGCCAGTCAGGGCGAGGCGGTCAGCCGGGACCGGGTCCTGGAGCTGAGCGTGGACGCCGACGGCAAGCTGTACCTGAACGACCGCGGGATCGCGCTGGATGCGCTCCCGGCCGCGCTGCAGGGTCTGGCCGCATCCACGCCGGTGCGCCTGCGGGTCGACGCTCGGGCCGCCTTCGAACACTTCGTTGCGGTGATCGATCGGCTCAAGGCCCGCAACATGACCAACGTGGCGATCCTGACCCGGCACGACGGCTGAACCTCGGATGAAGCAGAGCTACCGGCGTTGGGGCTTCCTGGTCTCCGCCCTGGTCCACCTGGCGTTGGGGGGTGGTGTGGCCTGGCTGTTGCTGGGCAGAGAGCCGGCAGTCCCCGGGGAAAAGGTGGTGCCGGTGAGTCTGGCCATGTTCGCGCCGCCTGCCCTCCCTGAGCCGGTGCCGCAGGCGGCGCCTTCGCCACCCGAACAGCGATTGCCCCCTGAGCCGGAGTCTGAGCTGGTGGCCCGGGCCGAGCCACCGCCGCCTCCCGCTCCGCCGGTGAAGAAACCAGCACCACCGGTGATCGCCAAACTGGAGCCCCGGTCCCCGAAAGAAAGGAGGCCGACGCACCGGCCGAAACAGCCAACGGTGGCGCCGTTACGCGAGCCTGCGCCAACACCGGCACCGCCGGTAGCGAGGCAGGTTGCACCGAAATCGCCAGCAGTCCCTGTCGCCGCGGTTGCCCCGCCGCCAGCGCGCGCGGTGGAGCGGATCCGGGCCGCCTACCTGGCGCGCCTGCAGGCGGCCATCGAACGCTACAAGTACTACCCGCGTCTCTCGCGTCGGCGCGGCGAGCAGGGAAAGGTGTTGGTCGAGCTGGTGATCGGGCGTGACGGGCGCTTCCGGACACTGCGCATGCAGTCCTCGTCCGGCCACCGTCGCCTGGACGAGGCGGCCATGCAGACCCTGCGCCGGGTCGGTGGCGTCGGTCCCCTGCCGGACGAACTCGGCCTGGACGACTGGCACATCACGGTCCCGCTGGTGTATTCCCTCAGGCGCTGAGACCGGACCGCACGGCCGGTCGGCTTGACAGTATCCTGTGCAACTCGCGAGGATGCAGGCCTGATCAGCGGGGGGCACCTTGATATCCACCCAAATCATCATCGCGGTTTCCGCCCTCTACTTGGCGGTACTGTTCTATATCGCCTACCGGGGGGACCGGCAGGCCGGTGGCTGGATCGTGCGTTACCAGCCGCTGATCTACACCCTGTCGCTGACGGTCTACTGCACTTCCTGGACCTTCTTCGGCGCGGTCGGCAATGCCGCCCAGCATGGCCTGACCTTTTTCTCCATCTACCTGGGACCGATCCTGGTCTTCCTGCTGTTTCATCCCTTCCTCCGCAAGCTGGTTAATGTCAGTAAGCGCCAGAAGGCCACCACGATCGCGGATTTCATCGCCACCCGTTACGGCAAGAGCCACCAGGTCGCGGCGCTGGTGACGATCATCGCGCTGGTCGGAACCCTGCCCTACATCTCGTTGCAGATAAAGGCGATTGCGGGTGCCTACGATGCCCTGGGGGTCAGCTCGGTGATGTCGGGCATCGTGTCCCACCGTATCGATACCGGCCTTGGGCTGACACTCATCCTGGCTGTGTTTGCGATTCTGTTCGGCGCGCGCACCATCGATGCCTCGGTGCATCACCGGGGCATGATTCTGGCCATCGGCTTCGAATCGCTGATCAAGCTGACCGCCTTCCTGGTGATCGCCGGGCTGGCCATGCAGTTGCTGGTCCAGGTGGCGGCGCAAAGCGAACAGCTGACAGCGGCCGAGTTCACCCTGGTGCCGTTCCAGGGGGGGACTTCCTGGACCTGTCGTTCGTGACCAAGACCCTGCTGGCCGCGGGCGCCATCGTGGTGTTGCCGCGCCAGTTTCATGTGCTGGCGGTCGAGGCCCGTGGCGGCGAGCTGCCGGTGGCCCGCTGGGGACTGCCTGTCTACCTGTTGCTGTTCAGTGTGGCGGTGCTGCCGATTACCGCGGCGGGTCTGCACCTGAGCGGCTGGCAGGGCGGCGCCGATCTGTTCGTGCTGTTCCTGCCTATGCAGACCGGCCACCACACCCTGGCCTTGCTCAGCTATCTCGGCGGTTTCTCGGCCGCCACCGGCATGGTCATTGTGGCCACCCTGGCGCTCAGCACCATGGTCTCCAATGACCTTATCTTTCCGTTGATGGTGCGCTACGGCTGGGGTCGCGAGGACCGGCAATTGCACCGGCGCCTGCTGTTGATCCGGCGCCTGACGATCCTGGGGCTGATGCTGTTGGCCTATGGCTACTACCTGCTGGCCGGTAGCGGTAAGTCGCTGTTCAGCATCGGGCCGCTTTCCTTCGCCGCGGCGATCCAGTTCGTGCCGGCGTTAGTGGGTGGCCTGTACTGGCGGCAGGGACACCGGCGCGGCGTGGTGGCGGGACTGGCTGCCGGATTCGTGCTCTGGATCTACACCCTGTTGTTGCCGTCCCTGGCTAGTTCCACCTGGATCTCCGAGGGCTTCGTTCGGGAGGGGCTGTTCGGCCTGTCCTGGCTGCGCCCGCACGCCCTGTTCGGGATCGGCTTCGGCGATTACCTGACGCACGGGGTGTTTTGGAGCATGGCGGCCAACCTGTTACTTCATGTCGTGCTCTCGGTACGGGCCAAGGCTTCCTTTGTAGATCGTCTGCAGGCCAGTGCCTATGTCGATCTGCACGAGCCGGCAGCCGGTCGCGCGCCCCACCAGCTGAGCCTGAACGACCTGTTCGAGCTGTACAGTCGTTTTACCGGCGAGCAGCGGACCCGCCAGTTCTTCATGGAAAAGGGCTACGATATCGGTCGGGAAGGGGTCCAAAAGGCCACGGACGGGATGCTCAAGCATGCGCAGCGCCTGCTGGCAGGCAGCATAGGTAGCGCAACCGCCGAACACCTGGTGGACACGGCCATCCGGGGAAACGGCAGCGATGAAGACCTGTATCAGCTGCTCGATACCACCGGGCAGGCGCTGCAGTTCAATCGTGAGATCCTGCAGGTAACGCTCGACCATATCGGGCAGGCGGTCAGCGTGGTCGACAGCGAGCTGAGACTGATCGCCTGGAACCGCCTGTACGTGGCCCTGTTCGATTACCCGCCCGATTTCCTGTATGTCGGGAAGCCCATCGAAGAGGTGATCCGATACAACGTGCAGCGCGGTTATGGACCGCGCTTTCCCGGTTCGCTGGAAGACAGCATCAGGCGTTGTCTCGATTTCCTGCGCCACGGCAACCCTTATACCTATGTGCGGGAATGGCGCACCGGCAGGGTGGTCCAGACTCAGGGTGCACGCATGCCGGATGGCGGTTTCATCACCACCTATACCGATATCACGGCGCTCAAGGCGGCTGAGCGCGAACTGGCGGCCACCAACGAATCGCTGGAGGAGAAGGTTGCGGAGCGCACCCGCATGCTGCTGGACCTGAACCGGCAGCTGGAAGAGGCGACCCGCAGCAAGCCCCGTTTCCTGGCGGCGGCCAGCCATGATCTGACCCAGCCGCTGGGGGCCAGCAAGCTGTACCTGGGCGCGTTGCTGGAGGATCTGTCGGGTGACGAGAAGCAGGCACTGGCGGAGAATGCGTTCAACGCGCTGTCCACCGCGGAATCCCTGCTCAAGGCCCTGCTGGACATCTCCAAGCTCGATTCGGGTGTGATGCAGCCCGATATCAGCAATTTCCCCATCCAGCGCCTGTTCGACGCCCTGTATAACGAATTCTCGGTCATGGCCCAGCACAAGGGGCTGCACCTGCGTATTCACAAGACCGATTGCGGCACGCGCAGCGACCGCAACCTGTTGCGCAGTATCCTGCAGAACTTCCTGTCCAATGCGATCCGCTACACCGATGAAGGAAGCGTCCTGGTGGTGTGCCGGCGCGATGGACCCGATGCGCTGCGTATCGAGGTGCGGGATTCTGGGCGGGGGATTCCGGCCGACAAACTGGAGGCGATCTTCCAGGAGTTTCAGCGACTCGATCATAGCGGCGAGGGGGTCGGCCTGGGTCTGGCCATAGGCGAACGCATGGCCGAGCTGCTGGGGCACCGGCTGCAGGTACGTTCCCGGGTCGGGGGCGGCAGCACCTTCAGCGTGACGGTGCCTCGGGTGCAGGTCCGGGACGAGCCCCGGCCCAACCGCAACGCCATCCCGATCAAGCGTCGCTGGCTGGAAGGGCTGCGTATCCTGTGTGTGGACGACGATCGCAAGATCCTGGATGCCACCCGGGTGGTGCTGGAGCGCTGGGGCGCCGAGGTGCGTTGCCTGAACAGCGTGCAGGAATACCGTGACGAGGCGGACAGGCCGGTATCCTACGAGATCGTGCTCATGGATTATCAGTTGCACGACGCATCCAACGGGCTGGACCTGCTGAATCACTACCGTGCGGTGTCGCCGGCCCCTTTCCTTGGCGTGCTCATTACCGCGGAGCAGGCCCCCGAGGTGGAGCGCTCCGCTTTACAGGCAGGGTTCCAGTTCCTGGCCAAGCCGGTCGAGCCTGCCAAACTCCGGTCGGTACTGCACACGGCGATGCTTGCGCGACAGCAGAGGGAAGCGGCGTCTTGAGTTGCAACCGGATACGGTGCGTAGGAGCTGCCTTGGCAGCGAATGATGATGACGTGGTTTCGGACAGGCGCGGTGTTTTTTCGCGAGCAAGCCCGCTCCTGCAGGGTGGGGCCTTCGGGCAGGTCGAGATCCTTGGCCGCCAGCGCCGCCTGGGTCCGGTTCTTCACCTTCAGCTTGCGGAATATCTCGGTCAGGTGGGCCTTGATGGTGGCTTCGGTCACCGACATGATCGCGGCTATCTCCTTGCTGGGGCGGCCGTCGCGCAGCAGGGCCAGTACCTTCAGCTGGGCCGGGGTCAGGGATTCCAGCGGGCTGTCCGCCGCGGTGGCCGGTTCGTCGATCTCGTCGCTGATCTCCGGGAACCACATCTCGCCGTCGAGTACCTCGTGGATGACCTCCGCCATGCGGTCCATCTCCAGGCTTTTGGGCACGAAGCCGCTCGCCCCGTACTGCATTGCCTTGCGCACCACCGCCTTGTCGTCGTAGGCCGATATGATCAGGATCGGCAGGGAAGGGTACTGCTTCTTGAGAAACAGCAGGCCGTCCATGCCCTGGGTGTCGCTCAGTTTGAGATCGAGCAGCACCAGGCTGGGCAGGCGCTGTTCGGACAGTGCCTGGTTGAGTGCCTCGAAACTCTCCACCTGGGTGACCTGCACGTCCGCAACGGCGCGTTCGAGCAGGTGCGTTGTCAATGGCCAATAATTTTGACCCCCCCTTCGGCCAATAAAATTGACCCACCCGGGGCGACAAAAAATCAGCTCTCGCGTTTGTGCTTCAGTCGATAGCTCTCACCTCCCAGCATGAAGATGTGTGAATGGTGGATCAGCCGGTCCACGATGGGCACGGCCACGTTGTCGTCGGCGAAGAACTCGCCCCAGGCGGTGAAGTCCTTGTTGGTGGTGATGATCACCGAGCGGTACTCGTACAGGGCATTGACCAGCTGGAACAGGTTGTGGCGGGCCTGGCGGTTCATGGGCAGGTAGCCCAGCTCGTCGATGATCAGCAAGTCGAACTTCTGCAGGGCGGTGATCTGCTTCTTCAGCTCGCCCTTGATCTCGGCCAGCTCCAGCTTCTCCACCAGGGCCAGGGCGGTGGTGAACAGCACCTTGTAGCCGGCCTCGATGGCCTCTTGGCCGATGCCGATGGCCAGGTGGGTCTTGCCCACCCCGGGCGGGCCGATGAACACCAGGTTGGCGCGCTCGTCGATGAAGCGGAAGTCCAGCAACTGGCTGACCTGGCGCTTGGTGATGGTGGTCTGGTGGCGGTAGTCGAACTCGGCCAGGCGCTTGTCCACCGGGAAGCCGGCCTTGCGTCGGTTCATGTCGATCCGCCGCTGGTTGCGCCGCTGCAGTTCTTCGGCCACCAGGGCCTCGGCGAAGGCCAGGTAGGAGACCTCGTTGGCCTCGGCCTGACGCAGCAGGTCGGCCAGGCCCTGGGCGATATGATTGCAGCGGATACCGCGGTACTGACGGGCGATCTGCTCAATGGAGGTCACAGGTCACCTCCTGCACCGACGGGAGCACCGCGGCATAGCCGCTCAGGCGGTCACTGCCGTCCGTAGGGGGCGGTGGGGTTGGTGAGGCCGGCGGGGCCGCCGGTGGATCGACAAAGCGCCCGGGGTCGGCGGCATAGGCCTCGAAGTACGCCCGGCATTGGCTGGTGGTCAGCGCCGGGCGCTCGATCAACTGATCCAGCAGCGTCTGCGGCAGGTCCGTATGCTGGCGCAGCAGCCCCCGGAGGGCAACCAGCTGGTCCTTGTGTGTTAGTCCAAAGCAGTAATGTCCCCTTTGTCCAATTCTAAAATGTCCCCTTTTGATTTCGGGAGGGGTGGTGACAGAGGAGACCATTGCGATGACACAGAAGACGGTGGACCGGCTGGGGTGGTTCAGCAGGTTGTCGACCGGCAGTTGCGGCAGAAAGAGGCGGCACGGCAGTTGGACTTGAGCGTGCGGCAGATCAAGCGCCTGGTGGTCCGATACCGGGCCGAGGGAGCGGCTGGACTGGTTTCCCGCCACCGGGGCAGGCGCCCCAACAACCAGATCGCCGATGCGCTCCGGCAGGAGATCCTCGAGAAAGCATCCACGCCACCGTCGAGAAGGCCAAGACCATCCAACTCAACCGCAGGACCCACAGGCCTGCACCGGACCATCCCTGGAGATGAGGCGCCCCCTCGTCCCCTCATGACCCCGGACTCACCAAGGGGACATTTCAGCTTGGGAGAAAAGGGGACATTTTAGAATTGGGTTGACATGTCAATGGCCAATAATTTTGACCCCCCCTTCGGCCAATAAAATTGACCCACCCGGGGCGACAAAAAATCAGCTCTCGCGTTTGTGCTTCAGTCGATAGCTCTCACCTCCCAGCATGAAGATGTGTGAATGGTGGATCAGCCGGTCCACGATGGGCACGGCCACGTTGTCGTCGGCGAAGAACTCGCCCCAGGCGGTGAAGTCCTTGTTGGTGGTGATGATCACCGAGCGGTACTCGTACAGGGCATTGACCACGGTATTTGTCAAGATAGATGTCGCCTTTTCGATCATGCGGCGCGACACTTTTCTTCGTTGTTACGTTCCGGATTCAATGCGACCGACCCAACGGGATCCCAATTCCGAGTCTGGCCTGACCACCGGGCTGGATTGGCGGCTTTTGCTTGCTCATAGACCTGCTTCCGGCATGCCAGAATGGTGCTGTCCTCTCCCCGGTGCCGGTGCGCTGGGATGACGAACCGTATCTGGCTGTGGCGATGCTCATGGTTGTACCAATCCACGAACTGCCCCACCCATTTGCGGGCCGCCTCCAGTGATTCAAGGCCTTCGGATGGCCAGCGTGGGCAGTACTTCAACGTACGGAACAGCGATGTCAACCCAATTCTAAAATGTCCCCTTTTCTCCCAAGCTGAAATGTCCCCTTGGTGAGTCCGGGGTCATGAGGGGACGAGGGGGCGCCTCATCTCCAGGGATGGTCCGGTGCAGGCCTGTGGGTCCTGCGGTTGAGTTGGATGGTCTTGGCCTTCTCGACGGTGGCGTGGATGCTTTGTCGAGGATCTCCTGCCGGAGCGCATCGGCGATCTGGTTGTTGGGGCGCCTGCCCCGGTGGCGGGAAACCAGTCCAGCCGCTCCCTCGGCCCGGTATCGGACCACCAGGCGCTTGATCTGCCGCACGCTCAAGTCCAACTGCCGTGCCGCCTCTTTCTGCCGCAACTGCCGGTCGACAACCCGCTGAACCACCCCCAGCCGGTCCACCGTCTTCTGTGTCATCGCAATGGTCTCCTCTGTCACCACCCCTCCCGAAATCAAAAGGGGACATTTTAGAATTGGACAAAGGGGATATTACTGCTTTGGACTAACAGTGCCGCCCCGGCACGTTGACAAACAATGGGGGTAAGGGAAAGGTGTGCCTGCAGCCTAGAAAATAGCCCTTCACGAGCCTTTCCACGTCCCGTTCGAGGCACCACATCTTCCATCCACTGACCGCCCGGAAAAGCGAGAAGCGGATGAAATATCCGGGCTAGCGCCGGAGCGGCCGAGCCGGCGCCACTTGCGGAGACCGACGCGCCGGCCGATGAGGCGGAGCAGGCCGAACTCCCGGAACGGGAAGTACCGGAACTCGATGAAGCCCAACTGGATATCGCTGGCACCGAGGAAACTGGCGATGAGGTCGATGTTGCCGTGGCCGGGGAGACGGTCGATGATGCGGCGGAGGTCGCCGACGAGTCCGTGGAGGAACTGGTGGATCCCGATGACATCGATCAGTTGATCGGTGCCGATCCGTTGGAGGAGGGGCTGGACAGCCTGTTCGACAATGATGACATCGCGGTGCTGGATGATGAGCCGGCAGAGGATGTCACCAAGTCGGATGACGACGGGGCGATCGCGATCTGAAAAACAAAAGCCCGGCCGAAGCCGGGCTTTTGTATGATACGGACAGCGCTTATTCGCGGGCGGATGGGCCGTTGAACTCGATGCCGTTGCTCATGTGGGTAAGGAAGTATTCCAGATCACGGAATTCCTCGCTCTGCGGCTTATAAGGCTTGGCACGCATCTGCTTCATGCAGCCCTTGAAGCGGCGGTGCAGGGTGCCCAGTTCGCCCCACTTGGAACGATACACCGGCCAGCCGGTGGTCTGCCCCAGCGCCGGGCTGATCACGTTGGTGCGGATGTGCTGTCCGGAGGACTGCACGTGGCAGGAACCACAGTTGAAGTTCAACTGGCCGCGACGCTTCCAGTAGATCTCCTTACCCTTGTTGTAGGCCGCCAGTGCATCCTTGTTGGGAATGGTGACGTTGGTCTTCTGGCCACGCGACTGGTAGGCCATGTAGGCCAGGATCCGGGTGATGGGCCCCTTGGCGTACTTGAGCGGCTTTTCACCGTTCTTGGTGCGGCACTCGTTGATCGCCATCGGCAGGGTTACCACGGTCTTGCGCGCGTCATCCCAGTGCGGGTAGTTGGGGCGCTGTGCCGGGTTGCCGTTGAAGCAGGACGCGTAGGTCTTGCCGTTGGTAAAGGGGGTATTCCACATTTCCTCGCCTTCCTCGACCATGGGGTCGTAGGGCGGGAATTCCTCGATGGCCTCCCAGTTCTGGCGGGAAATCGAGTTGACCGCATAGATGCCATTCGCGAATTCCTGCAGGGGAACGCCGGGGAAGCGCTTCATGAAGAAGTCGTGATAGGCCTTCAGGTCCTGGTCCGGCGTGGTGTCGGTTGCTTTCTTTGCTGCAAACGCACCGGTGGCAACGAAGGCGCACACCGCTGCAATTGCGAGTTTTTTAAGTTTCATGAGATTGGGTCTCCTCCCAGAGTGGATTTGGTGTGCCCCGCGAGGCGGGGCCGGCCCAAATTCCTGCAAACAGGATTATTTGATTTTGGCAGACGCCGAATCGGAGTTGCCTTTGTTATCGGTCCAGGAAATGGTCACCGTATCGCCCTTGCTGCCTCCGGTGAACTTGAAGGCCATGTAGGGGTTCTTGGATACGCCGCCACTCCACTCGGCGGTCAGTACATCCGCATCGTTGTGCTTGGCCACAACGTCCTGGATGAAGTGCGCCGGGATCAGTTTGCCGGTTTTCTTGTTCTTGCGACGACCCGTTTCCATCGGGTGGCTCATCAGGCATTTGACCGTGGTCACCTCGCCCTTGACCTTTGCGCGAATCTTGATGGATTTCTTAGCCATGAATATTTACCTCGAATTATTTCTGCTGGTGCTGACTGGATGGAACCGATCAGCCGCCACAACCGCCGATGGTGACCTTGACCGACTTGCGGTTGGCATACAGCTTGCCACCGGCCTTGACCACGGCAACCACGTCGCCGGTCTTGCCCATCTTGATCCGGCAGGACACATCGGCTGAGGTGCTCTTGCCAAGGTTGAACACAGCAACCAGCGGGGTCGGGTTGGCAGAGGCCATGATGGCGATGCTCTCGACGCCGGCAATGCTGCTGGTGACGGTAACCGGTACCACGGCGCCGTTCTCGGCGATATCCGGGGCCTTGATCTTGATCTTGTCCGAGGCCTCGGTCTGACCACTGCCAAAGACGCCACTGAGGGCTGCATCGGCCTTTTTGGATTCAAAAGCCTTCTTCGGCCAGGCTGCCATCACGGCCTGCGGGGCCAACAGGCCGGCACCGGCGACGACGGCCATGGTGCCGGCTGCCACGGAGCCCTTGAGGAAGACTCGGCGTTTCATATCAGTTTTCATCGTTGCTTACTCTCCGGAACGAATGACTATTTGCGATTGACTCTGGAGCGAATCAAAGGGTGTACAGGTAATCGATAACCGCGTTGATCTCGGCGTTCGACAGGATCTTGTGCTTGCCAAACGGCGGCATGCGGGTTTCCGCATTGGTCTTGGTGGCGTCATAGATCTGGTTGAACAGCTTTTGGCGATCCGGGTAGCGCGCCTTCATGGCGACCAGGGGCGGACCGATGTCGCCCGGGCTGACCCCGTCTTTCATCATGTGACAGGCGAGGCAGTTGCCCTTTTTGCGGTTCCAGGCAAGTTCCTTGCCCTTGGTGGCGGACTCCGCGCCGGCAGATGCGACCTGGGGCATCAGGGATGCGCCAGTGAACATTGCTGCCAGAGACAGAGCGATGGTTGCGTGTTTTGCGGCTTTCCGCATCGCATATCCTCCTATGCTCGGTTTGGTGTGAATCGAAGGTTGAGAATTATTATCGCGGTGTCTGGAAGGGCATCACTGCACGCATGACCGTTACAGAACCGTGTTTATCAATATTCCTACCCGGTTGGGTCGCGACCTAGCATACTGCTTCAGCGCAGGAACGCAACTCCCTGTTTCCCTTGTTTTTCAAACAATTGCATATTCAGTAGATGCTGATTTTCATTGCCTGTGGCAAGGGCTTGTAGTGGCTTAAGACGTACGGGTACGTTCATTATTCCCTGCTTTTGCGCAATTCTTTTTCCTGGCGCAGTTTTTCCAGCCGCGATTCGATGGCTGCGCTGTCGTAGAAGTTCAGGTCGGGGAGTTTGAGCGCGATCTCCAGTTGCAGTATGGCCTCGTCCAGATCGCCGTTGAGAAAGTGATACTCGGCCTGGTATTTATGGGCGGCCAGCTGGTCGCCGGTCGCGCCGGCGGCGCGCGCGAGCAGGTCGTACAAGCTGGGTTCGTTCGGCGCATAGGCCAGGTACCGTTTGAGCTGCCGGACGACCTGTTTGAAGTGGCCCACGCGTATCGCCTGCTCCGCATACGCAAGATTGAGGGCGTGATTTGCCGGTTGTTCGGTGAGGGCCTGTCGTAACCGCTCCTGCGCCTGCGGGCCCTTGTCCTGCCGGTGCTCTATACGTGCCCGCGTGACAATGAATTCCGGCACCTTGGGGCGTACCGCCAGCAGTCCGTCCAGCAGCCTGGCAGCTTCGTCGAACTGTTCCGCCTGCATCAGCAGCAGGGCCAGCTGGTAGCGTGCGGCGAGTCGGTCGCGATAGCGTCCCTCCTTCAGCAGGCGGCGCTGTTCCCCGATCGTGATCTGTGGCAGGCGTTCGTCCTGTTGCCGGAGGCGGATCTTGAGCAGCTGGTAGCGCAGGTCGTCACGCGGTGCGTGGTAGGGATATTCGCCTGCCCGGCCCAGTGCATCCGCGATCCGGTTGGTGGTGACCGGGTGGGTCATCAGGAATTCCGGCAGTTTGCTGGCATAGACCCGGGTGGCCTTGCCCATGCGGGAGAAGAAGGCGGGCATGGCGCCGACATCGAAGCCGGCCCTGGCCAGGATGTCGATGCCGATGCGGTCGGCCTCCTGCTCGTTGGCGCGGGTGAAATTGACCTGTTCCTGGATCAGGGCCGCCTGTCCCATGGTGGCAGTGGCCAGGCCGGCATCGGCCCCGGCGACCACGCCCGCGGCGATGGCGGCCAGTACCACCGCCGCATTCGGGATACTGAGGTTGCTGGCCGCCTCCCAGGCGCGTAACAGGTGGCGTTGGGTCACGTGTGCGATCTCGTGCGCCAGCACAGCGGCGAGTTCGCTCTCGGTCTGGGTGGTCTGGATCAATCCGGTATAGACCCCGATATAGCCGCCGGGGCCGGCAAAGGCGTTGATCTCGTGGTTGTCTATCACGAAGAAATGGAAGCGCCGGCCCGCGGTGATGCTGTTGCCGGTCAGTTGCTTGCCAAGATCCTGTATGTAGTCCTCCACCAGCGGATCGTCCAGCACCGCCTCGGTCTTCCGGATGTTGCGCATGAATGCCTGGCCGAGTTCCTGTTCGGCCTTGGGGGTCAGAATGGCGCCGGCGCTGGTGCCCAGGTCCGGCAGGCGGGTGTCCAGGGCGGACGCCGGCATGGCCACTGCCAGGGTCAGCAGTGCGCTCATGAGGAGGGGGAGGGGATGTTTCATGCAGGCTGTATCAGTTGAGTTGGATGCGTTGGCCCCAGGGTGGGGCCTCCTTCCCCTTGACCAGCCAGATGACCGGATAGTTCGGCGGCTGTTCCGGAAATTGCCCCTCGGCATCGGTAAAGTACACCAACAGCTCGGGGCGTACCCCGTTATTTTCCAGCCATTCGAATACCGGGCGGAAGTCGGTGCCGCCCCCGCCGCTGAGTTGTTCCGGTGTGTCGAAATCCTCCCAGGGCTCGATGACCCATGGCGCGCCCGGCGCCAGCTGCGAGTCGCAGGGCAGCAGGGTCACGCGTGCGCGCATCTGGCCCTTGAGCGCCGCGATCTCGGACAGGAACTCCTCGATCGCCGCGCCCCGGATGGAACCGCTGGTGTCGACTGCGACCGCGATATCGATCTGCGAACTCTTGAGCGACGGCAGGATGGCGTCGCCCTCGCGGCGCGAGGGACGCATGTAACTGAAGTCGTCCCGCGCCATCGCGGTCATGTAGCGCGCCAGCAGCATGCGCCAAGGGAGCCGGGGTTGCAGCAGGTGTTCGATCAGGCGTGCCATGGTGCCGCCGAGCTTGCCGGCCTGCTGCGCCTGTTGCGCGGCACCGGCCAGTCGCTGCTGCCACTGGACTTCCAGGGTGTCCCGTTCGTCCGGCGACAGCGGCTCGGGCGGCCCTTCGCCCTGCTGCGTGTCCGGTAAGCTGTCGTTCCCGTTTTCGCTGTCGCCGGGCTCGTTCTGCAGGGGCTGCTCGCCATCCTGTCGATCCTGTTCCCCGTCATCCTCGTCAGGCCGGCGGCCCTGCTGCTGTTCCGCCTCCTGCTCGTTGCGCGGTGGTTTTCCCTGCCGGCCGCCGCCGGAGTGGTTGTCCTGGTCGTACATGTGCTGGTCTAGGGTCTCGCTGTCGTCGTTTTCATCGATCAGCGGGTAGATCTCCTCGGCCGTCATGCCGAGGTACTGCGGCATGAAATGGACATTGGGCGGCGCGCTGAGGCCGTCTTCCATCAGCAGGGGATTGATGGCGAAGTCGCAGGCCAGGTCCCAGCGCTGCTTGATGCGGTGCTGACGGCGCGCAAAATGCGACAACGCGCAGTGCAAGGCCTCGTGCGCCAGCATGAACTGGGTCTGTCCCATCGACAGGGAGTCAATGAATTCGGGGTTGTAGTAGAAGCGGCGCGCATCCGTCGCCGTGGTGGGACACCAGCCGGGATCGGCGGCCACCATCGGCAGACGCAACACCAGTGCGCCCAGGAAGGGCTTGTCCAGGATCAGCCTGGTGCGGGCCGCGGCAAGCTTGGTCTCGATCTTCTCCGGATCCATGTCTATCCCGGATATTTCATGAAGGATTCGGGAATCAGGGCGTTTGCGGCTAAGCAGTTGGGGTGATCGCCCGCAGAAGCATAGCCGTAGCGTATGGTTCAAGGGGGATCGCCGCAAATGCAACGCCGCAAGCGGCCTGAGCCCGAATAGGACAAACTGCGCTTGTGCGTAGAAACGCAGTAGTGGGCTGATTCAAGAAGCAAAAATCGAACATGCCGTCCGCCTTTGTGAAATATCCGGGTTATAACCACAAAGGGCACGAAGGACGCAAAGTTGTCGATTCGTTTCTATACTCAATGCTACTTGTTTTGACATGGCGGCTTATTACGGTTCGGTCGATGGGTGTCTCATGAGAGGCCTTGGCGATCTTTGCGTCCCTCGCGGTTGATTGTAGGAGGTCTACTCGTACAGCATCACGTCTGCGATGGCATTCGCCCAGGTGCCGAACTGCGGGATGGTGAACAGCATCTCGCCGATTGCGCGATGCAGGTCGGATACCAGCATGACGCCCATTTCGCGCTGCGGGAAGGTGCCGGCATAGTCGAGGATGTGCCCGATGATTTCAGTGGCATTCGCTTGGTCGCGGGCGCGGATGGCGCGCCCGACCAGTGCTGCGGCGACCGCGTATTGGAGGTCGATTTCATCCGGCACGGGCACCGGCCTGCCGGCAACGATGTCATCCAGATCCGGCATCTTGTCGAGGCTGTTCACGAACGCGGTCAACTCGATACCGGCGGCCGGACCGACGCAGGCCTGCAGCGCGCCCTGCAGCAGATCGGGGCTGTCTCCGAACTTGTGCAGGCTGCGATGCGCGAATTCCCAGGATCTCGGCGAAGGAAAGGCCATGGGGTTGTGGGCCGGATCGAAATCGAACAGCAGTTCGGGACGGAAGCGCAGGAAGGCGATGACCCGTTCGTCGATGCCGTGCTGGTAGGCCCAGGCGACCCAATCGTCCAGGTGGGCATCCACATCGAAATGCGAGAAGCGGTTGGCCAGCGGGGCGGGCATGGTATAGGTGACGCCGCGGTCGCCCTGGCGGTTGCCGGCAGCGAAGATGGCCCAGCCCTCGGGCACCTGGTATTCGCCCAGACGCCGGTCGAGGATGAGCTGATAGGCCGCGGCCGACACGCTGGGCGGTGCCGAGGTGATCTCGTCGAGGAACAGGATGCCCTGTCCGCCATGGCGTTGCGCGTCCGGCAGGATGGCGGGTACGGCCCATTCCACGTTGCCGTCGTTGCGGAAGGGGATGCCGCGCAGGTCGCTGGGCTCCATCTGCGACAGGCGGATGTCGATGACAGGCGCCTGGTGACGCGCTGCGGTCTGGCGGATCATGTCCGATTTTCCGACGCCGGGCGGTCCCCACAACATCACGGGCGTGTGGTGGCCGGCAGCGGTGCTGGTGAATTCTCGGTCCAGGATGGTCATGAGTTGGGCCGGGCGCATAGGATCTCCGTGGGATTCTCTTCGTTTTGGCAGGAGCAGAGTGGTTGATTCTGCTTTGTCATATTCCCCTGAACATGGCGGGGTGGCGTGGATTTATGTGTCCGTCGGCCGCTGGGATGCGGCCGTCGAGCCTCCGCCGGACAAGGATGTACCAGTGTCGCGAAAGGCAGGATGCCGAAAGCGACCAGGGATGGATTCACGGCGTGACACATGGAGCCACGTCACCCCACCCTGTATCTGAAATCGTCAATATGACAAAGTAGAATTAATCGGGAAGGAAAGTTCAACCCTTGTACGATCAAGGGCTTGCCGCCGATGTGGCCAATGATTTCCGAATCGAACTTTGGTCTGTCAACCCAATTCTAAAATGTCCCCTTTTCTCCCAAGCTGAAATGTCCCCTTGGTGAGTCCGGGGTCATGAGGGGACGAGGGGGCGCCTCATCTCCAGGGATGGTCCGGTGCAGG
>JAKRWE010000280.1 GCA_024712425.1 Chromatiales bacterium
GGCTGACCGTGCTGAACAGGGCATCTTGTTGAATATCCGGGCCACGCATCGTACTGCTCGTCCTTCTTCCTTCCTTACCGGTATCTTCCACTTCAGGCGGCGAATTTCAACAGCCTGTTAACGCTGTTTGGCTGCAAATCCCTGGATGACGATCAAACCCGACAGACTCCTAGCTGAATCCCCCCTGGATCAGGCATAATTTACCGTTCCCCCCGGATGGTTGGCCCAGCCTGCCCCGGCGGGCTATAATTCCGAGCAAATCAGTCAACTTTGAGCAAGGGGCGGGACGACCTGCCAGTAACCCATGAGCGTAGTTTCCAAGCCAGTCAACCCCGCCGAGATCGAGGACGTCCAGTCCAGCGCCGACACCCGTCATATCGCCATCGACAAGGTGGGGATCAAGGACATCCGCCATCCGGTGCGGGTCAGCGATCGCACCGAGGGCGAGCAACACACCGTCGCCAATTTCAACATGTACGTGTACCTTCCGCACAACTTCAAGGGCACGCACATGTCACGCTTCGTGGAGATCCTCAACGCCCATGAGCGCGAGATATCGGTCGACACCTTCAAGCAGATGCTGGTCGAGATGGCCGAACGCCTCGAATCAGGGGAAGGCCATATCGAGATGAACTTCCCCTACTTCATCAACAAGACCGCCCCGGTCTCCGGCGTACAGAGCCTGATGGACTACGACGTGACCCTGATCGGCGAGATCAAGGGCGGCAAGCCAAGCATGTACATCAAGGTGGTCGTGCCGGTGACCAGCCTGTGCCCCTGCTCCAAGTCCATCTCCGATTACGGCGCGCACAACCAGCGTTCGCACGTCACGGTCACCGTGCGTACCTGCAAGTTCATCTGGATCGAGGAACTGATCGAGATGGTGGAGCAGGAGGCCTCCTGCGAGCTGTTCGGGCTGCTCAAGCGCCCTGACGAAAAACACGTCACCGAACGCGCCTATGACAACCCCAAGTTCGTGGAGGACATGGTGCGGGACGTGGCCGCGCGACTCAACGCGGATGACCGGGTATGCGCCTATGTCGTGGAATCGGAAAACTTCGAATCGATCCACAACCACTCGGCCTATGCCCTGATCGAGCACGACAAGGAAGCGGTGCAGGCCTGAAAGCAGGACGACGGCGGTTATTTCGCCCTCAGAATCATCAGATTACGCCGGTGATCGATATCGAAGCGGCGCAACACGTTCATTCCCAGTAACGGATTCGCCGGACTGTCCCCTTCGATGACCATGGCCTGGACGTCATGGAAGGTCCGCGTGCCGAGCTTGAGTGAATCCAGCTTCACAGCATAGGCCCGGGAGACCCCGGAGGCGGTCTGCACCGTGGCACCCTTGCCTTCGCGCACATAGGGGATCCCTAGCAGGCTGTTGAAAACCGTGCCGATTCTGCCCTGTTTTCACCAGACGGAGGGGATCGACGGCCATTGTTGCGAGTTGAGTTGACCCAAGAGGCCCAATGCACTGGAAAATGCTGAC
>JAKRWE010000281.1 GCA_024712425.1 Chromatiales bacterium
TCTTCATGCTGGGAGGTGAGAGCTATCGACTGAAGCACAAACGCGAGAGCTGATTTTTTGTCGCCCCGGGTGGGTCAATTTTATTGGCCGAAAGGGGGTCAAAATTATTGGCCATTGACATAGCTCAACCCATCCCCCTGTTTTCCATGATCAGGGGGTGTGGGCCGCCGTTTTTCATGGCAGTTAGCGCTCGAACATGGCCAGCAGGTCATTGAGGAAACGCTGCCCCAAGGGGGTTGGGCGCAGCCAGGCCGGATCCGGGTCGAGCAGGCCCCGTGAGCGTGCCGCTGCCGTCTGCCCGGCGATGGCCGACAGTGGCAAGCCGGTACGTTCGCTGAACAGCGCCGCAGGCACACCCTGGTTGAGACGCAGTGCATTGAGCATGAACTCGACGACCCGGTCTTCAGACGTGAGTGTGCGCTCACTATCTATCGTGGCAGGACCCTCTAGGTAGGTCCGCGGGTGGCGTGGTCGGCTGCGGCGCAGGATACCGCCGTCGGCCAGGCTCAGCTTGCCGTGCGCGCCCGCGCCGATACCGAGGTAGTCGCCAAACTGCCAGTAGTTGCGGTTGTGACGACACGCCCTTCCCGGGCGCGCATGCGCCGAGATCTCGTACTGCACGAAGCCCGCCTCGCGCAACCGGGCCAGGCCCGCGTCCATGATCTCGCCCAGGGTGTCGTCGTCGGGCACCGCCGGGGGGCGATGGCGGAACAGGGTGTTGGGCTCGAGGGTGAGTTGGTACCAGGAGAGATGCGACGGCGCCAGCCCGATGGCCACATCCAGATCGGCCAGAGCCTGCGCCGACGTCTGCTGCGGCAGGCCGTACATCAGGTCCAGGTTGATGTTGTCGAAACCCGCCCGGCGCGCCATCCCCACAGCCGCCAGTGCCTCGGCCCGATCATGGATGCGGCCAAGCGACCGCAACTTGCTGTCGTCAAGGCTCTGCACCCCGATCGAGAGCCGGTTCACCCCCGCGCTCCGGTAGTCCGCGAAACGCCGCGCCTCGGCAGTACCCGGGTTGGCCTCCAGGGTGATCTCGGCATCAGCAGCCAGCAGCAGCCGCTCCACGCCCTCCAGAAATGCCGCGATGGACCGACCGGAAAACAGGCTGGGGGTCCCACCGCCGATGAACACCGTTTCGATCGCCCGCCCCACCACATCGGGAAGCTGGGATTCCAGGTCCAGCAGCAGTGCCCGCACATAGTCCTGCTCCGGCAACCCGCCCTTCTGCTCGTGCGAGTTGAAATCGCAGTAGGGGCACTTGCGCACGCACCAGGGGATGTGGACATAGAGGCTGAGCGGAATGTTCATACAAGACAACCACAAAGGGCACAAAGAACACGAAGGCTAACCCGAATATTTCACAAATAAAAAGGGCAAAACCCGTGTAGTTCGTTAAAATTCAGTTGGTTACACTGGATCCGAACAAGGTTTTGCCCGTGACAAAATGTACCCAAGAAAGCTTT
>JAKRWE010000282.1 GCA_024712425.1 Chromatiales bacterium
CAAAGCTTTCTTGGGTACATTTTGTCACGGGCAAAACCTTGTTCGGATCCAGTGTAACCAACTGAATTTTAACGAACTACACGGGTTTTGCCCTTTTTATTTGTGAAATATTCGGGCTAGGTACTCCCCGTGCCCCAGCATCCAGCGGCCACTGTCCAGGTGCCACTACAGATCGAGGTTTCGTATCGGCGTGAGAAAGAGGGCCACCAGCAACAGTGCCGCCAATGCCGGCCACACGAGATTGTCGATCCGAAAAAAAGCGGCCTTCCTGGTATCGCTGCCCGGCATGCTTCCCAACCCGTTGAAATCAAAACAGTCGGCTACAATCTTATCCCACACACCCGGCAACCGTTGGAACCACCATGCCATACCGCCTGCTGACGGCCTGCGCCCTGTTTCTTTCCCTTGCATGCAACGCGAAGGATCAAGTCACCGCGGCACCGGCCGATCCCATGGATATCGCCCGCCAGGTCTATTACGTGAATCACTTCTTCGGCGTGCGCAATGCGCGCTTCGGTGACGACCGGCACCCGATCGTCCTGGTGGATCGGAACGGCAAGGGGAAATTCCGCACCATGGCGATGCTGCGCCACCTCAATAACGATTATCCCCATGGCGACATCCGCGCACGCGACTTGGTGATCTTCAAGGGCGGACAACTCAAGGGCACTGGAATCCTGGTCAACCTGCCCCGGGACCCGCAGCGCGCCCTGAGCTTTTCCATCTGGCTACCCACGCTGCGCAAGGTGCGACGCCACACCGAGCCGAACCAGGGCGACCACTGGGGCGGCAGCCTTTTCACCTACGGGGACATCTATCTGCGCCGCCCCGGGGGCGAGCAGCACGAATTGCTGAAACAGGCCGCCTTTCCCGACTGTCTTCAGCCCATGCAAATCCCCAGGAAACAGGGCACCCGCTACACCCGGACGCTGCCACAGGCGCGCTGCGATCTGAAAGGCAAACACATGCTGCGGCTGAAAAGCAGTACCCGCTTCAGCAACTGGCGGTACGACTACCGCATCATCTGGATCGACCCCGTGAGTTTCGCCGACTATCGCAGCGAATATTTCAAGAACGGCAAGAAGATCAAGGTCATCGACAAGGACTGGCGCAGCATGGGTCTGGACGATCCGCGCGCCCAGTACTGGGCCTTTTGGAGCGGCCGCGAGCCGCAGAGCGGTCGTGAGGGCATGGCTTTTATAGCAAGGGCCGTACCCGTGACCTCGCTTTGTTCAACCTGGCTATCGATAGCAAGCTGCGCGCCTGCGATATCGTCAAGTTGCGAACCAGTGACGTAATGCGCTGTCAATGGCCAATAATTTTGACCCCCTTTCGGCCAATAAAATTGACCCACCCGGGGCGACAAAAAATCAGCTCTCGCGTTTGTGCTTCAGTCGATAGCTCTCACCTCCCGGCATGAAGATGTGTGAATGGTGGATCAGCCGGTCCACG
>JAKRWE010000283.1 GCA_024712425.1 Chromatiales bacterium
GAGTGAACAATGAGTGATAAATACATCTATATGCTGGCTGCCGGTGTTGCCGGCTATTTCCTTGGCAAACGGGCCGCTGCTGGCGATTCCTGGTATAGCGGCTGGTTTTAACCGATGGCCGATAGGCTAGCTCTAGCGCTGGCCATTGCTGGAAGCGGTTTCGCTGCATGGGCGTTCGTTCGCTATATCAATAGTGGCGATGCTACGTCAGGTGTTGAGACCTGGTCATATCGGCCGTATGGGTCGCAGGGAGGGGCGATCCCCCTGCCGCCCGGGAAGACGGCCACGCCTGATGAGACGATCACGCCTGATTACAGGATGATGGCCAGGAACGCGGCTGAGGTCCACTATGTGCCACCTGGCCTGTTCGAGCGGCTGATTGATCGCGAGAGCAGTTTCAACCCATATGCGGTTGGTCCGACGGGTGACCTTGGGATAGCGCAGTTGAACCCGCGATTCCATCCGGAGGGCGTGGCGGCTGATCCTAGGAAGGCGCTGGATTATGCGGCGAAATATCTGAGATCGCTGTATGATCGGTTCGGTACCTGGGAACAGGCGGTGGCTGCCTACAATTGGGGGCCGACGAACCTAGCCAGGTATGGGATGTCGAATATACCGGAGGCAACTCGTCGGTATGTGCATGATATAGTTGGTGTGTAAGGAGAGTCATTATGAGTATTGGACGGACCGCGAAAGGTCATATCAAGAAGGGTTACAGGTTGACCCGTGGTGGGAAGGTTGTGAAGGCATCGTCTTCCAGGAAGCGCCGTCGTCGCCGGAGCCGCTGATGCACGTGTATAACCCCTACTGTGACATGCTGTTGTGGCCGACGCCGAAGCTGCCGGATATATGCAAAGCAGCGAATCTGGATAGTGTCACGATGGCGTTTCTTGTAGCCGATCCCTATATGGAAACCCTGTGTTGGGGTGGCCAGACGAGCTATCCGATTGATTGGATGAAATCGCAGGGGGAGGCTCTCAGGGCCGCTGGACGCAGTTTCGATGTGTCAATAGGTGGTGCTACCGGACGGGACATCGCGGCTAGTCTAGACGTTGATAGGGCTTCTCAGGCCTATTTGGCTGTTATGAAGACTCTGGATCCGACGACGATTGATTTCGATATCGAAGGGGCGGCTGCCGCTGATACAGATCAGCATCAGCGAAGATTGGAGGCGTTCGCAGCGGCTCGTCAGTCGTTTGGGTCCCGGTATCCGTATTCAGTGACGTTGGCAGTCATGCCGGACGGACTGACGGCGGATGGGATGCGGTTGATTGAAATGTGTGAAGAGTCGGACGTAGGGATGCCTGACGAGGTCCGGATCATGGCCATGGATTATGGCGCTTTGTTTGTGGATATGGGGGTTGATGCGATCAATGCCGCTGAGGCGGCGGCTAAACAGATCGGGATGCCGGTGACGGTTGTGCCGATGATCGGGCAGAATGATATCGCTGAAGAGGTGTTTTCACTGGCCGATGCTCAGATGCTGGCGGATTATGCCGAGAATCACCCGGAGGTTGTGGCCGGGTTGTCGGCGTGGTCATTGGGACGGGATCGGGAGTGCGGTGTTACCACCTACCCCGGGGAGAATCTGTCTCATGATGGGGTGCGGGCATCTCCGACGTGCTCCGGGGTGAAGCAAGAGCCCTACGAGTTCAGCGGGATTTTGGGTAGTGTTGGCTGATTGGTAGCCATAGACCAAGACCCCTGCCGATCGGCGGGGGCATTGCCCCCGTCATGGGGGTTTTCTTTTGTGTGGGAAAAGGTCCTCGCGGAGAGAGAAATGTGCATATGTCACACTTTGGTGGATTGGTTGTTGACATTTGGATCGGAATCGTGTATTCGCGTGCGCGTGCGCGCGCGTGTACTCTCCCCCCCGATCGG
>JAKRWE010000284.1 GCA_024712425.1 Chromatiales bacterium
GGTGTGCCTGCAGCCTAGAAAATAGCCCTTCACGAGCCTTTCCACGTCCCGTTCGAGGCACCACATCTTCCATCCACTGACCGCCCGGAAAAGCGAGAAGCGGATGAAATATCCGGGCTAGGCCAGGTGCTGTCACTCAAGGTGCACAGCGCGGACGGCACCCTGGTCCCGCTGTCCGAGATCGTGACGGTGGTTCCGGCCAGGCGTGAGCTCAGCATCTTCCACAAGGACCTGCTGCCGGTGGTATACGTGACCGGGGACATGGCCGGCAGTATCGACAGCCCGCTGTACGGCATGTTCGATATCCGTGACCGTATCGACCGGGAGCTGGGCCTGGAGCAGTGGCTGCTGAGCCAACCCGCCAACCCTTACGACGACAATATCAAGTGGGACGGCGAATGGCAGGTCACCTACAAGACCTTCCGCGACATGGGCATCGCCTACTCGGTGGGGCTGATCCTGATCTACCTGCTGGTGGTGGCGCAGTTCCGCTCCTACCTCGTGCCGCTGGTGATCATGGCGCCTATCCCACTGACCATCATCGGCATCATGCCGGGCCACGCCCTGCTGGGCGCGCAGTTCACCGCCACCTCCATGATCGGCATGATCGCGCTGGCCGGCATCATCGTGCGCAACTCCATCCTGCTGGTCGATTTCATCAACCAGCAGCTGCGCGAGGGCGCCGCCTTCGATACCGCGGTGATCGAGGCGGCGGCGGTGAGGACCAAGCCGATCGTGCTGACCGCGCTGGCGGCCATGGCCGGCGGCTTCTTCATCCTCGACGACCCGATCTTCTCGGGCTTGGCGGTATCACTGATCTTCGGCCCGCTGGTCTCCACCGTGCTGACCCTGGTGTTGATACCGGTGGTGTATTACGGGGTGATGCACGGGCGCGTATCGAAGATGCTGGCGCAATGAAAAACCCCCGCCAGACAGCCTGGCGGGGGCGGGTTTGGTGTATGGCCCACCCGCAGGCGGGCTCCCTTCGGCTGAAGTCAGCCGTTTCTTCTGGTGTCGACCGCTGGGGAGTCCGCATCGCCGGACCCCTGTGACTGCACCAGCCGGTCGTCGGCGGGCCATTGGCCGCCCATTACCAGCCAGGCATTCGTCGCCAGTAGTAATGTGCCGCTGAGCAGGAGCAGTGTCAGGCGTTTTTCCCAGGCAGTCATGCGTTCCCTCGACGGTCGATGGGCCGGTTGGATGGCCGGCCTTGGCGGGCTGTGCCCGTACCGCCAAGGTTAGACCAAGGACGCTGGAATACGATTGGGGAGACTCCTTAGCAGGCTGTTGAAAACCGTGCCGATTCTGCCCTGTTTTCACCAGACGGAGGGGATCGACGGCCATTGTTGCGAGTTGAGTTGACCCAAGAGGCCCAATGCACTGGAAAATGCTGAC
>JAKRWE010000285.1 GCA_024712425.1 Chromatiales bacterium
GTCAGCATTTTCCAGTGCATTGGGCCTCTTGGGTCAACTCAACTCGCAACAATGGCCGTCGATCCCCTCCGTCTGGTGAAAACAGGGCAGAATCGGCACGGTTTTCAACAGCCTGTTAAGGGTATGGCAATGGGCGTGTTTATCGATTCCGGCACGGGTCGCGGCACGCTTTAGCGCGCGCTGAACGGAGGTCTCGTGCAGATGATGACGTCGTATGGTTCCATCCCGGGGGTCGGCAGACAGGCGGGCGCTGGGGATTACCAACTGCCAGCGCCATTCCTTGTCCGCGTTTGGGTACTTCCGCGCCAGGGCATTTGGCAAAAGAACGCTTCCATGCCCGTTGTCGATGTCCCGATGGTAAAGGTCCCGAACCTGCTTCAGGTGCGCACGAATCGGGTCCATCAAGGGCGCAGGGAATGGCACTACCCGGTCCTTTCCGCCCTTGCCTTGTCGAACCGTGATCTGGCGATAATCGAAGTCCAGATCCTGAATTCGCAGGCGCAGGCACTCCATCAGACGCATGCCTGTGCCGTAGAGTAGAGAAGCAATCAGGCCAGGTGTGCCTGACATTTCGGATAGCAGGTGATGCACCTCCTGGACGCTCAGAACCACCGGCAAGCGTTTTGGCCGTTTGGAATGTGAGAACGGTCCCAGGTCAAGCGGCCGATCGAGTGCCTGCTTGTAGTAGAAGGCGCAGGCATTGAGCGCTTGGTTCTGGGTGCTTGCGGCTACGTTACGCTGCACCACCAGGGCCTCCAGGAAGTCACGGACTTCGGCCGTACCCAGTTTATCGGGCGAATCCTGCTTGGCGTGACGGCAGAGTCGGTCCAACCAGTGTAGGTAGGCCTGTTCGGTGCGGTAGGCATACCCGCGGCGCCGAATCTCCCCGATCAGGCGGCGCTCCCACTCCGACAAATCAGCGGACAACGTGGCCTGGCGGGCCAGGGTAGGATGATTGTTGGCCAGGCGCCTGGATGCATCTTTCAATGCCTGCCAGTCAACGCCGGAGGATCCTGGGCTTTTCGAGAAACAGAGTAGGTGCCAGACTGCGTCGATGGCCTGCAGAACCTGCCAGTCGGCCAAGTGCGGCTGTTGGCAAAGTTGTTGGTGCCATGCGTGAACCACCTCGGCTGAGTGGTTCCGCAAGGGTGCTTTGGTGTTGTCGATGTATTTCTGTGCCCAACGCTTGTACCAATGAAGCAGCTTTGGCTTGACGCCTTGATTGAGGAGGTACCGCTGGTAACGTTGCCAGAAAGCCCCCTGTGTCAGGATACATGTCGCCTCCCCGAGTTGGGGTAAATTAGAGAGCAAACAGGGGGCGGAAAAGAGGAACCAATGGCCCGTTATTCAGAAGAACGTAAGGCATCCGTGCTGA
>JAKRWE010000286.1 GCA_024712425.1 Chromatiales bacterium
CCTGTTTGACGGACTCCGGCAGGGGCAGCTCTTTCAGGGCCTCTTCCATCGGCATCGCCAGGATGCCGTCCAGGATGGAGAGCAGGCCCACGGTATAGGCGGTATCCGGCCTGCCCAGGTTACGCATCTTAGACAGTCGCTCGCACAGGCTGGCCCGCAACAGGCCGATATTGATCAGCTCGCGCGGGTGCTCACTGGATCCGGCCATGGCGAACAGGGTGGCCCAGGCACGAATACGTTCCAGGCCGAGCAGGACCGCGGCCTGTTGATTGGAATCGATCTCGCGGCGCAGACTGGTGGCCGCCGAGTTGATCAGACGCAGCATCTTGAAGCTGAGGGCGGGGTCGTGGCTGATCAGGTCGGCAATGACCTGCAGATCGGCCTCGGGGTTGTTGAGTTCGGCCAGCAGGCGGGTCAACACCAGCTGGGATTCGCTCAGCTGCTCCTGTGTCACGATGTCCGGGCGGGCAAAGAAATAGCCCTGGAACAGATCGAAGCCCAGGGCATGCAGCTCCCGGCACTGTTCGCGTGTCTCGACCTTTTCCGCCAGCAGTTGTATCGGCAGCTCCTTCAATGGCTCGATACGTCGCGCCATGTCCTGCATGGTCTTCTCGGTGATCTCGACCTTGATCAGACTGATAAGCAGTAGCAGCGGCTGCCATTTGTCCTCGAACAGGTAGTCGTCCAGTGCGATTCGGTAGCCCTGTGCGTTCAGTGCCCTGACCGACTCGACCAGGTGTTCGTCCACCGGGATGTCCTCCAGGACCTCGAGCACCACAGTGTCGGGATCGAAGGGGATGGGGGGCATCTCGGTGAAGAAGCCGCGGGTCAGGTTGAGGAAGGGCGGCCTGCCGTTGGTCAGGCGTTCCAGACCGATCTCCATGAAGGCGTTGAGGATGGTGCGCGAGGTGGCCATGTCGCCGTCGCGCTCCAGGCACAGATTGCCGGTCTGCTCGTCGCGAAACAGCAGTTCATAGGCGTAGACGTCGAGGTTACGGTCGAATATGGGTTGACGGCCGACCAGGATCCTGGGTGCTGGCGTCTGCTGTGTCTCTGTATTCATCAACTTCCCTGTGTCACAAAGGGCATCTTGTCCCTTAGCGGCAGTGTACGAATATAGTTTAGTGCGGAAGAACCCACCACAGAGGACAGAAAGAAGATGAAAGCTATACGTAGGGTGGGTTGAGCGTAGCGATACCCACGGTTCAGGCCGCGATCGATGGGTTTCGCGAAACTCAACCTGTCAATGGCCAATAATTTTGACCCCCCTTCGGCCAATAAAATTGACCCACCCGGGGCGACAAAAAATCAGCTCTCGCGTTTGTGCTTCAGTCGATAGCTCTCACCTCCCAGCATGAAG
>JAKRWE010000287.1 GCA_024712425.1 Chromatiales bacterium
GACCGTGCTGAACAGGGCATCTTGTTGAATATCCGGGCCACGCATCGTACTGCTCGTCCTTCTTCCTTCCTTACCGGTATCTTCCACTTCAGGCGGCGAATTTC
The DNA here is from genome assembly GCA_024712425.1 of Chromatiales bacterium. GTDB lineage: Bacteria > Pseudomonadota > Gammaproteobacteria > Chromatiales > Chromatiaceae > MONJU. The sequence goes on from JAKRWE010000287.1 coordinate 105, forward strand.
AACAGCCTGTTAAAGCATCAATCAGCCCTGTTTCAGGAGATTCGCAGTCAGAAAAGCACTGGTGGAATTCAGGGAGCCAATCAGCGAGTCCAGCGCCGCATACTTCGCCCGTAGCGCCTTCTCCTTGAGCAGCAGGTTGGCCTCCATGGAAGATTGCTGATCCTGGTACCGCCGCACCCGTGTATTCAGCGTATCCACCCGGGCATCGAGCAGACCGTCGGTCGCCAGCATGCCATCCGTCACGTTGATGAAACGCGTGGCATAACCGCTGGTGGCATCCGTGAACACATCGGAAACGGCAGAAAAATCCGTATCCAGCGCATTACTGAAATTTGCCGTATCCAGCTCCAGCTCGCCACTGTCCCTGTTGGTGGTGATCCCAAGCTCGGAGAGACTGCTGAAACTCCCTGTCAATCCGGAGGCCGGGGTGTTCAATACCGATCGGAACTGACTGACGATACCGCGCAGCGTACTGTCATTGCCGATATTGCCCGATTTGAGTTCATCGACCTTCTGCAGCACCGCATTGTAGGCATCCACGAACTCCTGGGCCGAGGCCTGGATGCTTTCCATATCGCGCGCAACCGTCAGTGTGCTGGTGCCGACGCCTTTCAGATTGAAGGTCAGACCATCGACTACCCCGCTGGCCTGGTTGCTCGCCGCCGTTATGGCAATGCCGTCCACGCTGAATGCGGCATCGAGCTGGGTCAGGTCGACAAGTGTTGCGCCTGAGGAATCCTGATTGCTGGTGGCAAAATTATAGGTCGTGGAGGTAATGGTTCCTCCATAGGCCAGTTGCACACGCTGGTCGTACCCCGACTCGTTGGAGGTCAGGACAAGGTGTTCGTTGGTCCCGTCATTGACGATGGTCGCGGTGACGCCCGGATTGTCCACAGCGGCATTGACGGCGTCCCGCACACCGGCCAGATCCTTCGCCGTGGACAGGTCGATAGTGGACGAATTCCCGTTAACAGTGAGAGTCAGGCTGTCGCCGGCGGTACCTCCAAAGGTCGTGCCGGAGGCAAAGGGGTCACTCCCCATCTTGTGATTCTGGGCCAGGCGCCGCACATCCAGGCTGTAACTGCCCGCTGCGGCGGCGCTCGTGGCGGTCGCTGTTAATGCCCATCTATTCTGACCCACCTATGGCCAACAATTTTGACCCACCCATCGGGGCATTCCGGGCCATGTGGCCGTACCCTTTCCGTCGTTTTTTGACACGGGCGACGGGAGGC
>JAKRWE010000288.1 GCA_024712425.1 Chromatiales bacterium
GGGGTGAGTCGATGCGCAAACTGGCCGCCGACTTGACCGATCGTGACCGGCCGGAGTAGAAAACCCACTCCAGCGAGGGACCGGTGAGCGAGTCGGTCACGTTCCCCGGAATCGGCGGTCATCTTCAGCGGAATAGGCACTTGAGAACGAATTTTCCCGCATGAGGTGACACCGATAGGCGATAGAGGAAACGCTCCATAGCGAAATATTGCAGCAATTCGTTGAAAGGGCGACTCGTCGCCCGCGCTTTGTTGAGCAGACGCTGGCGTATGGAGGTGGCAATGTTGGTTCCTCTTTGTTGGGTCATAGCAGGGCCTCCAGGTAAGGGTGAATCACCTTTTCCACCCGGCAGATGCGCGCGAACGCCATGAGCTTGTCGACCTGGACGTGCCGGGTGTCTACATAACGTTTCAGTGCTTCAATCGCCGTGTCGAGCCCGATCTTGTTGCGGTACTTGAAGCAATCGGCCAGCGTTTTTTCCACACAGTAGATGCGCAGGGGGGCGCCATCCACCGCGTGGGTTTCTATCCCCTCGGAGAAAGCCTTGCCCGTAAACCAGAAGACGCGGATGGGCGGGTGATCCAGGCGTGGTGGCTCCGTACCTCTGGGCAGAGCCAGGTAGATCTCATGCGGGATTTGGGTGGTGAGTTCGTGCCAGGCCAGTGCCGAGATCAGGCAGATGACCCCCTTGGGAATCTTCAGAGCGACCGTCACCAGATCAGGATTTCCCAGAAGGGGGAGATCGGCAATTCGGTACAGCCCCCGACTAAGGCATTCCAGTTTTCCTGCATCGCGCATGGCGTAAAGGGTCCGGGGATGGATCCCGGAGCGGATGGCCTCACTCGTACGCAGTACTCCGCCATGACGGCGAAATATGTGCTCTGCATCTTTGAAAGCGTTGTTTTTTTCGGGTTGCTCCTGGATCATTATGGATAAATATACCAGCAAATAATGATTATTGCTGGTAATATTAACGACCTCCGCTTTTTGATGCATGGCATAAACCTGTTGGGTCAGAGATGACGCGCAGGTTTCCCCTCAGCCGGGAACAGCAGCGGCTCAGGGTAATAGTCCATGTTCTTGGGCAGCATCCAGGTGACCTTTTTGGCCTTGGCTGGAGCGATGTGCTTGTTGACTGATCCCTCGGAACGTTGGCATTCGCGTTGGCTCGGACTACCCCATTCAGGGCTGGCCTGATGAGGCAGGTGTGTTAATGCCCATCTATTCTGACCCACCTATGGCCAACAATTTTGACCCACCCATCGGGGCATTCCGGGCCATGTGGCCGTACCCTTTCCGTCGTTTTTTGACACGGGCGACGGG
>JAKRWE010000289.1 GCA_024712425.1 Chromatiales bacterium
GTCAGGCCAGACTCGGAATTGGGATCCCGTTGGGTCGGTCGCATTGAATCCGGAACGTAACAACGAAGAAAAGTGTCGCGCCGCATGATCGAAAAGGTGACATCTATCTTGACAAATACCGCCAGGCCGATACTGACACTGAGTGCGACTTCGCGTCCGCGGATGGTGCGGATGCTGGCAACCGCCTCCCGAATGCGTTCGGCCAGCAGTTGCGCCCCCCGGGCGCCGGTGTGAGAGGCGAGGACCACGAATTCCTCGCCACCGTAACGGAACAGCAGATCGCTGCGCCGGATCGTGGCCGCAGCGGCGTTGGCCAGGGCGCGCAACACGTCGTCGCCGAAGGCATGTCCGAATTCGTCGTTGAATCGCTTGAAATGGTCGGCGTCGATGACCAAAATGGAGAGCGGCGCCTGCTGGCGTCGGGCCAGGTCGACCTCGCGTTCCAGGGCCTGTTGCATGGCCAGGCGGTTCTGCACGCCGGTCAGCGGGTCGTGGGAGGTCAGCTGCAGCGCCTCGAGATAGGTGAGCGCATTGCGCAGCGGGTAGACCAGCCCGCACAGCAGGTTCTCGACCAGTTTCAGTTCTGCCTGGGTAAAGGGGAGTTCACGGCAGAAACACAGGCTGCCCAGCTGCATCTCGTCGAGTTTGAGGTCGTAGGTGGCGCGATGGGTGGCCGTGTTGCCGGATCGATAGGTCATGCCGATGGCCCTGTTGCTGTATTCCAGGCCGTCGATCTCAATGTGATTGCGTATGGCCTTGGCCAGCAGTTCCATCTGCTGCTCCACGTCCAGGGCGGTCTGCAGCATGCCGGACAATTCGAGCACCTGGGGACCCAGGTGTTCAGGGTCGGCGGGTCCAACAGAACCAAATATCTGGCGGGGTTCGGCCATGGCGGCGTGTCTCATCGTTTCGTGACTGGTAGTATGCATCACATCATCCGTTCGTGCGGGTCATCGTCTCCCAGCTAAATGCCAAACTCATGCCAATTTTTATTAATCTATAAAAATCAGTTGGTTATGTGTTGGGTTTCATGTGTGTCGGCAAAATGTCGTCATAGCAGTCGGGCATTAAACGACTAAATGCCAAACTCCCGACACTTTTCGATGAACCGGGTTCCTACAGGGATTTCGGCTTTATGGCGAAGAACTTGAATAATTTTGCTAACTTTCATGAGGTCCCGGCCCACACCCTTGATCATGGTGTCAATGGCCAATAATTTTGACCCCCCCTCGGCCAATAAAATTGACCCACCCGGGGCGACAAAAAATCAGCTCTCGCGTTTGTGCTTCAGTCGATAGCTCTCACCTCCCAGCATGAAGAT
>JAKRWE010000028.1 GCA_024712425.1 Chromatiales bacterium
ATCTTCATGCCGGGAGGTGAGAGCTATCGACTGAAGCACAAACGCGAGAGCTGATTTTTTGTCGCCCCGGGTGGGTCAATTTTATTGGCCGAGGGGGGTCAAAATTATTGGCCATTGACAGTCAGCTTGTCCGCGATCGGCTGGGCGAAGGCATTCGCGATGACCGCGCCGTACAGGGTGGTGAGAAGGGCCACTGCCATGGCCGGGCCGATGGCGGCCATGTTCTTGAACATATTGATGCCGACCTCGTGGCGCTCCAGCATCAGGTCGATCTCCTTGCCGAGCATGCGCTGCACCAGCGCCGGATCGTGACCATCCACACACAGGCCGATACCCTGTTTCATAAAATCGTTGGTGATCTCCTGCCCCTCCAAGGCCAGCAGGCCTTTCTTGCGCGCGATATCGGCCAGCGCCACGCCCTCCTCGATGGGGGGTCTTGGGATCGTCCACCTTGTAGAAAAAGGCCTTCAGGCCGATCGCGAACGAGCCCAGGAAATCGCTCAGCAACACCTGCATCAGGGTCACCATGAAGGTACCGCCGATAACGATCAGTACCGACGGAATATCCACAAACATCATGACATCGCCGCCGGTGGCAATGGCGCCGATGATGATGCCAAACCCTCCGAGCAGTCCAACCAGTGTAGCGATATCCACGAACTTCCTCCCTCTCCATGCCAAGACGTATCATGTCACCCGGACACGCATGCTCTGGAAGGGGTAGCGGTCGCGGCTCAAAAAACTTTAGTTCTCAGAACCGGAATTTCACACGAGGAAACCCTGTGTCTTCGAAACGCGCCGTACTCATTACAGGCTGCTCCAGCGGCATCGGCTACTGCGTCGCCCATGGCCTGCAGAAGGCGGGGTTTCATGTCATCGCCAGCGCCCGCTCGGCCGCTGACGTGAAACGGCTACGTGACGAGGGCCTGGATACGGTGACGATCGATCTCGACCGGCCGGAGCGCATCGAAGAGGGACTGCAGCAGGCACTGTCGCTTGCCGGCGGTCGCCTTTACGGCCTGTTCAACAACGGGGCCTACGGACAGCCGGGCGCGGTGGAGGATCTGAGCCGGGCCGCGCTGGAGGCACAGCTACGGACCAATGTCCTCGGCTGGCACGACCTGACCCGCCAGGTCATCCCGCTCATGCGCCGGCAGGGCGAGGGGCGCATCATCCAGAACAGCTCGGTGCTGGGCGTGGTCGCCATGCCCTACCGGGGCGCCTACAACTGCTCCAAGTTCGCCATCGAGGGACTGAGCCAGACCCTGCGCCTGGAACTGCACGGATCGGGCGTGCACGTGAGTCTGATCCGGCCGGGCCCCATACGCAGCCGGTTCCGCGACAACGCCTACCGCAAGTACCGTGAATTCATCGACCCCGGCCACAGCGTCCATCGCGCCAACTACGAGGCCATGGAGAAACGTCTGCAGAAGGAGGGCGACGCCGCGCCCTTCACCCTGCCGCCGGAGGCAGTGCTCAAACGGGTCCTGCACGCACTGAACAGCCGGCGACCCAGGCCCGTCTACCCTGTGACGGTGCCGACCTATCTGTTTGGCTTCCTCAGGCGCGTACTCGGCGCCCGCCAGCTGGACCACCTGCTGCGCGGGGCATCGGGGAGCGGCGCACGCTGAGCAACGGGCGGGCTTTGCCTATCGCGTCAGGCCCTCGTAGGTCTGCGCAAAGTATTCCTCGAGAAAGGCGTCGAAATCCTGCTGTGGCGCCGCCTCGATCGCAGCCAGATCGTCGAAGGAACGCCCGACCAGGGCATCGAACTCGGCGTTCCGTTCCGGCGTGAGATCGCGATTGCTGAAAAAAACGTGGTGCTGTGCCGAGAGGCGCCGGGCGAACTGGTAGAAACCCTCGCCCCGCTCGCGCATTTCCTCCAGCATCATCGCCGACGGTGTCAACCCGGGTTGCAGGAACTTGCGCAGCTGGTCATCGGCCGCGTCCTCGTAGGCATTGCCGCCGTGGATCTGATCGAGGAACTCGGCCACCGGCAGCACCGCATCCAGGATGGCCTGCCCCCAGTCACGCAGGGCCACCGGATCACCATTGCAGTGCAGTTGCAGGCCGGGCTCACGCCCGCGGTGTGCCACCCTGACCACGTTGGCGTTGATCTCCTGCTGCTCCGCCTCGTCCAGCGGCGGGCTGTGCGACAGCAGGCAGGTGAACATCAGGGCCTCGAGGAAACGCAGCTGCACCTCGTCCACCCCCAGCGGGTGATAGGCGTTCACATCCAGCGAGCGCAACTCGACATACTGCACGCCACGATCCAGCAGTGCCACCGCGGGGCTCTCCAGGCCCTGCAGCAGCTGCTTGGGGCGCACCCAGTTGTAGTATTCGTTCTCGATCTGCAACAGATTGGCGTTGAGCTGTCGATACGCACCATCCACCTTGACCCCGATTCGTTCCCACTCCGGGGAACGGGTGGTCACGGCGTACAACAGGGAGCGCGCGTAAGTGGCGACATCCCGGTAACAGACCTGTATCCCCAACCCCTTTTCGCGCTTGTTCTGGTAGCCGATATCCCCCATGCGCAGGGAGGTGGCATGGGGCTCGTAAAAGGTGTACTCGTCAAAACTCGCCAGGCGGCTGGTGCCGTCTGCGAAGAAGGATTTGCATACCGCCGGAGAGGCGCCGAAGAGGTAGGGAATGATCCAGCCCACGCGCAACAGGTTGCGCACCATCCCCATGTAATAGCTGTCCCGAACCTCCGGCACTGAACGATCGCCCAGCAGCGCGGCGTAGGCCGTCCAGAAACTCTCAGGCAGGGACCAGTTGAAATGCACCCCGGCAATGACCTGCATCACGCGTCCGTAACGGTACCCCAGGCCGACACGGTAGACATGCTTCATCCTTCCGAGGTTGGAATCGCCGTACTCCGCTATCGGTATGGCGTCCCCACCGGCCAGCACACAGGGCATGCTGGTGGCCCACAGCATCTCGTCGGGCAGCCGCCGGTAGGCATAGCTCTGCAGGTCGGCCAGGAAATCCAGGGCCTGCCCGGAACTGGGCAGCGGCGGGGTGATGAATTCGGCCAGCGCCTCCGAGTAATCCGTGGTCAACCACGGGTGCGTCAGCGCGGCGCCCCATGCCTCGGGATGTGGTGTGGTGGAAATACCGCCATCGCGCGCGACCCGCAGGCTCTCCTTTTCCAAGCCCATACGGGAGCCGATCAACGAGCGCGGATCCACCCCGTTCCGGACCGCCGTCAGGCGCGATGACCTCAGATCAAACAAGACGGCGGCTCCACAGGCCCTTGCGGCCTCCGATCAGCACGGAAAAGAGAACTTAGCGGATCTGGGCGGTGCGCGGCTGCTGGATCCGAATCCAGTCCGCCAGGATATGCGCCGACTCGTCGAGCATGATGCGCTTCACACCCTCGGGATCCTTGTCCTCCTGTGCCAGTTGTTCGTCCTCGTCCTGGTCCAGGGAGGCCAGCGGCGGCAGGCCACGATACAAGCGCAGCCGGTTGCGCATTGCCAGCAGGCGCTTTTCACGCTGATCCTGCTCGGCGCGCCGCCTGGCCTCGTTGAGCGAGACAGAGCGCCTGCCCTTGACCGCGATGAACTCCTTCTCCTGGTCCACCAGGTAGCGGAATCCGGGATCCTTCCCGATACGTCGTTCACTCTGCTGGCGCAGCCAGGCGATATCGGGCCACTTGCCATGGCGATGGATGACCGGCTTGATCGATGCCCAGGGAAGGGCGTGATCGAGCGCGCGCTCGCCATAGTCGCCTGCCCCCTCGGCAGTGGGAAAGACTATGTCCGGGGTCACGCCGCGATGCTGGGTGCTGGCGCCCAGGACCCGGAAGAACTGCGCCATGGTCAGGCGCAGGCGCCCCAGTTCCTCGTCGGTACGCAGGTAGCGTTTGAGATTGGCCAGGGTCTGCACCGTGCCCTTGCCGAAGGTCGGCTCGCCCACGATCAGGCCGCGCCCGTAGTCCTGGATGGCGCCGGCGAAGATCTCCGAGGCGGAGGCGCTGTTGCGGTTGACCAGTACCAGCAGGGGACCGGCGTAGAGCTGTTCCGGATCGCTGTCCTTCTCGATCTCGACATTGCCAGTCGCGTCCTTTATCTGCACCACCGGCCCCTTGTCGATGAACAGGCCGGTAAGCTCGGTGGCCTCGGCCAGCGAGCCACCACCGTCCTGGCGCAGATCGATGATGATGCCGTCGACCTGCTGCTGTTCCAGTTTCTCGAGCAGGCGTCGCACATCCCGCGTGGTGCTGCGGAAATTGCGCTTGCCGGCCGCCTGGCCGGCGAAATCACGATAGAAGGCGGGGATATCGATGACCCCGATCTTCAGGCCGCCGAGTTCCGGGCCGTCGAGGACCTCGCTCTTGGCCGCCTTGTCCTCCAGCTTGATGGTGTCGCGCACCAGCACCACCTCGTGCGCACGCCCTCCGCGACCCTCGGTCTTGGGTATCACGTTCAGGCGCACCACCGAACCCTTGGGGCCGCGGATCAGCTCGACCACATCCTGCAGGCGCCAGCCCAGGACATCCTCCATGTCACCCTTGTCCCCCTGGGCCACTCCCACGATGAAGTCGCCGGCATGCAGCTTGCCGCTGCGCGCCGCCGGTCCACCCACCACGGTGCTCAGGATCTTGGTGTAACCGTCCTCGCCCCGCAGCACGGCCCCTATCCCCTGCAGGGACAGGCGCATGCTGATATCGAAGTTTTCCGACACCTCCGGCGACATGTAACTGGTATGCGGTTCGATGCTGAGGGTGAAGGCATTGACGAAGGCCTGGAACACGTCGCCTGCCTTCATCTGCTGCACCCGGTCCCGCATACCTTCGTAACGCTTGACCAGGCGCTCCCTGTCCACCGGTTTGTCTTCGGTCGCGTCCAGCCGTTCGGTGAGCAGGTCGTTCTTTATCCGCTTGCGCCACAGTTCGTCCAGCGCTGCCTCGCTCTCGACCCAAGGTTCGTCCTCGCGATCGAACACATAGTCCTCGTCACGCGAAAAATCGAAGTGGTGATGCTGCAGCAGGTCCAGCGCATAAGCGATCCGCTGCTCCACCTTGTGCCGGAACAGGCGAAACACCTCGTACGCCGGATCGAGCTGTCCCTTGACCAGGCAGTCGTCGAAGCGGTTCCGATACCTGGACAGCTGCCGCACGTCCTGCCGGGTAAAGAAACTGCGGTTCGGGTCCAGGGTCTCCAGGTAGCGGTCGAAGGCCAGGTGCGAAAGCGTGTCATCGATATGCGGACGGGTGTAATGGAAGCCCTCCAGCACCTGGGCGATGACCAGCGCGGTACGACGCTGCTGGGAATCGGGCGTCAGTGCCTCCGGGGGAACGAACTGCGGCTTGGCCCACAGGGGCGCCGTCAGCAGCATCAGCACGAACAGAAAAACAGGTCTCATCTTCACCTCACAAGGTCACCGGCCGGCGCGCCTGGCGGCGCCCGCAAACCGATCACGATATCCAGATATTCCGGATCCTCCGGCCCGATCAGGCCGTGTCTGACCAGAAAATCGATCACCACCAGGTTACAGTTCAACTTGAACTCATCGGTGTCGTACACGATATCCATGACCTGCTGTATCGGCAGGAGCATGAATTCCTCAACCTCACCGTCCGTATTTCGAGGCACAAAGTCCCCCGGAAGTTCAATGTCGTAACAATACAACACATCCGGGCGGAACCCCCGTTCGGCCACCCGATTATAGGACAGGGCACCCACGGGGCGGGCCTGGCGGGCCAGCGCCGCCGGCATCCCCGCCTCTTCCCCGCATTCCTTGAGCAAGTTGTCCCACGGGCCCACCCCATGCGGCAGCCCGCCGGCCACCATGTTGTCGAGGGCGCCGGGAAAGATCAGCCGGTCGCGCGCGCGGCGCCCGATCCACATCATTATGCGTTGCCCGTCGCGCACATAACCATTCAGATGCTGCCCGAATGAGCGCAGTCCCAGATAAGCGGCCATGGCCCGGTCGACGCTCGCTATGGCCGCCTCCCGCCCGCCGGCCGTGACGGGATAGGGCTCGCCAAGCAATGGCGGCACCACCTCCTCGCGCGCCAGCGACGCCGCCACGAGCTGCAGTTGCCCGGTCAGCGTGGGCCCGCCGCGCCGGGGCGCAGGAGTGCAGACCGCATCCGCCCTCACCTCGAACACGCTCGGAAAGTCGCGCAGGTGCTCCGCGAAGGCCGGACGTATCCAGCCGTAGACACCCTGCCCTATCCGCCATGGAAGAAACACCTCTTCTCCGCGGTAATTGCAGGCCCGGATATGACGCATGAAACCCATCGACTACATCCTGCCGGCCAGCCTGGCCTCCAGCACCCTGACCGCAAGGCGCCGCGCCTGCACTGCGCTCAGCCGGCCTTCCACCGCATCCAGCGTACGTGACTCGCCTGCCCCCAGGACACCACGCAGGCGCAGCACCACCACCTCGCGGAACAGATCCCCGCCTTGCTGACCGATCGCCACGCGGATACCGGTCACCGGCAGCACGGTGGTGTTCTGCAGGCGCAACAGCAACTGACCGTCCTTGCGCAGCAGCAGGCGGGCATCGATATAACGCTCGGGGTGGCTGCCCAGGTCGAGCCTGGCCAGATGCCGGGCCGCCTGTCTGGCCACCGGTGATCCGGTTTCGGCCGCCTGGCGAAAATACTGTACCGCCTGCTGCCGTTTACCGGCCTGCTGCGCCAGCAGACCCAGGCCGTAATAAGCCTCGGCGGTAGGCAACAGGGCGACGCTGGCCTTGAGATCACGCTGTGCCGCCTCGCGCTCGCCGCGGGCCTCGAGGAACAGGCCCCGTTTCAAACGCGGCAGGAAATAATCGGGGTTGAGCGCCACCGCGCGGTCATAGTCACGCGCCGCCCGGGACGGCTTGCCCTGGCGTTTCTCGATGTCCGCCCGTGCCAGGCGAAACAGCCCTTCCCCGGGTTCGATACGGATCGCCTTCCCGATCAGCGCGGAGGCGGTCTTCAGGTCATCTTTTTCGATCGCCTTCAGGGCCTTGGCGTAGGCCTCGTAGGCCGGTCGGGTACGACGCAGGTGGGCGATCGCCCGTTGAAACCGCTTACGCCCCCGTTCGCCCCCGGGATTGCCCAGTGACGCCAGCACCCGCCGGTTGTTGGCGACCCGCTCGGCCGACGGCGGGTGCGAGGCAAACAGGCCACTCAACCAGTCGCTGCGCTTGTCCTTCGACAGTTTCAGGAACATCTGCTGCAGGTCCACCGCCGAGGCCGGATCGTAGCCCGCGCGTACCATGTAGCGCATGCCGTAGGTATCCGCCTCGGTCTCGGCCTCGCGGCTGTAGCGGCTCCTGACCAGGCTGGCGCCCAGCGCGCCACCCAGCATGCCGAGCTGATGGTAGTCGGAATCGCCCAATGCCACGCCTGCCGCCACCAGCGCCCCCTGCAGAAAGACACCCCGCTGCATGGATTGCGCACTGTGGCCGGCTGCCGCATGCACGATCTCGTGCGCCAGCACCGCCGCCAGTTGCGCCTCGTCATCCAGTTCCACCGGCAGGCCCCGGTTGACCGCGATCTTGCCACCGGGCAGAGCCCAGGCGTTGGGGGTGTCGTCGTTGAGCACATGGAACTCGTAGGGCAGCTTGCGATCGGCCACCGCCGCCAGGCGCGCACCCACCCGCTGCACATAGGCGACCAGTTTCGGATCGGCGACATAATCGCCGCCCTGTGCCTGGCGGTAGGGACCGTAGTTCTTTGCGCCGATCGCCAGCTCCTGTTGCTCGCCGATCAGCCTCAGCTCCTGTTCGCCGGTGACCAGGTTGACACTGCACGACTGCAACAGCGGCAACAGGAGCAGGCCCCACAGCAGGCGACTCCATCGATGGCTCATTCCGCTCTTTCCTCCTGCTTGACCCGGTTCCAGGCATCCTCCAGTTGCTCCAGCGAAAGCCCGGCCAGTTCCGTCTCGCCCTGTTCGCGCAGCAGCTGTTCCATGCGCCGGAAGCGCCGCTCAAACTTGTCATTGGCCCGCCGCAGGGCGTGCTCGGCCTGAAAGCCATACAGCCGAACCACGTTCACCAGGGCAAACAACAGGTCGCCCAGTTCCTCTTCCAGGTGTTCGCGGTCCAGTCCGGCCGCGGCCTGCTCGACCTCCGCCATCTCCTCGCGGGTCTTGTCCAGCGCCCCCTGCGGGTCCGGCCAGTCGAAACCCGCGTCTGCGGCCCGTTTCTGCAGTTTGTGGGCGCGCAGCAATGCCGGCAGGGCGCGTGCCACACCGGCCAGCTGGCTTGCATCCGGTCGTGTTTTTCCGGCGCGTTCAGTGGCCTTCGCTTCCTCCCAGGCACGGCGCAGCGAGTGTTCGTCGCCACTCTCCGCATCGCTGAAAACATGCGGGTGGCGACGCCGCATCTTGCCGGTAATGCTTTCGGCCACCTGCGCAAAATCGAACACGCCCTGCTCCGCCGCGATCTGGCTGTAGAAGACCACCTGGAACAGCAGATCGCCGAGTTCCTCCTTCAACTCCTGCAGATCGCCCTTTTCGATGGCGTCCGCCACCTCGTAGGCCTCTTCCAGGGTATAAGGCACGATGGTCTCGTAGGTCTGTTTCAGGTCCCAGGGACAGCCCTTTTCCGGGTCGCGCAATTGCCGCATGACCTCCAGCAGCGCCTGAATGCCGTTTTCCTGTTGCGCCATCTCAGCCTCCGGGCAGGGAGATGCCGGTCACCTTCTTGTACAGCGACACCGCATAGGAATCGGTCATCCCGGACACGAAATCGGTCAACAGCAGCAGCCGCGTGTAGGCATCCGGCGAAGGCACACGGTCACAACCGATGAACTGCTCCGGGATCAGCCGGATCAGTGTACGGCTGCGCGGTGACGCGCGCTCGCCGTGCTCCGCCACGTCGTCGAGCACCTGGATGAACCGCTCCAGCAGGTCGTGCACCACCTGGAAACCGGCCGCCTGGATGCTCACCACCTCGGGCGCGCAGTAAATCCGCTCGCTGGCCAGCTGGATCAGTCGGTCGGCCTGCGGTCGTGCCGGGATCTCGTCCAGCAACGGCGCGTCGAAGCGGCCGGCCAGGATATCCGCCTCGTTGTCCATGAAACAGGCCAGCGCCTGCTGGATGATCTGGTTGATCACCTTGGCGCGCAGGAACTCGACCCGGTCCTTGCGCTCGCGGATGCCGGCGAGGCGCGCCTGCTGTTGCGCCCGGTCCGGCAACAGCTCGAGGAAGGCGGTGGTGGCTTCTTCGTAGCTGAAATGGCCGAGGCGGTAACCATCCTCGATATCGATCACCCGGTAGGCGATATCGTCAGCGGCCTCCACCAGGAAAGCCAGCGGGTGCCGGTGCCAGATACCCAGGCGCTCACTGCGGCGCAGCAGGCCCACGGTATCGGCCACCTGCTCGAAGGCGCCGCGATCCGCCACCGTGAAGCCCTGCTTCCTGGCACTGACGCCCTCGAAACGGTTGCCATTGAGGCAGGACTCGCGCGGGTACTTGGTGAAGGCCGCCAGGGTGGCGCAGGTGAGCTGCAGACCGCCGGGGTTGTCCGGGTTCTGCAGCCGCGTGACGATGCGAAAGCCCTGGGCATTGCCCTCGAAAGAGGCGAAATCCTCGCGCTGACTGCCGCGCAGGCTCTCCACCCGGCGCGCGCCGTAGTCCGCGGTGTTTGCCCAGTGCCGGATCGCATCTTCGCCGGAATGGCCGAAGGGCGGATTGCCGATATCGTGCGCCAGGCAGGCCGCTGCACAGATATTCCCGAAATCCGCGGCCTCGAAGCCGGCCAGCCCGTGCCGTGCAATCACCTGTTCCCCGACCAGGGTGCCGAGCGAGCGCCCGATACAGGAGGCCTCCAGGCTGTGAGTCAGGCGGGTGCGCACGTAATCGACCTTGGACAGCGGGAAGACCTGGGTCTTGTCCTGCATGCGCCGGAAGGCCGAGGAGAAGACCACCCGGTCGAAATCCCGCTGGAAATCGGTGCGCGCGGTGCTGCCCGGGGGCTCGACAGCGGACCCCAGGCGCCGGCGCGACAGCAGGGATGGCCATTGCATGCTCATGACAGATTACTTTCCAGGTCGGTTTTGTCTGGACCCGGACTTTACACCACCGATTCGCTTTCCTGGAAAGCCGCACATCCGCGCCGCGCCCCCGGTCCTGCGAAAAACACTTTGAGAACAGCGACATAAATCAAAGTCAATAGGATAAACCCTAATCTAAGTTACTGATTAAACTTGATATTTCTTATGTTTTAGGCTAACTTTCGTGGCCATTTCCAGACACCGGCCCGGCCACCGTGCACGGGCCCCTGAAATCTAGGCACGAGGTTCCCCCATTAACAGGCTGTTGAAAACCGTGCCGATTCTGCCCTGTTTTCACCAGACGGAGGGGATCGACGGCCATTGTTGCGAGTTGAGTTGACCCAAGAGGCCCAATGCACTGGAAAATGCTGACCCCGGGCAGACCAACCCCTCGACACACTCTCGATCAACATGCCACCACCCCCAGATTGCGCATCCGAACCAGGTTGTAGGCGGTCATGGTCAGCACGAACCGGAAGTCCAGCTTCTCACGGCCAACAAAATGGCTCTTGCGCAGCCCACCGATGGTCTTCGCCCAGCCAAAGCATTCCTCGATACGCTTGCGGAAGCGTTGACTGGTTGCATAACCGGCGTGGTGGGTGGTGCGTCCATCGATGGCCGATGAACGGTTGCTCGTGTTCTGTGCAACGTGCGGCGTCACGTTGGCGCAACGCAGTGCGTCCACACAACCCTTGGTGTCGTAGTTTTTGTCCGCGCCCAGTGTCATGCGATGCGTGCCACCGAGCGCTTCGACCATATCGACAGCGGCTTCCCGCTCAGCGGTACCTGTCGCCTGGGTGACCTGGGCATCGACGACCAGACCGTTCCGGTTCTCGATTAGCAAATGTCCCAGATAAGCCAGCTTTGCCGCTGTGCCTTTGCTCTTCCTGAACAGCAGGGCATCCTTGTCCGTCTTCGACTCATGGGTATCCCGGCAGCGCTTCTCCCCATGGAAATCCACATCGGGGTTACGACCACCGCCACCGGGTGGACCGTCTTCATCCTTGGGTCGATAGCTCTTGAGCGAGGCCAGGGCCTCAATCATCGTTCCATCGACACTGAAGTGTTCTTTGGATAGGAGGTCTGCCTGTTTTGCTTGGCTCAGAACCTGCGCAAAGAAGCGGCGGGCGATATCCCCTTCCAGCAGGCGGTCGCGGTTCTTGGTGAAGGTCGAGTGATCCCACACACGGTCATCCATTGAGAAGCCGACGAACCAGCGAAACAAGAGGTTGTAATCGATCTGCTCCATCAACTGCCGCTCGCTGCGGATCGTGTAGAACGCCATCAGCAACTGCGCACGCAGCAGTTTCTCCGGAGGGATCGAATCGCGGCCATACTCCGAGTACAGCGCATTGAAGTCCGTATCCAGTTTCCGCAATGCGGTATCGACCATCGTGCGTATCGGACGCAAGGGGTGATCCTTCGGCACCCGGGATTCCGGGCTGACCGTGCTGAACAGGGCATCTTGTTGAATATCCGGGCCACGCATCGTACTGCTCGTCCTTCTTCCTTCCTTACCGGTATCTTCCACTTCAGGCGGCGAATTTCAACAGCCTGTTAAGGGTATTCAAACCGTTCTCATTGCGGCATGCCTGGCATGTTCGGCCATCACGTCCGCTGCAGACGCGCCGGCATCGCCCGCCGGCCAGCTGCACATCGTTCCGGTCGAGCGCGCCCGGGTGCAGCTGTCCGTTTCAGTCGCCGGCACCGTGACACCGTTCAAGACCGTCCAGCTCACCGCGCAGATGCCCGGGCGCGTGCGCCTCATCGCCGGGCGCGAGGGTGAAACCTTCAGCCAGGGGCAGGTGCTGATCGAACTCGACGACTCGGCGCTGCTGGCGCACCGGGAGGCCGCCTACGCCGCCTACCAGTCCGCCACCGCCCAGATCCAGAATGCGCAGGCGCAGTACCAGCGTGAAATCTACTCCCCCCGCTCGGAGGCCACCCGCACCGCACCGGGCGGCTTCGGCTTTCCAGCCATCATAGACCAGGTCATGGGCACCCCGATGCAGGACATGATGGGGCTGCGGGATCAGAATTTCGAGCAATACACCGACCTGGTGGACGTGCGCACCCGCCTGGAGCAGGCGCAGACCAGCCAGCGCCAGGCAGAAGCCAATATCCGCGAGATCGATTCCCGCCTGCGTGACACGCGCAGCGTCGCACCCTTCAGCGGTGTCATCGACAAGGTCTACGTCGAGGAGGGCGACACCGTGCAGCCCGGCCAACCGCTGGTCGATTTCAGCCAGTCCGGCCTGTTCAAGGTCGAGGCGGACCTGCCGGTACACCTGGCGCGCACCCTGGCGCCCGGCATGGGCCTGCCGGTCAAGCTGGACAACAAGGGCGCGCCGGTGATGGCACAGGTCTACCGCATCCACCCCACCGCCGACCTGCAGCGCCATACCATCCGGGTTGAACTGACCCTGCCGCAGGGCACCGCCGCCACCGCGGGCCAGTACGCGGAACTGCAGATCACCGATACCGGTGCCAACGTCCCCGCACAACTGAGTATCCCGCGCACGGCCGTGATCGAGAAAGGCGGCATGCCGCTAGTGTTCAGCGTGGACGGCAACGGCCTGGCACGCCTGCGCGTGGTGCGCCTGGGTGAAGATCTCGGCAACGGCCGGGTCGCGGTGCTGTCCGGCGTGCACGAGGGTGACCGGATCATCGATACCCCGCCGCCCGGGCTGTGGGCCGGCCAGGTCGTCGAGGCGCAAACCGCGCCGGGCACCGGTGAAGACACTTCGGGCGTGGACAACAACGGGTAAACGACGTGGCTGACAACAACAAGAACGGCAACTCCGCTCAACTGGAGCTGGCAGGCAGGACCGCCCGCACCTTCATCCATTCACCGCTGTCGCCGCTGCTGTTCCTGGCCATGCTGGGCATGGGCATCCTGGGCCTGATCGCCACCCCGCGTCAGGAGGACCCGCAGATCTCGGTACCCCTGATCGACATCTTCCTCGCCTATCCGGGCGCCTCGGCGGAACAGGTGTCGGCCAAGGCCATCGAGCCGCTGAAACGGATCATGTCCGAGATCCCCGGCGTCAAACACGTCTACTCGGCCAGCATGCGCGAGAAGGGTATCGTGACGGTGCGCTTCAAGGTCGGCGAGGAGGCCGGCCCCTCGGTGATCAAGGTCCACGACAAGCTGGCCTCCAACCTGGATAAGACCCCCCGGCATACGCCAGCCGCCACTGGTCAAGGTCAAGGGCATCGACGACGTGCCGGTGGTGACCCTCACCCTGTGGAGCGAGGAACTCGATGCCGGTAACCTGCGCAAGCTGGCCACCAATGTGCTGCAGCAGATGAAACAGATCCCCAACACCGGCGAGGGTTTCGCGGTCGGCGGGCGCAGGGAGCAGATCCGGGTCCAGATCCGGCCCGACAAACTGGCGGCCAACGGCATCTCTGCTGGCGAGATCGTCTCCCGTATCCGCAACGCCAACCTCGAGCGCCGCGTCGGCAACAGCGAGCAGGACAACCTCGACCTGCGGGTCTACGCGGGCGCCTTCCTCAAGACCCCACGCGATGTCGCGAACCTGGTGCCGCGGGTGCAGAAAGGCACGCCCATCTACATCCGCGACGTAGCCGACGTGAGTTACACCACCGAAGACGCTCACAGTTACGTCAATTACTACACCGGCCAGGCCTATCCCCAGGCCAATGCCGACCGGCCGATCGAGGCACATGGCGAGAATGCGGTCACCATCGCGGTGGCCAAGAAGAAGGGCAGCAACGGTGTCACCGTGGCGGACGCCATCCTGGACAAGGTCGAATTGCTCAAGGGCAACCTGATCCCGGAACAGGTCCATGTCGAGGTCACCCGCAACTACGGCAAGACCGCATCCGACAAGGTCAACGCTCTACTCAAGAAACTGGTCATCGCGACCGGCATCGTGACCCTGCTGGTATGGTGGACCCTGGGTTTCAAACCCGCACTGGTGGTCACCATCGTGATCCCGGTGGTCATCCTGATGACCGTGTTCGCCGCCTTCGTGATGGGGCTGAGTATCGACCGGGTGTCGCTGTTCGCCCTGATCTTCTCCATCGGCATCCTGGTAGATGACGCCATCGTGGTGGTGGAGAACATCTACCGGCGCTGGCTGCTCAAGGGCGAGCCCTCCACCGACATCGCCGTGGACGCGGTGCGCGAGGTCGGCAACCCGACCATCATCGCCACCTTCACCGTGGTCTCCGCACTGATGCCCATGGCCTTCGTGCGCGGCCTGATGGGTCCCTACATGGCGCCCATCCCGCTGCTGGGCTCGGTGGCCATGATCATCTCGCTGTTCGCGGCCTTTGCCTTCACCTCCTACCTGGTGATGCGGATCCGTCCGTCCATGGCCAGGCTGGAACAGGCCGAGGAAAAGGAACATGCGGCCAACGAGCGCATCGACCGCCTGTTCCGCCGCATCCTGCCGCCGCTGCTGGACAGCAAGCTCATCGGCTACAGCTTCCTGGGTCTGCTGGTGGCGGTGTTCTTTGCGGTCTGCGCCATGTTCTGTACCACCGCGGTGACCGTGAAGATGCTGCCCTACGACAACAAGCCGGAGTTCGCGGTGGTCATCGACATGCCGGAGGGAACCGCGCTGCCGATCACCGCCAACGCGGCCCGCGAGATGGCCGAGGCCCTGCGCGCGATACCCGAGATCACTGCCCTGCAGACCTACACCGGCACCGCGCGTCCGTTCGATTTCAACGGCATGGTGCGCCACTACTACCTGCGCGAGGAGCCCTGGCAGGGCGAGATACAGGTGCAACTGGTGGACAAGCACGAGCGCGACGCCAGCAGCCACGAGCTTGCGGAGCAGGCGCGCGCCCTGCTCAAACCGATCGCCGATCAGTACCGCGCCCACATCACGGTCGCCGAGATGCCGCCCGGCCCGCCGGCACTGCAATCGGTGATGGCCGAGATCTACGGTCCCGACGCGGACACCCGGCGTACGGTCGCACAACACATGACCGACGTCTTCGCACAGACCGACGGCATGGCCGATGTGGACAACTACATGACCGAGCCGTACCAGGCCTGGCGCTTCGTGATCAATGCCCAGAAGGCCTCGACCAAGGGCGTGACCACCGCCAATATCGTCGAGACCCTGTCCATGGCCATGGGCGAATACAAGATCACCGACCGGCGTACCGACAACTCGCTGGAACCCACCTGGATCGTGGTGCAGGCGCCGCTCTCGCTACGCGCCAACCCGCAGGCCATGGGTGATCTGCCGATCGCTGTACCGGGCGGCGTGACCATCCCGCTTGCGGAACTCGGGCACTGGGAGAAGATCGCCGAGGATCCGGTCATCTACCACAAGGACCTGCGTCCGCTGGAATACGTCGTGGGCGACGCGGTGGGTCGCCTGGGCGCGCCCATCTATCCCATGATGAAGATAGACGAGGCCCTGGCCGACTACACCACGCCCGACGGCCAGGTGCTCTCCGGCACCATGACCGGACCGCCGCCAGCCAACGGCCGCTCCGGCTTCGAGTGGGCCGGCGAATGGACGGTGACCTACGAGACCTTCCGCGACATGGGCGGCGCCTTTGCGGTGGCCCTGGTCCTGATCTACATGCTGGTGGTCGGCATGTTTGGCAACTTCCTGGTGCCGGCGATCATCATGGCGCCGATCCCGTTGACCCTGCTCGGCATCGTACCGGGCCACTGGGTGGTGACCCAGCTCTCCGGCCACAGCGCCTATTTCACCGCCACCTCGATGATCGGCTTCATCGCCCTGGCGGGCATCATCGTGCGCAACTCCATCCTGCTGGTGGACTTCGCGGTGGAGGAGATCCGCAACGGCAAACCGGTGCGCGAGGCGGTGCTGCTCTCATGCAAGGCACGGACCCAGCCCATCATGATCACCGCCTTCGCCCTGATCGGCGGCGCCAGCGTGATCCTGCACGACCCGATCTTCCAGGGCATGGCGATCTCACTGATGTTCGGGGTGTTCGTATCCACCGTGCTGACCCTGCTGGTCATCCCGCTGGGCTGTGTCAGCGCGGCCAACAGCATGCAGCGGATCGCTGCGGCACGCGACGCGGCCGGGGCGCCCAAGGCGACCTGATCCGCCTATGGTTCGCGGGCAAGCCCGCTCCTTGTATGTTTACCTGCATGGCCAGTCAAAAGGCTGGCCATAAACAAGTGTTATGAAGAGGTTGTATTCACCGGGAAAGCCGTCCGCTCCTGAGGCCCAGAGCCTGTAAGTAGATCGGCTTCCCGCCCTCTTCGCCAATACCGAAGAGTATCCGAGGCCTCGAGCGTTGCTCCTGAGCCTGCATACGCAAGGTCGGTAGGCGATCAGGTGACAGGGTCGGGAAACCGGTGTTTACCTTACCGCAAATCGCTTTGGAGGGTAATGCCATGAATATCGCCGGTATCGACGTGGGAGCCAGAGAATTAGTTGTTGCCATCGCTGGGAAAGAGTCTGTCAAGCCCCGTTCCTTCACCAATCAGCATGAGAGCTTTGTCGAGCTGCTTCGGTGGCTACGAGAATACCAAGTCAAGCGGGTGGTGTTGGAAGCCACGGGTGTCTACCATCTTGACTTGGCCCTGTATCTGCACAATGCCAAAGGCATCGAGCTGATGGTGCTCAACCCCAGGGCCGCCAGACACTTTGCCGAGGCCTGCCTGACCCGCACCAAGACTGATTGCATCGATGCCAGTTCGCTGGCCGAGTTCGGTCTACGCATGCCCTTTGAACCCTGGCAGCCCCCAAATGACGCTATCCTGGCGCTGCGGGCCTGTTCACGACGCCTGGCGGCACTGACCCGTCAACGTACCCGGGCAAAAAACCAGCTGCATGCGCTCAGAAGCACCGATAGCACCCCCCGATTTCATCCTCGAGGATGTGCAGCTGAGCATCAGCCAGCTCGATCAGCAGATCAAGGCCCTGCAGGCCAAGACAGTGCAGTTGATCGCGCAGGATCCGCAACTGCAGCGCCCCTTCGAACTCCTCCTGTCCGTCAAAGGGATCGGCGAGAAATCGGCTATCCAGTTAATGGGTGAGCTGCTGGCGCTCCCTGAGGATATGCGGGCCAAGCAATGGGTGGCGATGGCCGGACTGGATCCCCGCCACCACCAGTCAGGCAGCAGCATCGACAAGAAGGCGCGTATCAGCAAGGCCGGTAATCGCCACCTGCGCACCGCGCTGTTTATGCCTGCCCTGGTCGTCAGTCATCGTGTCCCCCAGGTCCAGTCCTACTTGAGCACCTGATCAACGATCGTGGCCTGAAAAAAATCCAGGCGGTCTGTGCCGTCATGCGCAAGCTACTGCATGCCATCCACGCCATGTGGAAGACCGATACAAGCTTCGATCCTGAACGCTTCTACACGGTCGCTGGTCAGGCAAACTCATAAGCTGATTGCATCACAATCTGTCAGGCACGGCTTGACTTGAAACAGAGTATCTACAACAGGTCCAGGTGGTAGTTGAGGAAGACCTTGGCGTTGCTGCCGTCGGGTCCCATGTCGCTGTACACCAAGTCCAAGCTCAGGTCGTCGCTGAAGGCATAACCGGCATAGGTATCCACCTCATCGCCCACGCCCTGGTCGAAATCGACACGCCGCACACCCACCGCCAGCCTGTCGATGCCGCCGTATTCCACGCCGGTCGCAATGGCCCGGATATGCGGGGTACCATCGATGGTGTTCTGGTCACAGGAACTGAAGAACGGGCCGCCACCGTAGCCGTTGCTCACCGAGCCATTGCCGGAGACCTTGTTGTAATCGCCCGAGAGAGTGAAATCGCCCAGCACATAGGCCAGGCTGGCGCCCCAGGCGCGTGCGTGGGTATTGGCCGCCTTGTCCTGCTGACGCGTCCATTGCAGGCCGACATGCAGTTGCTCCAGCGGATCGGCACCACCTTCCAGGTAGACGATGTCGGTACCGCCCTGCTGCCGGTAGTACCAGGCCTGTACATCCCAGTCGTCTCTGGCATGGCTGGCCCCCAACACCCACATACCGCGATTGCCGTTGATCCGGGTGAACTTCTCCTTGTTCGCATCCACACCCGCCCAGCGGCGCAGCCAGGCGCCGGTCAGTTCCCAGTGCTCGAAGGAGCTGTCCGTCAACACCACGCCCTCGAAGGTGTTCGGGATCATGCCGATATCATCGGTGTCCGCGAACGGGGTATCGATCGCTTGGCGCCCCAGCCTGAGCCGGGTGTCTCCCAGGCTGGCCTGTACCCATAGCTGGCCCAGGATCGTGTAACCCGAGCCGTTCGGCCCGCCGGCGGAATCCAGAAACAGCGGATCGTCGTCGATACCAGCCACTGGGGTCGTGGCATACAGGGTACCGCCCACACTTATTCCGTGCCACGATGCGCTGCCGGCATCCAGGCGTGCGCCCACCGACAGGCCGTCACCGCGGGCACCAGCCCCGTCGTCGGTATCGCTATAGCCCAGGCGCAGATCAGCCGAGAGTGCCGCCGCATCCTCTGCCAGGCAATCACAGTCCACCAGGCCGCCGGTCAACAGCGTGCCGGACAACAGGCCCAGCGCGGCCAGTCTATCGCGTCCCTGCATCAGAACTCTTCCCACTCGTCCTCGGTGCCGGCATCCGGCACCGTGTTCGCCGCAACCGGTTTGATCGGGGTTCGCCTTGCCGCAACTGGCGGCGGCGTGGGGGCCGTTGGCGCCGGACGGCCAGGCTGGACGCCCGCTCCGGTACTGGAGGTCGCAGCATGCGGCGCGACACTCACCCCTTCCACCCGAAAGAAGCCAACCAGGCGTTCCAGTTCCTGGGCCTTGTCATTGAGCTGAGCGGAGGCCGCCGAGGTCTCTTCGGCCAGTGCCGCGTTCTGCTGGGTCACCTCGTCCATGGAGGTGACCGCGCGGTTGACCTGGTCGATACCGGCAGACTGTTCCTCCGAGGCGGCGGCGATCTCGGCGATGATGTCGCCCACCTTCTTGACGCCCACCATGATCTCTTCCAGGGTGCTGCCGGCCTTTACCTTGTTCACCGAGTCCTGGATCAACTCCTTGATCTCCTTGGCTGCCTCGGCCGAACGCGAGGCCAGGTTACGCACCTCGGTCGCCACCACGGCAAAGCCGCGGCCCTGCTCCCCGGCACGCGCGGCCTCCACCGAGGCATTGAGCGCGAGCAGGTTGGTCTGGAAGGCGATCTCATCGATCACCCCGATGATCTCGGCAACCTGGGTGCTCGAACTATTGATCTCCTGCATGGCATCCACCGCGCGGCTCACCACCTCGCCGCCCTGGGTGGCCAGCTGGCTTGCATTGCTCGCCACCTGGTTGGCCTGACGCGCGTTGTCCGCGTTGTTACGCACCGTGGAGGTCAGCTCCTCCATGGAGGAGGCCGTCTCCTCGAGCGCCGATGCCTGCTGCTCGGTGCGCGAGGACAGGTTGGTATTGCCGGCGGTGATCTCGCCGGACGCGGTCGAGATGCTGTCGGCCGAGTCACGCAGCTTACGCACCACGCCCTCGATATTGGCGATGGTCTTGTTCACATCGTCCTTGACCTTGCCAAAGGTGCCCTCGTAATCGCGCTCGATAGTGCGCGTCAGATCGCCCTCCGCCATGCGGCCCATGACCTCACCGATATCCGAGAACACATTCTCGATCACCTCCACCAGTTCGTTCATGCCGACACCCAGCTGGCGGAAGAACCCGGTCTTGCCGTCCAGCGGTATCCGCTGCCTGAGATCACCCCGACGGACGGCATCCACCACCGTGTCGATCTCCTTCTCGACCGCGACCTCTTCGGTGCGGTTGGTCCACTCGACCGCGGTACCAAGCCGTTCACCCTGCTCGTCGTACACCGGGTTGGCCACGATCTTCAGGGTGAGACCGGCCACCTCGACCTCGCTATCCACAGTGGACCGTGCGGTGTTCAGCAATGCACGCTGGTGACGCGGGTCGCAGTGGAACACATCCATGTTCTGGCCCCGCAGGGATGTCGCGTCGAAGCCCGGCAACACCTCGCGCAACTGCGGCTCGGCCTCCTTGAACATCTTCTCCAGCGACTCGTTGAGGTAGATGATGTTGTAATCGTTGTCTGCCACCATCACCGCACTGCCCACATTGTCCAGGGCGGCGCGGATACGGGCATTCTCCCTTGCCAGGCGGCGCTCCTCTTCGAGCCGCTGCTGCTCGGCCTCGGCGCGCGCCAGTTCCTCGGTGTGATCGGCCCACTGGGTGACCCAGCCGAGGTAGGCCTTTTCCTCATCGTAGACCGGGCTGGCCACGAAGCGGATCTGGCGTTCGCCCATCAGGGCGTCGATCGTGATGGTGCTGTCCAGGGGACGGCTGAAGGCCGCATGGCCGTTCTCGTCATCGAAATAGTCCCGCAGGCGACCACCGATGAGCTTGTCGACATTGAAGCCCGGGTGCTTGCGCGATATGGCCGGCGCCAGGTCCCCGAACAGGTTGCGGGCCGCGTTGTTCATGTAGATCAGGACATTGTTCTCGTCCGAGGCGGTAATGGCAGCATCGGCATTGTCCAGGGCCGAGCGCATGCGGCCGTTCTCGGTCAGCTGCTCGGTCATCCTGTCCATCTGCTGCCTGAGTTTGTCCCGCATCGACAGCAGCGCGTGATACACCCCGGTTGCCGCAGTTTCGTTCTCGTAACGATTCTCCAGTTCACCTGCCGCAATGGCCTCCGCGATCCGGGTCAGCGAAACCGGATCGTGCCCGATCGCACGGAAGATGCCGCGGAACAGCCATGCCATGCCGCCCAGCACCACGATAAAGGCAAGCGAGCCGACGAGGGTCACCATCATGAGCTGCCCCGACAGGGACTTGTCGCGCTCGGCCTGCTGCTTCACCCCGCCACGCGCCCGCTCCAGGAAGGGCGTGATCTCACCGGACAGCACCTCGGCCGCGGCATCGAACTCGCTCATGATGGCATTGCCCGCATCCGGTCCGCCCTCGACGTAGGCCTTGGCCATGCGCTGACCCACCGCGTAGTACTGCTCGAACGGCTGCAGCATCCGCTCATAGCTGGCGCGGTTGTCCGGATCGATGCGTATCAGCTCATCCAGCAGTTCGTGAAAACGTTTGGCCTGGGCAGCTGCCTCGTCCAGTCCATCGTTGAGCCCGTCGCGTCCGCGCGTGGCGCTGATATCGGACAGCCACTGCTGCACCTGTACCACCGCCAGGTTCAGCTGGTGCGCCTTGTCCATGAGCACCACGTCGTGATCCACCAGGTCCTCGAGCGAGGCGGTGACGCGCCGCTCCTCGACCAGGATGATCCCCACGGTCGCGGCCGCCACGACCACCAGCGCCACCACGATCCCCACCAGTTGCTGTTTCAATGATAAACGAGCCATGTGACTGTTCCCCTGTCTTTGTTGATAACGGTCGAACAGGCTAGCCCGGATATTTCATCCGCTTCTCGCTTTTCCGGGCGGTCAGTGGATGGAAGATGTGGTGCCTCGAACGGGACGTGGAAAGGCTCGTGAAGGGCTATTTTCTAGGCTGCAGGCACAC
>JAKRWE010000290.1 GCA_024712425.1 Chromatiales bacterium
CGTGGACCGGCTGATCCACCATTCACACATCTTCATGCTGGGAGGTGAGAGCTATCGACTGAAGCACAAACGCGAGAGCTGATTTTTTGTCGCCCCGGGTGGGTCAATTTTATTGGCCGAAGGGGGGTCAAAATTATTGGCCATTGACAGCTGTATTTCCTGTTCGAGTTCTCCCTGCTTCAGGAACAGCCGCCGGAACTGGAGCGTTTCATCGGCAGCCTGAAGAAGATCAATTGCCGGATCAGCTGCAACAACGTCGCAGGCGATGCAACCGACTACAGCGTACTCGAGCACTACCAGGTCGACATGGCCCGCCTGTCGCCGTCGCTGGTAAAAGGGCTGACCACTGACGCTGGCGCACAGGATCGGCTTGCCAGCATCAATTCACGCATCCAGGGAATGAGCATCAGGACCGTCGCCACGGGCATCGAGGACGCCAACACCCTTGCCCTGCTCTGGACCATTGGCGTCAACCATGTCCAGGGCTGGTTCCTGCAGGAACCCCTGACAGATATCGATGCGGGCACCGGCGCCCGGACCCGGCAGCAGGCCTAATGGCCCTACTTACCAGGGCATGAAGGCGTTGAACACCCGCATCGGTCTTCCGATATCACGGCTCATCCGATACATGTTCACGTTCATGCCCTGCGCGGCCGCATTCAGGGCGCCCGTGGTCTGGGTCATGGTGCGCATGGACTGATCCATCGAGTTGATGTTGGTCAACATCGGCTCGAGGGTACCGACCTTGCGGTCGATGGAATCCAGACTGACCGTGATCGCCCGGATATTGGTCGTCATCTGACCCACGCTCCGGGACATGGTCTGTATGTTGCTCGACATGGTTGTCATGTTGGTGTCGACACTGATGGCCAGGTAATGCACATCGCGCTGCAGGTTATAGATCAGATAGAAGCCGTACAGCGCCAGCACGATGAACGCAAACAGCGATGGGTATATGATCAGTTCCCAGCGACGTGCGCTGGATTCGAACACCTCCGAAAGACGTGCATATTCGTCTTCCTGCATGCTCTTCTTGTCGTCGGTTTTTGGCGCGGTGTCGTTCATGTCTCAGCTGGGGTATTAGGGTATTTACTTAAAATGGCTCTTCACCAAATCAGGTGGGTAACATTCACCGGCAGATACCCTCCGGGTATAGATCGAGTCCACCAAGGTGGAAGTAGATAGCATTGGCAAAGTGCCCCTTGTTGCGGAAACCATGGCTCCGGACTTTGATCGCCTTGATGCGACTGTTGATGCCTTCGGCGGGTCCGTTGCTAACCTTCAGTACAATGGCGTTCAGGATGCCCCACAGGTGTTC
>JAKRWE010000291.1 GCA_024712425.1 Chromatiales bacterium
CCGAGAAGATCTGGAAGCTGCCGGAAGGCACCGTTCCGGGCAAGGTCGGATATCACGCAGTGCTGCAGAATCGCATGTTGAAGGACGGCAAGCTCAATGCCTATTGGGTGATGTGCAACAATAACATGCAGGCCGCGGCCAACATGAACGAGGAGACCTTCCCGGGCTACCGCAACCCGCATAATTTCATCGTGGTCTCCGATCCTTACCCGACGATCACCGCCCAGGCTGCTGACCTGATCCTGCCCACCGCCATGTGGGTGGAAAAGGAGGGCGCCTACGGCAACGCCGAGCGGCGTACCCAGTTCTGGCGCGAGCAGAAACGGGCGCCCGGCGAGGCCAAGTCTGATCTCTGGCAGGTGATTGAGTTCTCGAAACGCTTCAAGACCGAGGAGGTCTGGCCCGAGGAACTGCTGGCCAAGGCGCCTGAATACCGGGGCAAGACCCTGTACCAGGTGCTGTTCGAGAACGGCCAGGTCAACAAGTTCCCGTTTGAGGGCCACATCACGGACGACCGCGGCAACCGCTACGGCAACCACGAAAGCGAGGACTTCGGCTACTACGTGCAGAAGGGTCTGTTCGAGGAGTACCGCCGCTTCCAGAAGGAGGGGCCCAAGAAAGGCCACGACCAGGCCCCGTTCGAGGCCTACCACAAGGCGCGTGGTCTGCGCTGGCCGGTGGTCGATGGCAAGGAGACCCTATGGCGTTATCGTGAAGGCTATGATCCCTTTGTCGCAGCCGACAAGACTGGCAAGGGCGATGTGTACTTCTACGGCAAGCCAAACGGCCGGGCCAACATCATCGCCGCGCCCTACGAGCCGGCGGCAGAGAGCCCGGATGATGAATTCGATCTTTGGCTGTGTACCGGCCGGGTGCTGGAGCACTGGCATTCGGGGTCCATGACACGTCGGGTCCCCGAGCTGTATCGCGCGGTGCCTGATGCGGTGATCTACATGAACCACCAGGACGCGCTGCGGCGGCGCCTTCGCCAGGGCAAGCTGGCACGGGTCATCAGCCGGCGTGGCGAGATCCTTGCCCGGGTCGAGACCCGGGGCCGCAACAAGCCGCCCGAGGGGCTGATTTTCATCCCCTGGTTCGATGCCGGTCGCATCGTCAACAAGCTGACCCTGGACGCCACGGATCCGCTCTCGAAGGAGACGGACTACAAGAAGTGTGCGGTCAAGGTTGTCAAGGCCTAGCAGGCTGTTGAAATTCGCCGCCTGAAGTGGAAGATACCGGTAAGGAAGGAAGAAGGACGAGCAGTACGATGCGTGGCCCGGATATTCAACAAGATGCCCTGTTCAGCACGGTCAG
>JAKRWE010000292.1 GCA_024712425.1 Chromatiales bacterium
CATGGGCGCCCTGAAGCTCTGGAAGGCTGTCGAAAAACGTTATCCCTTTCCGGCCGATCAGCGGGCGGCCACCACCCGGCGTATCGCCATCGCCCTGGAGCGCAACAACGCCGAGGAGGCCCACGCCTTCATCAACAGCATCACGCCCGACCGCGACGACCGGCGACTGCGCATAGCCTGCTTCCGCGCGGCCCTGCTACGGCAGGACTGGCAGACCGTACTCGATCGCCTGAAGGCATGGCCGGACGCGGAACGGGAAACCGATCGCTGGCAATACTGGTTTGCCCAGGCCCTCACCCATACCGGCCAGACGCGCAGGGCACAGCTGTTCTTCCGCAAGGCGGCGGAAAACCGCTCCTATTACGGTTTCATGGCAGCCGACCAGATCAATGCGCCCTACCACCTGTTGCACCACAAGACACCCGAAGACCTGTTCACCCGGGTCCGCCTGGAACGCCTGCCCGGGGTGAAGCGCGCCCTGGAACTGCATGCCCTGGGCCGCAATGTTATGGCTCGGCGCGAGTGGTATTACGTGACACGCGGGCTCGACAAACCGGAACTGCGCGCAGCCGCGGTGATCGCAAAGGAGAACGGCTGGCTGGATCAGGCGATCTACACCCTCGCCAAGACCGGCTACTGGGACGATCTCAAACTGCGATTCCCGCTCAAGTACCGCAAGCTGGTCTCGAACGAGGCGAAATCCAACACGCTGGACATGACCTGGATCTACGCCGTGATACGGCAGGAGAGCGCCTTCATGCATGACGCCCGCTCGCAGGTCGGCGCCATGGGGCTGATGCAGCTGATGCCGGCGACGGCGCGCACCGTTGCCAGAAAGGTGCTCAAGCGCACGCCGCCCGCGCGCCGCGAGATCATCCAGCCGGCGCTCAACATTGCCCTGGGCAGCGCCTATCTGAGGCAGCTCAAGAGCGAGCTGGACAACAACCCCGTGCTTGCAACCGTCGCCTACAACGCCGGTCCACACCGGGTGAACAAGTGGCTGCCGGAGAACAGCCTCTCGGCGGATATCTGGGTGGAGCTGGTGCCCTTCAATGAAACCCGCCGTTACCAGAGGCGGGTGCTGAGCTACATGGTGATCTACGACAAGCGCCTCGGCCGCGAACCCATACGCCTGAAGGAGTGCATGAAGCCGATCATCGCGCTGCAGAAGCACACGCGCCTCGCCGGCACCTGAGGTCTATCCGGTCGGGGTGCGCAGCAACGACTCGCGCGCCTGCGCCAGTTGTTCCGGCGTCATGCGCCCGACCAGGTGCCGGATGTATTCTTCTGCGCGCTTGTT
>JAKRWE010000293.1 GCA_024712425.1 Chromatiales bacterium
AGGCCAGACTCGGAATTGGGATCCCGTTGGGTCGGTCGCATTGAATCCGGAACGTAACAACGAAGAAAAGTGTCGCGCCGCATGATCGAAAAGGCGACATCTATCTTGACAAATACCGATAGCTTGCTTCTGCCAATGTCGAATTGAGATACATATTGTTGGCGTTCATAAATGGATCTCCTCTTGGTATTTCACCAAGTGATAGAGTTCATTGAATTCCGTTTTTTCTATTTTTTGTCCGATCTCGCACGACCCAATATTCAACCACCCCTTGTAGTCATAAACTCCACGCGCCGCACTTCCTCTCTCCACACCAAGAATGTCGGTGTCGAAATCGACGTATCGCGCCAGTACATCGCCTGTTTTCACATCCACTATCTGCTCGTCCCGCTCACGTACATGAAACGGATGTCGGACAGTCCGTGTATCCCAGGCAAATCGCTGGTTGAGGGGCACGCGGGTAAGGTTTCCCCGGGTCTGCCATTCAGGTTTTTTAATCGGCGTGAGCGTATCCGCCACGCCGGGGTTGTCTGCTTCCCATTGCGCCAGTGTTTTGTACTGGGTGAATCCCGCTTCAGTGGCGCAGTAGTATTGGTGGAGGCCGACTGTCGGAAGGAAGTCCCAAAAGACCAGTGAATACATGCCAATATGAGCAACCCACGCCCAGCGCCTGGGACTGCGCCCGGACTGCTTTGCCCAGGCGCGGACATTTCTGACGGCCGCGCGCCATAGGGCGATGTATAGCGTGAAAAACAGCAGATAGCTCATACCGATCATGGCGTTGTCACTCTATCCGAATCTGTTCACTGCTTGGGTTGGGTGAGGCACTCAAGGCCGATACGTGCATCCACGGCAAGCGCCCGCGGCACCTGGTGTGCGATGTACAGGATGGTCACCTTTCCCTTGAGCCGGTTGACCGTGCGGGCCAACTGTTCCGCGGTGTCCGGATCGAGATTGGAGGCCGCTTCGTCAAAGATCAGGATCCGCGGCTGTTTCAGCAGTGCACGCGCGATGGCGATGCGTTGGCGCTGGCCGCCGGAGAGGCCGACACCCTGTTCGCCGATGCTGGTCTGGTAGCCCTGTGGCAGTTGCTCGATGGTCTCGTGGATGCCGGCGGCGCGGCAGGCCGCGATCGGTATTTGTCAAGATAGATGTCGCCTTTTCGATCATGCGGCGCGACACTTTTCTTCGTTGTTACGTTCCGGATTCAATGCGACCGACCCAACGGGATCCCAATTCCGAGTCTGGCCT
>JAKRWE010000294.1 GCA_024712425.1 Chromatiales bacterium
GGGTCAGCTTCGCGCATGGCGGCGGTCGCCTGATGGGCACACTGGTCAAGTACAACCGCAAGACTGTCACCGTGGTCACCGACAACGGCCAGCGATGGAATATCTCACCCCACCTGCTGTCGCCGGTGAAGGACGCCGGCACTGCCGAGCCGAGACAGCCGACCGGCAAGAAGAAAAAGCGACTCAGATAATCCAGGTTGGGGCAATAGCGGTCTGGAATGGACGGTTACGAAAAGGCGACATCTATCTTGATAAATACCGATCAGAACGATCCGATCGCGGACGCGGCGCGAGCCATACTGGACGGTCACGTGGTCCTGTCGCGTCGCATCGCGGAGACCGGCCAGTATCCGGCCATCGATATCGAGGCCTCCGTCAGCCGGGCCATGAACGACATCACCTCGCGCGACCACCAGCTGGCGGCGCGTGAGTTCAAGCAGATATACAGCCTGTACCAGCAGAACCGCGACCTGATCAGCGTCGGTGCCTACGAGCCCGGCTCGGACGAAAACATCGACCTGGAGCAGAGTCTTTCCGAGTTGATGACGCTGTTCCCGCAGGCGCAGGAACCCGACGGGACGGTGGATAAATGAAGGACTCGCCCAAACGCTTCGAATCAATCCGGCGGATCGCGGACAAGAGGCAGCAGGACGCCGCTGCACAGTTCGGGCGTGAACGGCGTGAACGTGATGATGCCAGTCAGCGATTGGAGGAACTGCAGCAGTATCACAGGGAGTACATGCAGCGCTACGCCGAGGCGACCCGTAACGGTGCGGCGGCCACGCGCCTGCGGGACTACCAGGTGTTCATCGACAAGCTGGAATACGCCATCGAGGAGCAGCAACGCATCCTGGGGCAACACCAGGAACAATGCGCACAGGCAAAGCGTGAGTGGAGCGACAAGTACACCCATTCGCGGGCGATCGGCAACGTGATCGAGCGCAAGCGCAGGGATGCGGAGCAGGCCAAGGCCCGGCAGGAGCAGAAGACCCTGGATGACCGGGCGCCCCGCAAGGGCTAATCGATCACCAGTTGTGAGATGAGCTGGCGTACCGTTGCCGGTTCGAAGGGCTTGTCGCAGATGGCGGACACACCGGCCTGCTGGACCGCGGCCAGGCGATTGGAGTCGGTCTCGCTGGTCACCATCAGCACGGGTATGGAGCTCTAGCCCGAAT
This sequence comes from Chromatiales bacterium, assembly GCA_024712425.1. Taxonomy (GTDB): domain Bacteria; phylum Pseudomonadota; class Gammaproteobacteria; order Chromatiales; family Chromatiaceae; genus MONJU. The sequence continues at coordinate 1,176 of JAKRWE010000294.1, forward strand.
ATTTCACAAATAAAAAAGGGCAAAACCCGTGTAGTTCGTTCAAATTCAGTTGGTTACACTGGATCCGAACAAGGTTTTGCCCGTGACAAAATGTACCCAAGAAAGCTTTGATTTTCCACCGCTGAAACGCCACCGGATCGAGGCCCGATTTTC
>JAKRWE010000295.1 GCA_024712425.1 Chromatiales bacterium
TCCGTCTCGGCGACATCCGTCTGGGGGTCATCCGTCTCGGGGACATCCGTCTGCGAGACGGGGAAGGCCAAGACGAGTGGCACAGACGGATGTGCCTGAAATGGAAAGCCGTGAAACGGAGAGCCCATCCGTCTTGGCTTAACGTCTCGGGGACATCCGTCTGCGCCAAACATCTGTGCCATCCGTCTCGGCGCCATCCGTCTCGGGGCCATCCGTCTCAGGGACCTCCGTCTGAGCCATCCGTCTCGGGGACATCCGTCTCGGCGACATCCGTCTCGGGCCATCCGTCTCAGGGGCATCCTTCCAATTCAGATCAAGTAAACAGACGTCAATTATTCTTGGCTGGGCGATTCGACTAACTACAAAAGTACAATTCATTCAAAAACATGTCATTGCAATGCCACGAGCAGCATTATTCACAATAACCTCATTAACAGATATACTGGATACAATTCACTCATATAATGTGCATTTTACGCGTAAACATGTCCTTCCCGTCATACACACGCACACACACACGCACACACACACACACACACACACACACACACACACACACACACACACACACACAAACAAAAACAAAAACAAACAAAACAAAAACACACACACACATGCAGAAACACACATACGACGATGCTGGATAGTCCTGACCCAATCTACATACACAGCCGACTTTTATCATCAACCAGAGCACCTATACATCGCTGGTCCATACACACCACTCAAAGCTAATCAGACAGTCGCAGCCACTAAAACCATACAAAATGTTAACAAAGCACACCTACCGTCTCGGCGCCAACCGTCTGCGCCATCCGTCTCGGCGACCTCCGTCTCGGGGACATCCGTCTGGGGGTCATCCGTCTCGGCGCCATCCGTCTCGGGGACATCCGTCTCGGGGTCATCCGTCTCGGGGTCATCCGTCTCGGGGACATCCGTCTGCGCCATCCGTCTCGGGGACCTCCGTCTCGGGAACCTCCGTCTCGGCGACATCCGTCTCGGGGTCATCCGTCTCGGCGACATCCGTCTGGTGGTCATCCGTCTCGGCGACATCCGTCTGGGGGTCATCCGTCTCGGGGACATCCGTCTGCGAGACGGGGAAGGCCAAGACGAGTGGCACAGACGGATGTGCCTGAAATGGAAAGCCGTGAAACGGAG
>JAKRWE010000296.1 GCA_024712425.1 Chromatiales bacterium
CCCAGCCGGTCCACCGTCTTCTGTGTCATCGCAATGGTCTCCTCTGTCACCACCCCTCCCGAAATCAAAAGGGGACATTTTAGAATTGGACAAAGGGGATATTACTGCTTTGGACTAACAGCGAAACCGGCGGTTCTTGCCAATTTTTGCCATACGGCCTAGGATCGATAATTATGGGCGCCATGAATGTTTCACTTCCCGACGGACTGAAAGTGTTTGTTGACGAGCAGGTCGCCAAGCGTGGGTATGGCACGATCAGCGAGTACGTGCGTGAACTGATCCGCAAGGATAAGGACAAGACCCAATTGCGTAGCCTGCTGCTTGAAGGGGCGGCTTCAATTCCCAGCGGGGTCGCTGACGCGGCCTACTTCGAGGGGCTGCGCGACCACATTCGTCGCCACACAGCCAAGTGAGCCTCAAGCCTGTGGTCCGGCGGAGCCGGGCCGATCAGGATATTCTGGAGGCAGTGGAACACTACCTCCAGGAGGCAGACGAACGTGTCGCATTGCGCTACGTTGATGCCATCGAAAAGGCATTTCGGCATATAGCACGCCATCCCGCCAGCGGCTCTCCACGCTACGCTCTGGAACTTGAATTGCCCGGCGTACGGTCTTGGCCGGTGAAACGCTTCCCTCATCTGGTCTTCTACGTGGAGCATGATGATCACATCGACGTCTGGCGTGTTTTGCATGAACAGCGAGACATTCCTGCTTGGTTAGGACATGATCCCGACGGGGGGATAGGAGAACCGAGTCCAGGGTAAGGCTTCAGATCGGTCGATGTCCGGCCAAACCCGGACATGGTTCCTGATCTGGGTGCATCGCTCCATTGGTAGCTTGGGTGAAGGCCAAAGGCCGCAACCCGGGGTTGAACGGGCCACCCCGGGTTTCGCTGCGCTTCACCCGGGCTACGATTTCTGCACGAGGCCCGCTCCCGATCCGAGGGACATTTCTTTCACGGCCCTGAGGCAGCGAAGCTCATCCATTTGCGTCCCAGTGATGTCCCATGATTTCCTGGATCCCGGCTCTGCGGCTAGCCCGAATATTTCACAAATAAAAAGGGCAAAACCCGTGTAGTTCGTTAAAATTCAGTTGGTTACACTGGATCCGAACAAGGTTTTGCCCGTGACAAAATGTACCCAAGAAAGCTTTG
>JAKRWE010000297.1 GCA_024712425.1 Chromatiales bacterium
CCCAGCCGGTCCACCGTCTTCTGTGTCATCGCAATGGTCTCCTCTGTCACCACCCCTCCCGAAATCAAAAGGGGACATTTTAGAATTGGACAAAGGGGACATTACTGCTTTGGACTAACAGAATCGATCAGCTTCCTTGATCCTCTGCCTGGGACATGACAGGATTCGCGTCCCTGTATCGCAGGAGCCACGAGCATGAGTGACACCACGGAACAACCGGTCCCCACCGAGATCAATCTGCACCGCAAATCGCGTCTGCTGAACATCGCCTTTTCGGATGGCCAGTCCTTCCTGCTTCCGTGCGAATACCTGCGGGTCCACTCACGGGCCGCCGAGGAAGTGACCCGGGACGCCCCGATCGTCGGCAAGGAGGCGGTCAACATCGAGCGTATCGAGCCCCAGGGAAGCTATGCGGTGCGCATCGTTTTCGACGACGGGCACGATACCAGCATCTTTTCCTGGGAGACCCTGTACGACCTGGGCATCAACCAGGAACGCTACTGGAAGGAGTACCTGGAAAGACTGGCCGCCGCCGGCTTCAGCCGCTCGGGGGAAAAATCCGGCGAACAGGACAGCAGCCAACGCAGGATCACCCTGCTGTATTTCAGCTACCTCGCCAACCGCATGCGGCGCGAATCCGAGGAGGTCACGCCACCGCCTTCGGTGACGGACGTACAGGGGCTGCTGCAATGGCTGCAGAAGAGCAAGGGTGAACGCGGCTATCTGTTCGATCCCGAGCACGTACGCATCACGGTCAACAAGCAGTTTGCCGAGCCTTTCACCCGCCTGGAGGCAGGCGACGAGGTCGCCATCGTGCCCAACTCGCCCAACCCGCCAGCGCCACCTCAGAAATAACTAAACGGCCAGGCCCGAGTTCCAGATCAGGTCCAATGCCTCCCGGTTGGTCCAGGAGAATACCCTGTCCCGGGCCTGGCGCCGCGGCAGCCGCTGCCAGCGGCGATGTTCCCGGGGATCGATATGCGGCATGCGCCTGGCCGGCGCACGGGCAAGAAACCAGTGCTCTAGCCCGGATATTTCATCCGCTTCTCGCTTTTCCGGGCGGTCAGTGGATGGAAGATGTGGTGCCTCGAACGGGACGTGGAAAGGCTCGTGAAGGGCTATTTTCTAGGCTGCAGGCACA
>JAKRWE010000298.1 GCA_024712425.1 Chromatiales bacterium
ATCTTCATGCTGGGAGGTGAGAGCTATCGACTGAAGCACAAACGCGAGAGCTGATTTTTTGTCGCCCCGGGTGGGTCAATTTTATTGGCCGAGGGGGGTCAAAATTATTGGCCATTGACAACATCGTGTTCCCGGACCTCACCTATCTGGAGGCATGGCAGTTCTCCCCCACCCGCTGGACACCGGTCAGTGCCCATACGGCGATCCGTCAGCCGATGACAAACGTGTACAACATCCCCCTGGATGCATGGAGAATCATCTGGCAGCTAGCCAAGCGGGTTGGCATACGCGATGAATACATCAAGGCCATCAACAAGAAGTTCAAACTCAAGAAGAATGCCCTGAAACCCGGCCGGGACTATGTCTCACGCGATGCGGTGGCCGCCCTGTGGCAGGAGAAGACTGGAAAGCCCTTCAGTTACGCGATCGAGCATGCCTTCGTGGGCAAACGGCTGGATATCGAGGAGCGTTACCTGCATGGCGTGGAGAAGACATACAAAGGGCCAGGTAAACCCAAAATGAAACTCTATGCCGACCAGGTCCTCGGGACGTTCGAAAAGGTCCAGGAAACCGTCAAGAAACACGGCATCCGCAATATCGATCTGGATCACTATCGCATTGCCCTATCGCCCCTGCCGCGCAAGGAACATGCCTTCCCGACCCCACACCGTGAAGCGAAGGAGTTGCCGTTCTACCTGATGACCTACAAGCGGATGTACCGCAACCAGGCAGGAAACACCGCCCAGAATCCGATCCTGAACCGACTTGGCGATTCCGACGAAAACTATGTCCTGATCAATTCGGAAACCGCCAGGAAGATGAAAGTCGTCAATGATGATCAGTTGGTTATCGAGACGCGTCTTGGCAAAGCAAAGGGGAAAGCACGTGTCACCGAGGGTATTCGCCCTGACGTGGTGGCCGTGTCGTACCACTATGGCCACTGGAGTCATGGATTCCCCGATTACGCGAAAAAGGGGACCTGGATCAACCCGGTCCTAGAACTTGTTAGTCCAAAGCAGTAATGTCCCCTTTGTCCAATTCTAAAATGTCCCCTTTTGATTTCGGGAGGGGTGGTGACAGAGGAGACCATTGCGATGACACAGAAGACGGTGGACCGGCTGG
>JAKRWE010000299.1 GCA_024712425.1 Chromatiales bacterium
GCGTATCCACGAACTCAAGACCAGCGACCACCACTTTTCCCGCCTGTACGATGAATACCACGAGGTGGAGCACGAGGTGCGCCGCATAGAGGAAGGGGTGGAGGTGGCCTCCGACGAATACCTGGAGGAACGCAAGCGACTGCGCCTCAGGCTCCAGGACGAGTTGTTTGCCATCCTGCAGAAGGGCGGGGCGCCGGCCTGATCATAGATTTCTGCCTGGCGGTTCGAATGAAACTATGGGGCTCGTTGCTGGACGGCCTGGAGCGTAGGGGCGGCCTTGGCCGCGAATGAGTCACGCAGTCAATAGATGAACGGAATCAGTCGCTTGCAGTTGCAGGCATAGTCGCCGTAGTCATCGAAGCGTCCGCGCAGGTAGCGCTCCTCCCGGTTCATCTTGCCCAGGATGGCCAGGAACAGCGTGATCAGCGACAGCTGGTTGAGCAGGCCGCCGTTGTACATTGCGATGCCCAGCATGAATAGCAGGACCGCCAGGTACATCGGGTGTCGCACCCAGCGGTAAGGGCCGCTGGTGACCAGACGCGCCTGTTCCAGCGGTTCGGGGTAGGCCGCGAAGTTGCCCAGCCGGTTGTGCAACAGGGTATACAGGGCGATCAGGATGCCGATCACCGAGACGATCAGCCATTCGGCCGCGCCCTGCTGTCCGGCGTAGGGGTACAGCCCTATGCCGATGGAGGCGAACTGCAGTGCCACCAGCAGGTGACTGCTGACAGGGGGTTTCATCAGCATTCGGCTCCCAGTCTGCGTGCGCGTTCGAGCACCGTGGCTGGATTCTCGCCGCTTCCGTTCCATCCCTGGATATGGCGCTTCACTAGGCCGGCGAGCAGCTCGATGTGCGCCGGCCTGTCATTCAGACAGGGGATGTACTCATAACGTTCCCCACCGGCTTCCAGGAAGATGTCGCGGTTCTCCATGGCAACCTCCTCGAGGGTCTCGAGACAGTCGGCGGAGAAGCCCGGGCACAGCACCTGTATGGATTTGATGCCCTCGCCGGCCAGCTGTTGCAGGGTCTTGTCGGTATA
>JAKRWE010000029.1 GCA_024712425.1 Chromatiales bacterium
GTCAGCATTTTCCAGTGCATTGGGCCTCTTGGGTCAACTCAACTCGCAACAATGGCCGTCGATCCCCTCCGTCTGGTGAAAACAGGGCAGAATCGGCACGGTTTTCAACAGCCTGCTAAAGATCATCCTCCCTTACAGCCTGATCCTGGCCGGGGTGGGCCTGATCGAGTCACTGCTGGCCCTGTCGCTGATCGATGAACTGACAGAGACCCGCGGCCGCGGCAACCGCGAATGCGTGGGCCAGGGTGTCGCCAATGCAGTCAATGGGTTGTTCGGCGGCATGGGTGGTTGCGCCATGATCGGCCAGTCCCTGATCAACATCAATTCCGGGGGCCGCGGGCGCCTGTCCGGCATCAGCGCGGCGCTGTTCCTGCTGGCCTTCATCCTGTTTGCCTCCAGACTGATCGAGATGATCCCGGTCGCCGCCCTGGTCGGCGTGATGTTCATCGTGGTACTCGGGACCTTCGAATGGGCGAGCTTTCGCCTGATCGGCAGGATCCCCCCTGGCGGACACCCTGGTCGGCATCCTGGTCGCGGTGATCACCGTTGTTGCGGACCTGGCCATCGCCGTGATCATCGGGGTCATTCTCTCTGCCCTGGTATTCGCCTGGGAACACGCCAAGCAGATGCAGGCCAAGTCCTACATCGATGAAGACGGCACCAAGATATACGAACTTAGCGGCCCGCTGTTCTTCGGTTCGGTACAGCATTTCCAGGACCTGTTCGATCCCAGGAACGATCCCGACGAGGTCGTGGTGGACTTCTACGACGCCCGGGTGGCAGACCATTCCGGTATCGGGGCCATCGACACCCTGGCCGAGCGCTACGAACGGCACGGCAAACGCCTGCACCTGAAGCACCTGAGCCGGGAATGCCGGGATCTGTTGGAGAAGGCCGGTGACCTGGTGGAGGTCAACGTGATGGAGGACCCGCAATACCACGTGGCCGACGACCGCCTGGCCTGAACCCGTCACCTGCCAGAAAAGGCCTCCAGCACGACACGCACCCTGTCTTCGGTCACCGGGAACGCGATCGCTTCATCCACCGGATGCAGGCGGCGAAACTTTTCAAAGCGCTCTGCATGTTCAGGCAGATGGAACACCAGCAGCTTCACCCGCGGAAGCTTCTGCAGGATGGCCATCAGGGTCTCGAGGTTGGACGAGCGGTCGCGAAAGTCGGACTGGGCGTTGTACTCGGCCACCACCACGTCCGGGACCGTCTTCTTGAGGTAGGCACGCGCCTTGCGCTGGGAGTTGACCACGTCCACCTGGTAGCCGAGCGACTGGTAGAGCGGCAGCAGGTTGGGATAGCCGCCCAGCTCGACGATCGCCAGCAATCGCTTCAACGAAACACCACCCAGGTGGTGGCGATGCACTTGACGCCCTCGCTGAGGGTCTCGGATCGGTGCTCATGGGTCCAGAACGGCGGGAACAGCACCATCTTGCCCTGCTCCGGGCGCACGCTCACGTCCTGGTACACGAACTGGGTGCGTCCGCCCGCCCCCTCCGGGACATCATTGAGATACCACAGGGCCACCAGCTGGCGATCTGCGAACTGGTGGCTGCCACCGTCGATGTGCCAGTGATAGAACTCGCCCGGCAGGTAGCGCTGGATCTGGTAGCCCATGTCCTTGAACGGACCCGCAAAGAACGGGAAGCTCTGCTTGAACTCGTTCATCGCCGCGGCCATGCAACGGAAGAACAACTGGTCCACATCCTTCCAGTCGTCCTTGTTGCTCACCACCAGGTCCATGGTGCGCTTGATCTCGGTGTCCAGCCCCTGGGTCTGGCCGATGCGCCCCTGTTCTGCTGTTCGGGGTGGGCCTCGAAGCGCCGGATCATCTCCTCGCACCAGTCCGCAGGCAGGGTGTTGGGACGTTCGTAGATAAAGCTGTTGGACTTCACCTCGCGGAAGGTGGCCGGCGGGGTGAAGGTGCGGTCGATGGGGAAGGGATTGGACATATACGGCGCTCCAGGGGATCCTGGGGCCGATTATACCCTCTGTTACTTGTTCAAACGCCCGATCTCGTCCAGGCGTATCACAGTCTCTCCCATCCCCTTGCTCTCCGGGACCGGCTTGTCGACCACGAACTGACGCCGCCCGTTGATGATGGAGGATGCATCGGTCGCATCCCCCTTGTAATCGTGAAACACCACAGCCAGCACATGCAGCAGGGTCCACCAGCCGACCAGGGATGCAAACATGACATGCACATCCGGCAGGTAGAGACCCACGAAGAAATCCCGACCGGTACGCAACCAGCCGCTCAGCACCAGAACCAGCAACAGCAGGTACAGCCCCAGGTAGAGCGGTTTCCAGAACGGATTATGGACATACCAGCGGGGCAAGGGCAGTTTGCCGAGCGTGAGGTAGGAGGCAAGCGTGCTGCGCGCAGCCGCCCATTCGCTGCCCGATGGCAACAGCCTGCCCGGCCGTTCCACCGGCCTGCCCAGCAGCATCCGCGATGCACGCACGACCAGGCCGAATATCAAAATTGCCGCGGCGATATCGTGATATTCGCGCGCGACCGCTGTCAGCGAAGGCGCGCCCTGCAACAGCCAGCCGGTCGCCAGCAGAACCAGGGTTGCGACACCCGTGGCCAGGTGGCTCAGGCGCAGCCAGCCACTCCATACCGGTACTCTTTCTATCTTCACGCCAACTCCCTCATGGATCGAATCATACCGCAACGGACATCAGGAAAAGCGCGGTGTCGAGCGGGGTTGTCGAACGCAGTTCAGCAGCAGCGCCGCCTGCCACGGTTCTTCATATCGAAGCAGGCGGGTGGGACCTCGGGAATCCGCCCCAGTCCCCGGTCCGACACGTCCAGCGCGCACTGCCCTTCCAGCATCTTGAGCAGCGGCAGGGTATGGCTCTGTGCCTGGACCTTGTCACAGGCATCGACGCACTGCATGCATTGTGTGCAGGTAAACATATTGCGTTTCAGGCTGCGCGGCTTCAGGCGCATGGGACAGGCGTGTTCACAGGAGGCATCACAATCGTTGCACAGGCCGGCCCGCTTGCGGTCGAAGGCCACGACCATGGCCCTTTTGTTGGCCATCCACACCAGGCTCTGGAACAGGGCAATGGCGCACCCGAAGCGACAGAACAGGTGGCGGGCAAGGCTGAACTCAATCGCCAGCAACAGGGTGGCAACGCCGATGAAACGGGCCTGGTTCGGGGTCAGACTCGCATTCAACAGGTTGCCGTAGATCTCGCCTGGCGGCAGCAGGTAGGTCAGAAGAACCACCGCCCACAGAAAGGAAAAGAACAGCACCGCCGCGATCGTCACCGGCCACCATCGCCGGGACGGCTGGATACAAACGCCGTCCTTCTGCCGTGCAGGCAGAGGTTGCCTTTCCCATACAGACAACCGGTCTGTCGCGCGGCGCATCAGGCCATTGATCATCTCCACCACCGAGAAGTGGGGACACAGCCAGCCGCAATAGAGGCGCCCCCATTTCCAGGATACATAGATACCGCCACCGACAATGACCCCGATGGGCAGCAGGAAACGGGTCACCATGTTCCAGAACAGCTCGGTGGCTGCCGAGGTCTGCGTGACGCCCAGCACCCAGGGGCGCCCAAACAGCACGAAATGGTTCTCGGTCAGGTCGAAACGGAAGATGTCCAGCACCGGGGCGAAGACGAACAGCGCAAAAAAGGCACTGCGCCAGACGAGGCGTTTCTGCTGCACACTGAGCAACATCTCTGAATTCCACCTTTGGCTCGTGGTCCGGGGCCAGGCCCCGTGAACTCGGGAATGGCGTGACCAGTCTACCCCCGCCCGACCCGGGGTCCAAGCACGTACCGGCAGCGGGACAGGGTCCCGTCATCTAAGTTCGTAACTTACTGAAAGGCGAGGCGGGTGGTCTGCTCGGAAAACTTCGGCGGCAGGGATGCCGCCGTAGAGCCTACGACGCACAAGGACGTGCGAGTGCCGCGGGAGGCAGGAAGCCGTAAGCGGCCATGGATGTATTCACGGCGTTTTTCCGAGCAGACTACCTGCCACGCCCGGGTTAGATGAGGTTACCGCTAGGGCAGCGGGACTGATCACCCCTTCCCGGTCAACACCCAGCACACATGACCGAACATCTCCCTGAGACTGGTCTTGCGGAGGGTGTCGAGCAGTTCGTCCACACGGAAGGGATGATGGCGTTCGTAGGCCACACCCATCTGCGGCATGTCCGCCAGACCCACCTCACGTGCGTGCTCGACGAAGCCCTTGTTACGCCAGAAGAAGGCGCCCGGCATGGTGGTGGGGATCACCAGCACATAGAACAGCGCGCGACCGATGACAGCCGAGGTAATCGCCAGCACTGTAAGCAGGCCGAACAGCCATGGATCGACACCGTCGAACAGCTGCCACTGGGCCAGGCCGAGGGCTGTGGCCAGCACCGCATTGCGCAGCAAGTAACTCCTGCCATAGGTGGTCATCTGCTCGTACCAGGAAGCCGCGCCCTCGCTATGGGCGCCACTCATGGCACGCGCATGCGCCAGCAGGCCGACGCCTTCCAGGGCCAGTCCGGCAGACGCCATGCCCGCAATCAAGCGGCCCAGGGCGTCATCCAGCGCGCCCACGGTCATTGCCATGAGACCGACGAACAGGCCACCCAGGGTCAGGCCGGTGCCGACAAAGCTCGCACCTGTCTGCCAATGGTTCCAGAAGGCTCGTGCCGGGATGCGGTACAGCCGGTACATGTAGTAACCACCAAAACCCAGACCGGCCAGCGCCAGGGCAGCGGAGAGCCTGGTCAGCAGCAGCGCCCATTCAGCCCCGAACAGGCTGAACAGGGCGTAGCCGGCCAGGCCTGCGAAGAAGGCCGACACGCCCGCGATCTCGCGGCTCACCGGCGACAGGCGCAGGTTGTTGAAGCCGCGGTAGAAACGGTGCGGCTTGCCCAGGTGCATATTGAGCTTGAACAGGCCAAAGCCCATCAGCGCCAGCATCAGCCACAGGCCGGGCAGGAAGGCGTTCGATGCACGGAAGGCCTCCACCGGCCCGATGCCGAACCAGTGACCCAGAACCAGCAGGGCGAAGGCGCCCATCACCGTCTGCACGCTGAGGGTGAAGGCAATGTGCGCGTTCTCGCGCGAACCCAGCAGCTTGCGCCAGTTCCACTGCCGCTGGTAGCCCTTCTTCGGGTCCAGTTCCGGCACATAGTGCTTTTCGTCTTCTGCACGGTGGTACTTGATGGGCATCTCGTCCACCCGCACCATCTCGCGCTGTATGGATTTCATCTGCTGGAAACGGATATTGGGATGCGTGATATCGGTACGGGGAAAGCCGGGAATCTCGGTCTCCGCCTGTATCCGGCCCTCCGGGATGTTCTCGACCACCCCAAAATCCAGGGCCTTACCCAGGCAGGCGGACACACAGGCCGGCTTGAGACCCACCTCGAGACGGTCCACGCACATATTGCACTTGCTGACCTGGCCCTTGACCGGGTCGAGTTGTGGCGCATTGTAGGGACAGACCCAGGTGCAGTAGCCGCAGCCGAAACAGATATCGGGATCCTGCAGCACCGCGCCGTACTCGGCGAACTTGGTGTAGGCACGCGTCGGACAGCCCTTGAGACACACCGGGTTGTCACAATGGTTGCACGCCATGGAGATATTGATGCGCCGGTAGGCCGGGTAGCTGCCGCCCTCGATGAAGCCCACCGAGCGGAAGGCCAGGTGGGCCGGCACCTCATTCTTCTCCGAGCAGGCCGCCTCACAGGCATGACAGGCGATGCAGTTGTCGGCATTGAAGTGGAAGCCGTGCTGCTTGTAACGATTGGGATTCTGCTGGGGACTCTCCTCATCGTTGATGACAAAAGACTGCTCGCGTAGTGGATCGCCCTCGGGGGCCGTCTCGATCGGCTTGCCATAGCGATTGACCGGCTTGCTTTCGGTGTCGCTCAGCAGGGCGTATACCGGTTCGTTTTCTCTTCGCTCATACATCTTTTATGACCTGTTTCTATTCACCACGAAGGGCACAAAGAACACAAAGAATTCTTTTGTTGCCAGGCTGCCACTGCTGCCTGTCGGCCCAACAAGAGCGAAACATCGCCCACTCGGCCCGTCGACAACGAAACCCTTTGTGCTCTTTGTGTTCTTTGTGGTTCACCCATCAAAACTTCCGCATTTCCTTGCTCAACCGCGCTGCATGCACCTGGTCGTCGATGCGCTCGATACGCACCGCCGACTGCTTGTAGGCGGGCTGGCGCGAGTGCGGATCGAGCAGCCCCAGGGTCAGGCGGTTGGCGCAGTCGTGGAAATGGAAGGCCAGGAACACCATGTTCAGAGGCACCCGCCCGGTGGGCTGGGCCATGACGATGGCATCCCCGCGGCGCGACACCAGGCGCACGTATTCGCCGCGCCGGACACCAAGCTCGGCCGCCGTGTCGGGATTGATCTCGATGAACGGGATCGGGCTGAACTTGTTGTTGTTGCCGATCTTTCCGGTCTTGGTACGCCCGTGCCAGTGCTCGATCAGACGCCCCGTGTTGAGCCAGTATGGGTACTCCTCGTCCGGCTGCTCGTTGTTGTCCACGAAGGGCAGCGGGATCAGCTTGGCCTTTCCATCCGGATAACGGAAGCTGGCCGGCTCGGTGTAGATGCGCTTTCCGCCCTTGGGCGGCGCCTCCCCACGCTCGCGCTGCTCGCGGGTATAGGGCCACTGTATGCCCCGGTTCTGCTCGATAAGTTCGTGATCCATGCCCGAGATATCCGCCAGGCGGCCATGCGACAGCTCGGCCATCTCCAGGAAGATATCTCCCGCCTTTTCGGGGAAGTTCACCCGCCCCTCGGTATTGAAGCGCTCGGCCACGCGGTTGAAGATCCACAGGTCCGGCCTGGCCTCGCCGGGCGGGGTGCTGATGGGTGTGATGCGATTGATCCGGCGCTCGGTGTTGGTCATCACCCCGTCCTTCTCGGCCCAGGTCCCGGCCGGCAGGTAGACATGCGCATATTGGTTGGACTCGGAATCGGCGTAGCAGTCCTGCACGCAGCAGAACTCCAGCTGTTCCATGGCGCGACGCACACGCGCGGTATTGGGCAATGAGCTGAGCGGATTGGTGGCGATCAGCCACAGGCCCTTGATCTGCCCGGCCTCCATGGCCTGGTAGATGTCGGTCTGGAACATGCCGCGCTTGGTCGGCAGGATGTCTATATCGATGTTCCAGAACTTCGCGATCTCCTCGCGGTGCTCGGGGATCTCCAGGTAACGGTAGTTCGGCAGGCCGGAGCAGGAGGACCACTCGCGGGTACCCATGGCATTGCACTGGCCGGTAATCGAGAGCGAGGCACCGCCGGGCTTGCCGATGTTGCCGGTGATCAGCGCCAGGTTGTTGATCCCCACCACGCCGTCGGAGCCGTGGGTGGACTGGTTGATGCCCATGGTCCAGATCTGCATCGCCGCGCCCGCCTTCGCAAAGGTGCGCGCGACCACGCGAATGGTGTCCTCGTCGATACCGCAGACTCTGGCCGCGGTGCGCGGATCCCAGTTGGCCGCCTCGGCCCGCAGCTCCTCGATGCCGTTGGTGTTGGCCTCGATGTAGGCATCGTCCTGCAGGTTCTCGGCCAGGATGACATGCATCAGGGCGTTCTGCAGCACCACGTCGGTGCCCGGCCGGATGGGCAGATGGATGTTGGCGTTCTGCGCCAGCATGGTGACCCTGGGGTCGACCACGATCAGCGGGAAATTGCGCTTCTCCTGGGCCTCCTTGAGGCGCCAGTAGATGATCGGATGCTGCTCGGGCAGGTTGGAGCCCCAGGCGATCAGGCAGTCGGTGTGCTCGAAGTCCTCGTAGCAGCCGGGCGGGCCGTCGGAGCCGAAGCTGCGCTTGTAGCCCGAGACCGCCGATGCCATGCACAGGGTGGTGTTGCCATCGTAGTTGTTGGTCCCGATCAGGCCGCGGGTGAGCTTGCCCAGGGTGTAAAACTCCTCGGTCAGCATCTGCCCGGTGGAGATCACCGCAAAGCTGTCGGGGCCGTACTTGGCCTGGATGCGCCGGATCTCGTCGTGCAGCTTGACCAGGGCCGTGTCCCAGTCGGCCTGCTGCCAGTCGTCACGAAAGTGCTGACGCATCAGCGGCACCGTGCCGCGCCCGGCCGACTCGAACAGCTCGTGCTCGAAGATGCCCTTGAGACACAGCTTGCCGCGGTTCACGTCCGCGTCGGCCACACCGCGCGAGGCCACGGGGCAGCCCTCGCTGTTCAGCCCCACCTCGATGGAGCAGCCGGTGGAACAATAGCCGCAGGCGGCGTATTTCCACTCCACCACCTCTTTCTGCGGCAGCTTGATGGGGTTTTTCTTTCCACGTCCGAAAAGCATCGATTCAGTTCCTCAAGGGGTGGTTTCACCACAAAGAACACAAAGGGGAACTGTGTTTGGCTGTTCCTTCCAGCCTGCAAGCCTGCTTCCGCCTGACTGCTTTGGCATCGACAGAAGCAACATGAAAGCCTTCGTGTTCTTTGTGTCCTTTGTGGTTCGCACCTCAAATAGACAGGTAGACCTTGCCGTTCTCGACCTTGGTATTGAAGGCGTTGGTACAGCCCTCGTCGGGGCCGGTGGCGCAGCCACTGGCCAAGTCGATCTTCCAGTTGTGCAGCGGGCAGGTCACGGTGGTGCCGCTGACGATGCCCTGCGAGAGCGGCCCCTGCTTGTGCGGGCATTCATCCTTCAGGGCGAACACCTGGTCGTCACGGGTGCGAAATACCGCCACGTTCATGGTGTCGGTCTTGACCACGCGGGAGCCCAGCTTGGGGATGTCTTCCAACGCGGCGATTTCTATCCAGTTACTCATTCGTCTGTTCCTGTTTACTGCCAAAATTTCTTTTCACCACAAAGAGCACGAAGAACACAAAGGAACTCCCTTGATACGGCTTTCGAGCGCCCTTGCCATTCGAGCCGGGAAACCTGAAAAAACGAGCCACAGACACCTTCGTGCTCTTTGTGTTCTTCGTGGTTATCCCAAATTCAAGCCGCGGTGATCTCGATGGGCTGGAATTCGTGTTGATCCTTGCCCTCGGCCACGGCTTTCCACGGGTCGATCTGGGCGAACTTCTGGCCGTACTTGAAGCGCTCGTACAGGGCCTTGCGCTGAGCCTCGTCGTCGACGATGGCCTGTTTCACGTAGTCAAAACCGACCCGCTCCACCCAGGGCGCGGTGCGTTCCAGGTAGTGGGCCTCCTCGCGGTACTTCTGCACGAAGGCACCGCAGTATTCCAGCACTTCCTCCTCGGTGGCCACCTTGCACAGCAGGTCGGTTACCCGCACCTTGATGCCGCCGTTGCCGCCGACGTGCAGCTCGTAGCCGGAGTCGACGCACACCACGCCGAAGTCCTTGATGGTGGCCTCGGCACAGTTGCGCGGGCAGCCGGACACCGCCAGCTTGAACTTGTGCGGCATCCAGGAACCCCAGGTCAGTTCCTCCAGCCTGACGCCCAGGCCGGTGGAGTTCTGGGTGCCGAAGCGGCACCAGGTCTTGCCGGCACAGGTCTTGACCGTGCGCATGGCCTTGCCATAGGCATGCCCGGAGACGAAGCCGGCGGCAGACAGGTCCTTCCACATCGCAGGCAGGTCCTCCTTCTTCACCCCGAACAGGTCGATGCGCTGGCCGCCGGTGACCTTCATCTCGGGCACATCGAACTTCTCGCACACGTCCGCGATGGCCCTCAGGTCACTGGGCGTGCACAGGCCGCCGAACATACGCGGCACCACCGAGTAGGTCCCGTCTTTCTGGATGTTGCCGTGGGCGCGCTCGTTGATGAAACGCGACTGGGCGTCGTCCTGGTACTCGCCGGGCCAGCGTGCCAGCAGGTAGTAGTTGAGTGCCGGGCGGCAGGCGGCGCAGCCATCGGGATTCTTCCACTCGAAGAAGTGGCGCACTGCGTCCATAGTCTTGAGTTCGTGATCCCTGATCCCGGCAATGATCTCGTCGTGACTGTACTCGGTACAGCCGCACAGTGGCTTCTTGCTGGGCGCGGCGTCATAGCCCTCGCCCACGGTGCTGGCGAGAATGGACTCCACCAGGCCGGTGCACGAACCACAGGAACTCGCCGCCTTGGTATGCGCCTTGACATCGCCCAGGGTGAACAGACCCTTGGTAATGATGGCGTCCACGATCTCGCCCTTGCACACGCCATTGCAGCCGCAGATCTCGGCGTCGTCCGGTAACGCGGCGACGCGGGTCTCGTCGCCGTGCCCGGCATCGCCGAGGTCGTGCTGGCCGAACAGGATGGTGCGACGCATCGCCGCAACATCAGTGCCGTCGCGCAGCATCTGGAAGTACCAGGTGCCGTCCATGGTATCACCGTACATGACCGCGCCCTTGATGCGGTCGTCGCGTATGACCAGCTTCTTGTACACGCCCGCCGCCGCGTCCTGCAGCACCAGGGTCTCGTCGCCCTCCTCCTCGTTGAATTCACCGGCGGAGAACAGGTCGATGCCGGTCACCTTGAGCTTGGTGGAGGTGACCGAACCCTCGTAGCGGGCAATGCCCAGCTGTGCCAGGTGGTTGGCCGCCACCTTGGCCTGCTCGAACAGGGGCGCCACCAGGCCATAGGTCTGGCCGCGGTGTTGCACACACTCGCCGACCGCGTAGATCCTCGGATCGTAGGTCTGCATGGTGTCGCTGACCACGATGCCGCGCTCGCAGTGGATGCCGGCGGACTGGGCCAGCTCGATGCTGGGGCGGATGCCCACCGCCATCACCACCAGGTCGGCCCCGATCTCGGAACCGTCCGCGAACTTCACGCCCTGTACCCGGCCGCTGCCCATGATCTCGCTGGTCTGCGCCTCCATGAGGAACTTCATGCCGCGTTCCTCCAGAGAGCGCTTGAGCAGGGTCGCGGCGGGACGGTCGAGCTGGCGCTCCATGAGGATGTCCATCAGGTGCACCACGGTGACTTCCATGCCGTTCTTCATCAGGCCGTTGGCCGCCTCCAGGCCAAGCAGGCCGCCGCCGATGACCACCGCCTTCTTGTCCTGCTTCGAGGCCTCGAGCATGGCCTCGACGTCGGCGATGTCGCGGAAACCGATCACTCCGTCCTTGTCGTGACCCGGAACCGGGATGATGAAGGGATTGGAGCCGGTGGCAATGAGCAAACGATCATAGGAGTGCTCTTCGCCATTTTCCGTAACCACCTTGCGCCCGACACGATCGATACGGGCAACCGGGTCGCCGGTGTGCAAGGTGATGCCGTTGTCCTCGTACCAGGCACGGTCGTTGAGAATGATGTCGTCGACGGTCTTCTCCCCGGCCAGCACTGGCGAGAGCATGATGCGGTTGTAGTTGGGCCAGGGTTCGGCACCGAATACCGTGATCTCATAGCGTTCGGGATCGAGCTTGAGCAGTTCCTCCAGGGTGCGCACCCCGGCCATGCCGTTGCCAACCAGTACCAGTTTCTCTTTCATTACTACCTCGCTGAAGGATCCGTACCGGCCCCTGCCGGCTTCTACGGAGTCATCTGCTGCAATCAACATGCCACTTCCCGTGACCAGGGCTTTTCGCCTTTCCTGACAAGCAGTTGCGAATACCCATAGGAAAACAAGGGAAGCCTCATCACATCCTGCGCACCACTCGTGCGCACCACATCGGTGCACTACGCACCGGGGCAAGGCGCCAAGTCGGGGGCTTTTCGCCCTCCCGGTCCCGGCAAAACCCGAGGCGCGACAACTTTTCCTTTCCATAACAATCAGTTGAAGCATATGGCACAAACCATGCTTGAGACTGGCCAACGGTAGTACCCAAGGAGCGAAACCATGTCCGAACTCAAACTCAACCTTCTGGACCTCAAGGACGGAAAGATCCGCATCCTGCACCTGACCTGGCTGGCCTTCTTCCTCACCTTCGTGGTGTGGCTCGGGCTCGGGCCCATGATGCCCTTCATCAAGGAGGCCCTGCAGCTGACCGACCAGCAGGCCAAGGTACTGCTCATCCTCAACGTGGCCATGACCATCCCGGCGCGCATCATCGTCGGCATGCTGGTGGACAAGCACGGCCCGCGCATCATGTTCAGCGCCATCCTGATCCTCGGTGGGGCCATCAGCATCGCCTTTGCCTGGGCCGACAGCTACCAGACCCTGGCCCTTCTGCGCTTCCTGTCCGGCTTCATCGGCGCCGGCTTCGTGGTCGGCATCCGCATGACCAGCGAGTGGTTCCCGGCGCGCCAGACCGGCATCGCCCAGGGCATCTACGCCGGCTGGGGCAACTTCGGCTCGGCCGGCGCGGCCATGACCCTGCCCTTCATCGCGGCCAACTTCGGTGGCGACGACGGCTGGCGCTGGGCCTTCACCATCGCCAGCCTGGTGGCCATCGCCTATGGCGTGCTGTACTACTTCTCGGTCAGCAACACCCCCAAGGGATCGACTTATTTCAAGCCCAAGAAGAGTGGCGCCATGGAAGTGACCAGCCGCGGCGACCTGGTGCTCTACATCCTGATGAACGTGCCGCTCTACCTGGCCCTGGCGCTGCTCACCTGGAAGCTGTCCCCCGCCAGGATGGGCCTGATCGACTGGGCCACCGCCGACATCATCTACCTGGTGCTGGGCGCGCTCTACCTGGTGCAGAGCTGGAAGGTCTGGCACGTCAACGCCCATATCCTGGGAAAGCCCGTCCCCGAGCTGCACCGCTACAAGTTCAAGCAGGTAGCCGTCCTGGACTGGGCCTACCTGGTGACCTTCGGCACCGAGCTGGCGGTGGTCTCGATGCTGGCCATGTTCTACGTGGACTGGTTCGGCCTGCCCAAGGTGACCGCCGCCCTGCTCGCCGGCGTCTATCCCTTCCTCAACCTGTTCGCCCGCCCCGGTGGCGGCTGGCTGAGTGACCGCATCGGCCGCAAGCTGACCCTGATCATCGTGTTCGCCGGCATCACCGGCGCCTTCCTGGTACTGGGCATGGTGAACAAGGGCTGGCCGGTGTGGGCGGTGGTGGCCATGACCCTCGTCGGCGGCATCTTCTCCAAGGCCGGCTCGGGCGCGGTGTACGCCATGGTGCCGCTGATCCAGCGCCGCATGACCGGGCAGATCGCAGGCATGGCCGGGGCCTTCGGCAACGTGGGCGCGGTACTGTTCCTGACCGTCAACTCGCTGCTCGACTACGACCAGTTCTTCCTGTTCATCGGCCTGGTATCGGCCGGCGTGCTGGCCCTGATCCTGTTCGTGCTCGAGGAGCCCGAGGGCGCCATGGCCGAGGTCATGCCCGACGGCAGCGTGCAGATGATCGACGTAAAATAATCCTCTCCTGGATTGCACATCCGACCGGACACCCTGACAGGGTGGATTTGCGATCCGCAAACGCCGAGGTAAGCAACGAACCCCCATGACCAACTCACTGCTCATCGACTACGCCTGTCGCACCGATACCGGCAACAAGGCCGAGAACGCGGATGCGGCGGGCGTGCTGCGCCCGGAGGGCAGCGCGCTGCGCAACAAGGGCGTGGTGGCGGCGATCGCCGATGGCATGAGCAGTTCCGAGGGCGGGCGCGAGGCGGCCGAGGTCTGCATCAGCGGCTTCATCAACGACTACCTGAGCACCCCCGACTCCTGGACGGTCAAGACCTCGGCCTCCAAGGTGCTGGGATCGATCAACCGCTGGTTGTACGCCCAAGGCGAGAGACGCTACGCCACGGCCAAGGGCATGGTCACCACCTTTACCGGGCTGGTGATCAAGTCCACCACCGGGCACGTGTTCCACGTCGGTGACTCGCGCCTGTACCTGTTCCGCGACGGCGAGCTGGAACAGCTTACCCGCGACCACCGCGTCTGGGTGGCCAAGGACCGCGACTTCCTGTCCCGGGCCATGGGCGTGGACGTGCATGTGGACATCGACTACCGCTCCCTGGCCGTGGAGCCCGGCGACCTGCTCCTGTTCACCACCGACGGCGTGAGCGGTTTTCTGACCGACAACCGGCTGCGCGAGCTGCTCGCCGAACACGGCGACAACCTGCAGGGGACGGCCAATACCATCGTCGAGGAGGCCCTGCACGCAGGCAGCAGCGACAACGTCACCTGCCAGCTGCTGCGGGTGCAGGCGCTGCCGACCCGCACCGAGGACGACATCCTGCAGCAGATCACCGAGCTGCCCTTCCCGCCGCCACTGTCACCCGGTAACCGGATCGACGACTACGAGATCCTGCGCGAGCTGCATGCCTCGGCGCGCAGCGAGGTCTATCTGGCGCAGGACACGGCCAGCGGCGAAAAGGTGATCCTCAAGGCCCCTTCAGTCAATTTCCAGGACGATCCCGCCCACCTGGAGGCTTTCCTGCACGAGGGGTGGGTAGGACGGCGCATCCACAACCCGCACGTGGCGCGCATGCTGGACACACCCCACCGGCGCTTCCTGTACAACGTGGCGGAATACATCGAGGGCCAGACCCTGCGCCAGTGGATAGACGACCACCCGCAGACCCACATCAACACCGCGCGTGAGTACCTGACCCAGATCGCGGAGGGGCTGCGCTGTTTCCATCGCCTGGAGATGGTGCACCTCGACCTCAAGCCGGACAACGTCCTGATCGACCGCGACGGGGTGCTGAAGCTGATCGATTTTGGCTCCACCCGGGTGGCCGGCACGCGCGAGATCGCAAGCAGCTTCGACGAGAGCCACGTGGAGGGCACCGTGGACTACACGGCACCGGAGTGCATCGACGGCGAGCACAGCAACCGCAGCGACATCTTCTCGCTCGGCGTGATCGCCTACGAACTGCTCACCGGGCACCTGCCCTACGGCCACAGCGACCGTCCGCGCCCGGCACAGCGCCTGCGTTACACCCCGGCCGCGGAACACAACCCCGGTATACAGCCCTGGGTGGACGGCGCCCTGCGCAAGGCCGTGCACCCCAACCCGGCCAAGCGCTACGACACGATGCCGGAGTTCCTGTACGACCTGTCCCACCCCAATCCCGAATTCAGCGGTGAAGTGCCAAAACCGCTGATGGAACGTAATCCACTGGCCTTCTGGAAGGGACTGAGCGGTATCCTGTTCGGCGCCTGCCTGCTGCTGCTCTACCTGCTGACGCGCGCATGAAAAAGCCGCGGCCATGCCGCGGCGTAAACCCTGCTGTTGCAGAGAGAGGAATTCAGCGCCGGAAGCGACGCGGCGGCATCGGGCGGGGACCGGGACGTTGCGGATGCGGACGATTGCCATGGCGGCGATCCCAGCGGCGGTCGAAACGCTGGCCGCGACGGTCCCAACGACGGTCGATGCGCTCACCCCTGCGATCGAGGCGCTGGTTGATACGGTCCCCCTTGCGGTCGAGGTGGTTGTTGATACGGTCGCCCCGGCGGTCCAGACGATTCTCGATACGGTCGCCCTTGCGATCCAGATGTTCCTCGATACGGTCACCGCGCCGATCGAAACGATCCTCGATGCGGTCGCCGCGGTGATCCATGCGATCCTCGACCCGATCGCCGAAATCGGCGTGGGCGGGGATGCTCGCCAGCAGTACCAGTGCGGATCCCAACGGGGTGGTCAGTTTCATCTTGTTCATGTTCGTCGTCTCCAGTCAGTGTGTGTTGCTTTTCACCCGGGTTACCAGAGACAACGCCCTCCCGGCAAACTCGTTGACAACGAAAACCGGTTTTTTTGAAACCCCGCCACCCCTGCCCTCGGCTCATTTACCAGAGTGATCCAATACGAAGCACCTTCCCGAATCCTGTTCCTTGTGAAACATCCCTACAAGCACCCCAATATATAGTGTTTTTCTGATAAAACGCGCCGAACCCCGCAAGTCCTTGATCCTTGCCGGGTTTCGCACTTTTTCCGCCCTTATGTACATGTATCCCACACTTTTCCACAGCTTTTATACACAAGATATTGTGGTTGACAGATGAAAATGAGCGTATATATTGCGTTTCACGGGACACGAGCACCCTGCCGCGGGTGCCAGGCAGCATATCCCCTCTGATCGCGCAAAACGATCGTCCCACACCCAATAGAACACGATATTTCAGGAGGAGCCCATGGGCATTGAAGTGACCGGGTCGGAAGGCCTTGCAGCCGAGGATATTGCCATACCGCCAAGCGACGACGTGGCGAGCATCGACACTGGAGCGGATGCCGCCGTGGGCGGCGAGATGCGCATCATCCGTCGTAATGGCAAGGTCACCGGTTTCGACGGCGCCAAGATCGCGGTCGCCATGACCAAGGCCTTCCTCGCCGTGGAAGGTGGCAACGCGGCCGCCTCCGCCCGGGTGCACGACACGATCGCGGAACTGACCCGGCAGGTGGTCGAGGCCCTGCAGCGCCGCTTCCCCGAAGGCGGCGGCATGGTCCACATCGAGGACGTCCAGGACCAGGTCGAACTGGCCCTGATGCGCAACGGCGAGCACAAGGTGGCCCGCGCCTACGTGCTGTACCGCGAGGAACAGGCCCGCAAGCGCGCCGAGGAGGCTGCCGCCAAGGGCGAGGAGCCCGAGGAGCACCTGGTCAATATCACCCTGGCCGACGGCAGCACCCGCCCACTCGACATCGCCCGCCTGCGGCGCCTGGTCAGCGAGGCCTGCGAGGGCCTGGAGGCGGTCTCGGTCGAGACCATCCTCAACGACACCTGCCGTAATCTGTTCGACGGGGTCAAGGAGGAGGACGTCTCCAAGGCGCTGGTGATGAGCGCCCGCACCTTGATCGAGCAGGAACCCAACTACTCCTATGCCGCGGCACGCCTGCTCATGGACGGCCTGCGGCGCGAGGCCCTGGACTTCCTGGACCTGGATACCACCGTGGCCACCCAGGCCGAGATGGGCAAGGTCTATGGCGACTACTTCGCCGCCTACATCCGGCGGGGCATCGAGCTGGAGCTGCTCGACCCGCGCCTGGGACAGTACGATCTGAAACGCCTCGGCGAGGCCTTCAAACCCGAACGCGACCTGCAGTTCACCTACCTCGGCCTGCAGACCCTGTACGACCGTTACTTCATCCACTCCAGTGACGATATCCGCTTCGAACTGCCGCAGGCCTTCTTCATGCGCGTGGCCATGGGCCTGGCGATCAACGAGATCGACCGCGAGGGCCGCACCATCGAGTTCTACAACCTGCTCTCGAGCTTCGACTTCATGAGCTCGACCCCGACCCTGTTCAACTCCGGCACCCTGCGCCCGCAGCTCTCGTCCTGTTATCTGACCACGGTGCCGGACGACCTCGACGGCATCTACAGCGCGATCCGCGACAACGCCCTGCTGTCCAAGTTCGCCGGCGGCCTGGGCAACGACTGGACCCGGGTGCGCGGGCTGGGCTCGCACATCAAGGGCACCAACGGCAAGAGCCAGGGCGTGGTGCCCTTCCTCAAGGTGGCCAACGACACCGCGGTGGCGGTCAACCAAGGCGGCAAGCGCAAGGGTGCGGTATGCGCCTACCTCGAGACCTGGCACATCGATATCGAGGAGTTCCTGGATCTGCGCAAGAACACCGGCGACGACCGCCGTCGCACCCACGACATGAACACCGCCAACTGGATCCCCGACCTGTTCATGCAGCGGGTCGCCGAGGACGGTGACTGGACCCTGTTCTCGCCCAACGAGACCCCGGATCTGCACGACCTGACCGGCAGCGCCTTCCGCGAAGCCTATGAGCGCTACGAGGAGAAGGCCGAGCGCGGCGAGATGGGCGTGCACAAGAAGGTCAAGGCCGTGGACCTGTGGCGCCGCATGCTGGGCATGCTGTTCGAGACCGGGCATCCCTGGGTGACCTTCAAGGACCCGTGCAACATCCGCTATACCAACCGGCACGTGGGCTTGGTGCACTCCTCCAACCTGTGCACCGAGATCACCCTGCACACCAACGACAGCGAGATCGCGGTGTGCAGCCTGGGCTCGGTCAACATCGCGGCGCACGTGATCGAGGGTCAGGGCCTGGACATGGCCAAGCTCGAGAAGACCATCGACACCGCGATGCGCATGCTCGACAACGTGATCGAGTACAACTACTACAGCGTGCCGCAGGCGCGCAATTCCAACCTGCGGCATCGGCCGGTGGGCCTGGGCATCATGGGTTTCCAGGATGCGCTCTACAAGATGCGCCTGCCCTACGCCAGCACCGACGCCGTGGACTTCGCCGACCGTTCCATGGAGACGGTCAGCTACTACACCATCAAGGCCTCCACCGACCTGGCCGAGGAACGCGGCAAATACTCCACCTTCGAGGGTTCGCTGTGGAGCCAGGGCATCCTGCCGATCGACTCCCTGAAGATGCTGGCCGAGGAGCGTGGCCCGTACCTGCAGGCCGACCTGAGCGAGACCCTGGACTGGGACGGCCTGCGCGAGCGGGTGAAAACCGTCGGCATGCGCAACTCCAACACCATGGCGATCGCGCCCACCGCGACCATCTCCAACATCTGCGGGGTCAGCCAGTCGATTGAACCCACCTACCAGAACCTGTTCGTGAAATCGAACCTCTCGGGCGAGTTCACCGTGGTCAACCCCTACCTGGTGCACGACCTCAAGGAACGCGGCCTGTGGGACGAGGTCATGGCCAACGACCTCAAGTACTTCGACGGCTCGGTGCAGCCGATCGACCGTATCCCCGAGGACCTCAAGCAGCTGTACGCCTCTGCCTTCGAAGTCGACCCGCGCTGGCTGGTCGAGGCCGGCGCACGCCGCCAGAAATGGATCGACCAGGCACAGAGCCTGAACCTGTACATGTCCGAGCCATCCGGCAAGAAGCTGGACAACCTGTACAAGCTGGCCTGGGTACGCGGTCTCAAGACCACCTACTACCTGCGCTCCATGGGCGCGACCCACATGGAGAAATCGACCACCAGCAGTGGCGAGCAGGGCGTGGTCAAGGCCGCCGGCGGCTTCGGCCTTTCGGCATCGGATAGCGGCAGTGCCGCACCCAAGGCCTGCAGCATCCTGGACCCGGACTGCGAGGCCTGCCAGTAACAACAACCGTAGGAGCGGGCTTGCCCGCGAAAAGAAGACACACAATCGTACACAAATCCTTCGCGGGCAAGCCCGCTCCTACCACTGACGACATTTGCAGCTATTGAACAAATACAAGGGGATGTCCACGCCATCCCACGCTGAAGGAGAACAAACATGCTGAACTGGGACGATCCGCTGGCACCGATCCAGCCTGCGACCGAGGCACCCAAGCCTGCCGAGCGCACTCTGCCGCCCGAGGCCAATCCGCTGCAGGCGGAGCAGGCCCTGTCTGCCGAGGCACCGCTGCGGGAGGAGGCTATTACCCCTCTGTCGGGGATCGAGGCCGAGATGCACGGCCAGCCCCTGCACACCCCAGACCTGGACAACAAGCCGGTCAACCCGGATGACAAGCGGGTGGTCAACGGCCTGACCGACATCAACCAGCTGGCGCCGTTCAAATACCCCTGGGCCTGGGAGTATTTCCTGAACGCCAACAAGAACCACTGGACGCCCCTGGACATCAACATGAACCAGGACGTGCACGACTACCATCACAAGCTGACACTGGAGGAGCGTCATGTGTACGAGAACGTGCTGTCCTACCTCACCACCTCCGACATCCTGGCCATGCGCAACATCGGTCTGGCGGTGATGGAGAAGATGTCCGCGCCCGAACTGCAGATATACCAGGCACGCCAAGTATACGAGGAATCGCTGCATACCTGGACCTACCAGCACTGCATCGAGTCCATCGGGCTGGACCAGGGCGAGATCTACAACCGCTACCGGGTGGTGCCGGAGATCAACGGCAAGATCCAGCTCGCCAACCGGCGTCTCAACTCGGTCCTGCGCGCGGACATCGACCTCAACGACCGCGACGAGCTGCACAACTTCCTGATGGCCTACATCTTCTTCGCCGGGGTATTCGAGGGCTGCTGGTTCTACAACGGCTTCTCGCCGATCTTCGCCCTGCAGCGCCGCGGGCTGATGAAGGGCACCGCGGAGCAGCTGCAGTACATCATGCGCGACGAGGTACTGCATGCCTCCTTCGGTATCCGCGTGGCCAAGCAGATCATGCTGGAAGAGAACATCAAGCCTGATGCCAGGGCGGTCAGCCTGATGTGGGAAGAGTGCGAGGCGGCCGAGGCGGCCTATGCCGGCTACATCCTGCGCGACCCTATCCTGGGCTACAGCCGGGAAGACCATATCGGTCAGTTCCGCTTCATCGCCAACCGGCGTGCCAAGAGCCTTGGCCTGGCCGAGCCCTTCCCGGGTGCCGAGCCCACCCTGCCCTGGCTGGACGAGCAGGCCAATATGCGCAAGGAGAAGAATTTCTTCGAGGCCACCGTGACCGAATATCAGACCGGTGGCGCATTGAAGTGGGACTGATCCCTGCCCCCGGGGTAGGGAACAAAACGATCAATGCCGGAGGGGCCACAGGAACTCTCGCCAGACATTTTCGCAATGTCCATAGACCACCACAAGGGGGATTGGGGTCACTCCGGCACCAGACAAGCCGACTGCCGACTACAGGAGAACGCCATGCGCTGCCCACACTGCGACAATGCCATGCTCAAGACCGACGAGATCGTGGAACGGCACACCCGTCAGACCTGGCACCGATGCGAGGCCTGCGGCACCCTGCACACCGTCAGTGAACGTGGCGACATCCTGGCCACGCAGCGCATCGGCAACAGCTATCGCTTCAGCGCACAACCCGCGCTGCAGCAGGCGTATCTCATCGAATAGGGTTCAAGCATAGGCATGGGAGAGCGGCAGGGACGCCGGACAATAAAAGCTGTACCACTCGCCGGGCCCCGCCCGGCTTTTTGTTGTGCTCAAGATCCCCCACCTGCCGCCGATACCCTAGCCCGAATATTTCACAAATAAAAAGGGCAAAACCCGTGTAGTTCGTTCAAATTCAGTTGGTTATACTGGATCCGAACAAGGTTTTGCCCGTGACAAAATGTACCCAAGAAAGCTTTGA
>JAKRWE010000002.1 GCA_024712425.1 Chromatiales bacterium
GAAAGGTGTGCCTGCAGCCTAGAAAATAGCCCTTCACGAGCCTTTCCACGTCCCGTTCGAGGCACCACATCTTCCATCCACTGACCGCCCGGAAAAGCGAGAAGCGGATGAAATATCCGGGGTAGCCCAGGTCACCCACACCGGTCACGAGCTGTTCCATCACCCAGGCGTGCAGCAACACCTGCTGGAACCGGTTGACGGCCTTGAACTGCACCCCGTGCAGGTGGACCAGCCGTTTGCCTTTTTCATCCTTTTCCAGGCGCTCCCGCACGCTGCGCAGGTCACCCACCAGCACCAGCTGCTCCGCCTTCCCCAGGACATCCAGGTTGAGGGTGATCTGCAGCATGTCCCCCGCCTCGCCCAATGGAATGGGTGAGGCGACCTTTGCACCGGTCTCACTCAGATCGACGATACGTGCTGGATGATAGTGTTCCCTGCTGTCCGGCATCTGGGTATTGCGGACCATGCAGGGCATCTCCGTTTTCACCCGCGCCGAGTTGCGCACCACGATCTGTTCGAAGTGTTTCGGATACTGCAGGTACAGGTGTGGATAAGGCTTGAGCACCGAACTCAGCACCTTGGCCTCGAAGCCAACCATACTGTCGCCTCGCAGCATGCGCACCTTGTAGACCTGCCCTTCACGCACGATCTTCACATTGCCGTTTGTGGTCGGCGTGGTCACGATCAGGCTGCCGCCCGGCAGGTAGCCGATCACGCGTACCATCTCGCGCGGCGAGTCCGGTGGCAGGGTCAGTTGAAGTTGTATCGTCGCACCAACGGCGAGATTGAGCATTTCTTCAGCCATGCCAGCATTATCGGCCATCTTTCAGGAATCTTTATCCCCATCGCGCAGCTATTCACTGCCAAGGCAGCTCCTACACCAAATCACGCCCCCCGTAGGAGCGGGCTTGCCCGCGAAGAAACATCTCCCCCATCCCTGGAGCCGTGCCTTCGTCGTTCGCTGCCAAGGCAGCTCCTACCTATCGCCCGAATCCATCCGATTCCGTGCAACAATGACGCGCACGATGATCTTTCAACTCGATGGCACCCCGGCAGACACCCCATTCCCCGATCCTTCGCTTGCCGAAAGGGATCCGGACGGGCTGCTGGCCATTGGTGGGGACCTGCAGCCGCAACGCCTGCTCAATGCCTACGCCCGGGGCATCTTCCCCTGGTACAGCGAGGACCAGCCCATCCTGTGGTGGAGCCCGGATCCACGCACCGTGCTCTACCCCGAGCGGGTGCATGTATCACGCCGTTTACGCAGGCAGTTGCGGCACGGCGGGCTGCGGCTGCGCATGGACAGCGCCTTCGAGGCGGTCGTCCGCGCCTGTGCAGCACCCCGTGCGGACCAGCAGGGCACCTGGCTGCTGCCGGAGATGCAGTCCGCCTACAGCGGGTTACACCGTGAGCATCGCGCCCATTCGATCGAACTCTGGCAGGCAGATGAACTCGTCGGCGGCCTGTACGGGATCGTGCTCGGCCGCGCCTTCTTCGGCGAGTCCATGTTCAGCCGGATACCCGGTGCATCGAAGATCGTGATGGTCTATCTTTGTGAACACCTCGCGGCATTCGAATACGCCTTCCTGGACTGCCAGGTATTCAACCCGCACCTCGCCAGCATGGGTGCGGAAACGATCCTCCGCGAGCGCTTTCTGGATGAACTCGAAGCGGCGGTTTCCCGGGAAGAGGATCCCGCGATCTGGCAATCCCCGGCGATCGACTGCAGCGAACTGGAACACGCGCGAACATGAGCCCGGACCGACAGCCCCTGCCCCTGTGCATCTCGGCCGCGCACGAGTGCAGTTATCTCCCTGATCGCGAATCACGCAGCCTGTTCGTGGATCCCGACGCCCCCATGAACATGGCACGCTACAGCCGGCTGATCGAGCGTGGGTTCCGGCGCAGTGGCGGTCTGGTCTACCGGCCACAATGTGATAACTGCAAGCAGTGCCTGTCCGTGCGCATCCCGGTAAACCGTTTCGCCATGC
Organism: Chromatiales bacterium; assembly: GCA_024712425.1. Taxonomy (GTDB): domain Bacteria; phylum Pseudomonadota; class Gammaproteobacteria; order Chromatiales; family Chromatiaceae; genus MONJU. The sequence continues at coordinate 1,992 of JAKRWE010000002.1, forward strand.
GTCGCCGCTTCCGGCGCCTGTTGCGCCGCAACAGCGATCTCCACATGGAAGCGCGTGACGGTGGCTTTGTACAGGCACACTATGAACTGTACTGCCGATACATGGCCGCCCGGCACGCCGACGGCAGCATGGCCAACCCAACGCCGGAGGATTATGCCGGCTTCCTGATGACCGACTGGTCCGATACCCGTTTCCTCGAGCTGCGCCGCCACGACCGCCTGATGGCGGCGGCTGTCACCGACGTCGTCGAGGACGGACTTTCCGCGGTATACACCTTCTTCGACCCCGATGAAGCCAGGCGCTCCCTCGGCACCCATGCAGTGCTCTCCCAGTTGGAACTGTGCCGGGCACTGCGCCTGCCCTACCTGTATCTCGGCTACTGGGTGCGGGATTGGGACAAGATGCGCTACAAGGCCGATTTCAGACCCCTGCAGGTCTTCAGCGAGAACCAGTGGCGAGAATTCGGGGTGCACGAAGCGATCCGGGTGCCGGAGCTGCACGGTTCCTGAGCCGACACCACGGCAATCCCCTGAATCGGGTTCGATTTGCTATACTCCGCGCCCATCGCGGCAACGCCGCCGCAACCGGACTCAGGATCTATCGATGGCGAAAGAAGATGTAATCGAAATGGAAGGGACAGTGATCGAGACACTGCCCAACACCATGTTCCGCGTGGAGTTGGAAAACGGCCACGTGGTGACCGCACATATCTCGGGCAAGATGCGCAAGCACTATATCCGCATACTCACCGGCGACAAGGTCAAGGTGGAGCTCACACCCTATGACCTGAGCAAGGGACGCATCACCTACCGCGAGCGCTGATACGCCTTCAGTGCACTGAACGGGGACGAATATCGAACGCCAGTTCATCCCCCTCGATACCGATACGCACCTCCCCCCCCTGAGCCAGGCCTCCGAACAACAGGTGCTCCGCCAGCTCCTTCTTGATCTTCTCCTGAATCAGGCGCGCCATGGGGCGCGCGCCCATGTGCGGGTCGTAGCCGTGTTGCGCCAGCCAGGCACGTGCATCCGGTTCCACTGACAGGGTCACCTGCTTTTCCTGCAGCTGCTGTTCGAGCTCGAACAGGAACTTGTCCACCACGTGCGTGATGGTCTGCTCGTCCAGCGGAGCAAACTGGATCACTGCATCCAGGCGGTTGCGGAACTCGAGGGTAAACAGCTTGTTGATGGCCTCCATGCCGTCGCTGCTGTGGTCCTGGGTCGCGAATCCGATCGAGCGGCGCGCCATCTCGCTGGCGCCGGCATTGGTGGTCATGATGATGATTACGTTGCGGAAATCAGCCTTGCGCCCGTTGTTGTCGGTCAGGGTGCCATGGTCCATCACCTGCAGCAACAGGTTGAACACGTCCGGATGGGCCTTCTCGATCTCGTCGAGCAGCAGCACCGCGTGCGGATGCTTGTTGACCCCCTCGGTCAGTAGACCGCCCTGGTCGAAGCCCACGTAACCGGGTGGCGCACCGATCAGGCGCGACACCGTGTGCCGCTCCATGTACTCGGACATATCGAAACGGATCAACTGCATGCCGAGCACGCGGGCGAGCTGGCGGGTGACCTCGGTCTTGCCCACCCCGGTAGGGCCGGCGAACAGGAACGAGCCGACCGGTTTCTGGTCAGTGCCCAGCCCGGAGCGGTTCATGCGGATCGCCGCCGACAGGGCCTCTATGGCCGAATCCTGACCGAAGACCACCATCTGCAGGTCGCGCGTCAGGTTCTTCAGGGATTCGGTATCGCTGGCCGAGACCTTGCGCGGCGGAATCCGCGCGATCTTGGCCACGATGCTCTCGATCTCGTTTATCCCGATGGTCTTCTTGCGGCGCGAGGGCGCCAGCAACTGGTTGGCTGCACCCGCCTCGTCGATCACATCGATGGCCTTGTCCGGCATGTGGCGGTCGTTGATGAACTTATCCGCTAACTCGGCGGCAGAGCGCAGCGCCCGCGCCGAGTACTTGACCTGGTGGTGCTCCTCGAAGCGGGATTTCAGTCCCTTGAGGATACGGATGGTGTCCTCGACCGAGGGCTCCTCGATATCCACCTTCTGGAAACGCCGCGCCAGGGCGCGATCCTTTTCGAAGATGCCCCGGTATTCCTGGTAGGTGGTCGAACCGATGCAACGCAGATCACCCGAGGCCAGCATGGGCTTGATCAGGTTGGATGCATCCATGACCCCGCCGGAAGCGGCGCCGGCGCCGATGATGGTGTGGATCTCGTCGATGAACAGCACGGCCTCGGGCTGAGCCTTCAGCTCGACCAGCATCGCCTTGAGGCGTTTCTCGAAATCACCCCGGTACTTGGTTCCGGCCACCAGGCCGCCGAGATCGAGGGCGTACAGGGTGCAGGGAGAAAGCACCTCCGGCACCTCGCCGTCCACGATGCGCTTGGCCAGGCCTTCCGCAATGGCCGTCTTGCCCACCCCGGCCTCGCCTACCAGCAGGGGATTGTTCTTGCGTCGCCGGCACAGAATCTGGATGGTTCGCTCGACTTCGGGTTGGCGCCCGATCAGCGGGTCGATCTTGCCCTGGCGGGCCAGCTCGTTGAGGTTGGAGGCATAGGTATCGAGGGCGCTCTGCCGGGCCTCCCCCTCCCCCGTTTGCGCAGGCACATCGCTCTCATCGTGCTCGTGCTGAGACTCGCTCGGCACCTTGGAGATGCCATGCGAGATGTAGTTCACCACGTCCAGGCGATGGATGTCCTGCTTCTCAAGGAAATAGACCGCCTGCGAATCCTGCTCGCTGAAGATCGCCACCAGCACATTGGCGCCGGTGACCTCGTTCTTCTCGGATGACTGGACATGGAAGACCGCGCGCTGCAGCACTCGCTGGAAACCGAGTGTGGGCTGGGTCTCACGGTCCTCGTCCAGCGGCATGCGCGGCGTGGTCTCTTCGAGGAATTCGATCAGTTCCGAGCGCAGCGTGGTCATATCGGCCGCACAGGCACGCAGCACTTCCGCGGCCGCCGGGTTGTCCAGCAAGGCCAGCAGGAGGTGCTCGATGGTCATGAATTCATGCTGGTACTCCCGCGCCTCACGGAAAGCCTGGTTCAGCGTGAATTCAAGTTCTTTGCTCAACATGCCTCTACCTGTTTCTCAGTGCTTCCGGAATAAGACCGCCCGGGCCCCGGAAAAATCCCTCACGCCTCCTCCATGTCACACAGCAGCGGGTGCTGGTTGGCGCGCGAAAACTCGTTCACCTGGGTGACCTTGGTCTCGGCGACATCCTTGGTGAATATGCCGCACACACCCACACCGCGTGTATGCACGTGGAGCATGATGCGGGTCGCCTTTTCCTTGTCCATATAGAAAAAGTGCTCGAGCACATGCACCACGAACTCCATGGGAGTGTAGTCGTCATTCAGCAGAATAACTTTATACAGCGGCGGCTTTTTGAGCTTCGGCTTTGCTGGCTCGACCGCGAGGCCGCCTTCGTCATGTCGATGATCATTGCTCATGGTCTGGCAAAAATCCGGATATTCTTAATGTATTTATTCTGACCTATGCCAGATGGGTTGAAAACGGGCGATTTCAAGGGCAATCCTTTATGGCGAACTGCGTACGGACATTTACACAGGCCGCTCTTACAGCATATTAGTAAATATAAAACAATTGAAAATACAAGCACTTGTTTGACCCCGGCAAAACAAAAGCTATACTTGACCACCGATGTCGACATTAAGGGTGCCGGTAACAACAATACCAGCCGGTCCCTCGCGGGCATCGGAGATGTAAATACCCCATGGGAGGACTGAAGATGGTCACTGGTGTAGTAAAGTGGTTCAACAATGCAAAGGGTTACGGGTTTGTAACCCCGGATGAAGGTGATCAGGACATCTTTGTGCATTTCAGCGCAATCGAAATGGATGGATACCGCACCCTCAAGGAGGGACAGCGGGTCGAGTTCGAGGTGGAACAGGGTCCCAAGGGCCTGCATGCACTCAAACTGCATTCCGCCCAGGCGATGGCCTGATTTTCGGGCCTTTCCGAAACGCAGCAAAAAGCCCGCCGACCGGCGGGCTTTTTGCTGTTTCGCAGCGGGCGCCGCGCCTCACATATGCGAGATCATCGCATCGCCGAACGCCGAACAACTGAGCAACTCAGCCCCTTCCATCAGGCGTTCCAGGTCGTAGGTCACCGTCTTGGCGCTGATCGCGTCGCCCATGGCCTTGATGATCAGGTCGGCCGCCTCGGTCCAGCCCATGTGCCGCAGCATCATCTCCGCCGACAGGATCAGCGAACCGGGATTGACCTTGTCCTGGCCGGCATACTTGGGCGCGGTGCCGTGGGTCGCCTCGAACATGGCAACGGTATCCGACAGGTTGGCGCCCGGCGCGATCCCGATACCGCCGACCTGCGCGGCCAGTGCATCGGAGATATAGTCACCGTTCAGGTTGAGGGTGGCGATGACGTCATATTCCCGCGGGCGCAGCAGGATCTGCTGCAGGAAGGCGTCGGCGATCACGTCCTTGACCACGATCTCCTTGCCGGTGTTCGGGTTCTTGAAGCTGCACCAGGGGCCGCCATCGATCTCGACCGCACCGAATTCCTCTTTCGCGAGCCCGTAGCCCCACTCCTTGAAGGCCCCCTCGGTGAACTTCATGATGTTGCCCTTGTGCACCAGGGTCAGGGAATCACGATCGTTGTCGATGGTGTACTGGATGGCCTTGCGCACCAGGCGCTTGGTGCCCTCGCTGGACACCGGCTTGATACCGATGCCGGAGGTGGCCGGAAAACGGATCTTGGTGACGCCCATCTCATCCTGCAGGAAGTCGATGACCTTCTTCGCCTCGTCACTGCCGGCGGCCCACTCGATGCCAGCATAGATATCCTCGGAGTTCTCGCGGAAGATCACCATGTCGGTGTATTCCGGGTACAACAGGGGGCTCGGCGTGCCGTTGAAATAGCGCACCGGGCGCAGACACACATACAGGTCGAGTTCCTGGCGCAGGCTGACATTCAGCGAGCGAATGCCGCCGCCAACCGGAGTGGTCAACGGGCCCTTGATCGACACCACGTAGTCGCGCACCGCCTGCATGGTCTCCTCCGGCAGCCACACGTCCTCGCCGTAGACACGGGTCGACTTCTCGCCGGCGAAGACCTCCATCCAGGCGATCCGGCGCGAGCCGCCGTAAGCCTTCTCCACCGACGCATCCACCACTTTCTGCATGACCGGGGTAATATCCACCCCTATACCGTCTCCCTCGATGAAGGGAACGATGGGATTGTCCGGCACGTTCAGTGAATTGTCGGAATTGACGGTGATCTGCTGCCCATCGGCAGGAACCTGTATCTTGTCGAATGCCATCTTGCTTAATCCGCTTGCAGTTGCTTGAAAACGCCACATTTTAGCATCAACCAACACGACATCGCGCATGCCCAGGCTTGTACTTTTCAATAAACCCTTCAACGTGCTGAGCCAGTTCACCGATGCCGAAGGACGCGAGACCCTGGCCGATTACATCGAACTGCCCGGCGTGTACCCGGCCGGCCGCCTGGACCGGGACAGCGAGGGACTCCTGCTGCTGACCGACGACGGCGCCCTGGCCCACCAGTTGACCGAGCCGCGCAAGCCCACCTGGAAGACCTACTGGGCGCAGGTGGAGGGCGAGATCGACAAAACAGCCCTGAAGGCACTGCGCAAGGGCGTTACGCTCAAGGACGGCCCCACCCGCCCGGCACGCGCCAGAAAAATCGACGAGCCGGCCATCTGGCCACGTACGCCGCCGGTCCGATACCGGGCCAGCATCCCCACCTCCTGGCTGGAACTGCAGATCCGTGAGGGACGCAACCGCCAGGTGCGGCGCATGACCGCAGCGGTTGGCTTTCCCACCCTGCGCCTGGTACGCGCAGCGGTCGGCGAATGGACGCTGAACGGCCTGCAACCCGGTGCCTACCGCCAGATCGAGGTGGCCCCGACTCCACGCCGCGTGACACAAGGTCGCCGCAGACCGTCCCGAAGGCGATAGAATTGGCGCATGAGATGGCACCCCCGAGTTACCGTGGCCGCGGTTATCCGCAACGCCGATGGCCGGCACCTGCTGGTAAAAGAGAAACCGCGTGGCGAGATCGTGTTCAACCAGCCCGCCGGCCACCTGGAAGCAGGTGAATCCCTGATCGAGGCCATCATCCGCGAGGTGCGAGAGGAGACCTGCCGCGCATTCACGCCCGAGGCCCTGCTCGGCGTCTATCGCTGGCAGATCCCGCCGCACGGAGACACCTACCTGCGTTTCTGTTTCATTGGCCGGGTCGGCGAGGAGCAGCCCGGACTGACGCGCGACCCGGACATCCTGGATACCTGCTGGCTGGCACCCGGGCAACTGGACAGCCCCGGACTGGACAGCCGCAGTCCCATGGTCAGACGGTGCATGGAGGACGCCATGGCCGGGAAGGCCTACCCCCTGGATCTGCTGCACGAAATGCCCCCCCCGATGGCGGATAGGCCGCTGGACGTCATCGTCGGACTCTCGGGCGGCGTGGACTCCTCGGTGGCCGCCCTGCGCCTGGTCGAGGCCGGACACCGGGTACGCGGGCTGTTCATGAAGAACTGGGGGGAGGACGACAGCGGGGACCACTGCTCTGCCGCCGAGGACCTGGCCGATGCCCGACAGGTCGCCGATCGGCTGGGCATCGAGTTGCTGACCGTCAATTTTTCGGCCGAGTACTGGGACCGGGTGTTTGCCTACTTTCTCGATGAATACCGTGCCGGGCGCACACCCAATCCGGACGTGCTGTGCAACCGCGAGATCAAGTTCAAGGCGTTCCTCGATTACGCGCTGGAACTGGGTGCCGACCGCATCGCCACCGGGCACTATGCCGGCGTGCGCCGCAGCGGCGACTCGGTGCAGCTGATCAGGGCTCATGACGAGAACAAGGACCAGACCTATTTCCTCTACATGCTGGGTCAGGCCGCCCTGCGGCATGCCCTGTTTCCGCTGCATGCCCTGGACAAATCCGAGGTGCGCCGAATCGCGGAACAGGCCGGCTTCGCCAATTTCCGCAAGAAGGACAGCACCGGCATCTGTTTCATCGGCGAGCGCCGCTTCCGGGACTTCCTCGCCCGCTATCTGCCGGCCAACCCCGGCCGCATTGAAACCCTCGAGGGCGAGACGCTGGGCGAGCACCAGGGGCTGATGTACTACACCATCGGTCAGCGCCAGGGGCTGGGCATCGGCGGCACCCGCACACACGACGACAGACCCTGGTTCGTGGTCCAAAAAGACCTGCAGCGCAACGTGCTGCTGGTGGCACAGGGACACGACCACCCTGCCCTGATGCGCCAGGAACTGGATGCGGAACAACTGCACTGGGTCGCCGGTACGCCGCCTGCTGCATCCTTTCGCTGCCAGGCGCGTTGCCGCCACCGTCAGCCGTTGCAGGACTGTGAGGTGCGCATTGCCGGCGATACGGCCCATGTGCGCTTCGACCAGGCCCAGCGCGCGCTCACCCCGGGGCAGTCGGTGGTGTTCTACCAGGACGAGGTGTGCCTGGGCGGCGGGATCATCCAGTGAGTGGCCGGCACGACGATCGCGATCGCACGATCGCCCTGGCCGGCGTGTTCCAGGCAGCGCAGTTGGTCACCGCGCTGGCCCGCAATGGCCAGTGCGAGCAGGCAGCGCTGCAATCCAGTATCGAATCCCTGTTCCAGTTCACGCCCGACTCGGTCGAGGCCGTGTATGGCGGCATCGCCGGCCTGGAGACCGGACTGAGCACGCTGATAATGCAGCTCGACCAACCGGCCCGACGCGACCTCGAGGTCGCCCGCTATGCCATCTCGCTGATCACCCATGGCGACAAACTGCTCAAGGACCGTCCCCGCTTCGAGGCGCTGGGCAAGGACCTGGAAATACTCGAGCAAAAGACCCGTCATTTCGACTTGGCCGATTACTCGCGCACGGCCCACCTCGCGCGCCTCTACCAACAGTACATCAGCCCGGTACAGCCGCAGATCCTGGTGCGCGGGGAACCGCTGTATCTGCAAAACCCGCAGATCGCGGAGCAGATCCGCAGTATCCTGCTGGCAGGCATCCGTGCTGCGGTACTGTGGCGGCAATGCGGGGGACGCCGCTGGCAGCTGATCATGCGCCGGCGCAAAACCACGGAAATTGCCCAGGATCTGCTTGAACCCTGAGCGCTGAATGCTGTCACTATCCCATCCATCACTCACTCAAACGGGAAACAACAATGAAGCAATCCATCCTGCTGCTGGCAACCATCACCGGCGTCCTCACCCTGGCTGCCTGCAGCGACAACAGTTCCAATGGACAGGCAGACGCGCCGCCCGCGAGCACGCAGTCCAATGCACCTGTCAGCGAAAAGGCAGAGAAACTGGCCGATGATGCCAAGGATCTTGGCAGCAGCGTATGGCAGGCCACCAAGGAGAAAACCGGTGAGCTGGTCGACACGGGCAAGCAGGCCCTCGACAATGCCTCCAACGCAACGGCCGAGGCCGTCGAATCGGTGAAGGAGAAGACTGCCGAGGTCTACCAGAGCGCCAAGGAAAAGACCTCCGAGGTGATCGACAGCGCCAAGGAGCGCATGGGCTCCGACAGCCAGCAACAGCCGGCACCGGTTGTGGACCCACGAAAAATCTGACCCACCCGAAAACATTCGCTGCCAAGGCTGCTCCTACACACCGCCCCCCGTAGGAGCGGGCTTGCCCGCGAAGAAACATCGTGCTGATCCGAAACCGTGCCATCGCCAAACACAAGCCCTGACACTGTATAATTGTTGGTCTTTGCCGACCCTATTACGGAGCAACAGGCATGCAACTGAGCACCCTCACCGCAGTCACCCCTATCGACGGCCGCTACGGCAGCAAAACCGAGGCACTGCGCCCCATCTTCAGTGAATACGGCCTCATCACCCGGCGGGTGACGGTCGAGGTACGTTGGTTGCAGGCCCTCTCCCGCCACCCGGGCATTGCGGAGGTCCCAAGCTTTTCCGATGCCACCAACGCCCTGCTGGACGATATCGTCGCCGGTTTCAGCGAAACCGATGCACAACGCATCAAGGAGATCGAGCGCACCACCAACCATGACGTCAAGGCAGTCGAGTATTTCCTCAAGGAACGGATCGCCGGCAACGAGCAGCTCGAGGCCGTCAGCGAATTCATCCACTTCGCCTGCACCTCGGAGGACATCAACAACCTCTCACACGCCCTGATGTTGAGCGCAGGCCGCGAACAGGTGCTGCTGCCCCAGATCGACCGGACCATCGAGGCGATACGTGCACTGGCGCACGAGCATGCGGACAAACCCATGCTGTCGCGCACCCACGGCCAGCCGGCCTCGCCAACGACACTCGGCAAGGAGATGGCGAACGTGGTGCACCGCCTGCAGCGGCAGCGCGCCCAGATTGCTGCGGTGGAGCTGTTGGGCAAGATCAATGGCGCCGTCGGCAATTACAACGCCCACCTGTCCGCCTATCCCGAGATCGACTGGCCCGCCTTCGCCAAGGAGTTCGTCGAGTCGCTGGGCCTGACCTGGAACCCTTACACCATACAGATCGAGCCGCACGACTACATGGCCGAGCTGTTCGACGCCATTGCCCGCGCCAACACCATCCTGATCGATTTCGCCCAGGATGTCTGGGGCTATATATCACTGGGCTATTTCAAACAGAAGACCGTGGCCGGCGAAGTGGGCTCGTCCACCATGCCGCACAAGGTAAACCCGATCGACTTCGAGAATGGTGAGGGCAACCTGGGTATCGCCAACGCCCTGTTCGACCACCTGGCCATGAAGCTGCCTGTCTCACGCTGGCAGCGAGACCTGACCGACTCCACCGTGCTACGCAACATGGGCGCGGGCTTCGCCTACACCCTGATCGCGCTACAGTCGATCCAGCGTGGCATCGGCAAGCTGGAGGCCAACGAGCAGCGCCTGGCGGATGACCTGCTCGACAACTGGGAGGTGCTGGCCGAACCCATACAGACGGTGATGCGCCGCTACGGCATCGAAAAGCCCTACGAAAAGCTCAAGGAGCTGACACGCGGTAACCGGGTCGACCAGGAAGGCATGCAGGCCTTTGTCGACGGACTGGATCTGCCGGAAGAGGCCAAGGCCGCACTGCGGGCACTGACACCGCTGAGCTATATCGGCAATGCCGTGGCACAGGCAAAGAAGATCTGAACCTCGCCCAGGCGTTACCACGGACAGAAAAAACCGGCGCCTGGCCGGTTTTTTCAGCATTCAACGAAAGTGCCGTACTCAGGCGTTTTCTTCCAGCTCCCGCAGGTAACCGTTGTTCACCCGCTCGCGCAACTCCTTGCCCGGCTTGAAGTGCGGCACGTACTTGCCTGAAAGCTGCACCGAGTCACCGGTCTTGGGGTTACGCCCCACACGCGGCGGACGGTAGTGCAGCGAGAAACTGCCAAAGCCGCGAATCTCGATACGGTCACCCGTGGCGAGCGCACGGCTCATCTGCTCGATCATGCATTTGACCGCCAATTCCACATCGCGGTACGCCAAGTGGCTCTGCTCCCTGGCAATGACTTCGATCAGTTCCGATTTGGTCATTACATGCTTCCGTTGGTTTGCGGGACGACGCGCTCACGCCGCCCCGCTGTTTCGGTGGTCTGCCGCTTACTTCTTGTCGGCCTCGAGCTGCTCCTTGAGCAGATCAGCCATGGAGGTCGTGCCGGCACTGCTGGCATCGCTGTTGTACTGCGAGATGACCGCCTTTTCCTCGTCGTAGTCCTTGGCCTTGACCGACAGGCTGATGGTGCGGTTCTTGCGATCGACGCCCATGAACTTGGCCTCGACGCTGTCACCTTCCTTCAGCACGCTGCGTGCATCCTCGACACGATCGCGCGACAGGTCGGAGGCACGCAGGTAGCCTTCGACGCCCTCTTCCAGGTCGATCACCGCACCCTTGGCATCGACCTCACGCACGGTGCCGGTAACGATGGAACCCTTGTCGTGGGTCGCCAGCCAGGTCGAGAACGGGTCCTTGTCCAGCTGCTTGATGCCCAGCGAGATACGCTCGCGCTCCGGATCGACCGCCAGCACCACCGTCTCGAGCTCCTGGCCCTTCTTGTAGTTGCGGATCATGTCCTCGCCGGTGTCGTCCCAGGAGATGTCGGACAGGTGCACCAGGCCGTCGATGCCGCCATCCAGGCCAATGAAGATACCGAAATCGGTGATCGACTTGATGGTGCCAGTGACGCGGTCGCCCTTCTTGAACTTCTCGCCGAACTCCTCCCAGGGGTTGGCCTGGCACTGCTTCATGCCCAGCGAAATGCGGCGACGCTCCTCGTCGATATCCAGCACCACAACCTCGACCTCCTGGCCGAGCTGCACCACCTTGCTCGGGTGCATGTTGTTGTTGGTCCAGTCCATCTCGGAGACGTGCACCAGGCCTTCCACGCCGTCCTCGATCTCGACGAAGGCGCCGTAGTCGGCGATGTTGGTGACCTTGCCGAACAGGCGGGTGCCTTCCGGGTAGCGGCGGGTGATGTTGACCCACGGATCCTCGCCCAGTTGCTTCAGGCCCAGCGAGACACGCATCTTCTCGCGGTCGAACTTGAGCACCTTGACGTCGATCTCGTCACCGATCTCGACTACCTCGGAGGGGTGCTTGACCCGCTTCCAGGCCATGTCGGTGATGTGCAGCAGGCCGTCGATGCCGCCCAGGTCGACGAACGCACCGTAGTCGGTGAGGTTCTTGATGACGCCCTTGACGACCTGACCCTCTGCCAGACCCTCGAGCAGCTTTTCGCGCTCTTCGCTGTACTCCTGCTCGACCACCGCACGGCGCGAGACCACGACGTTGTTGCGCTTCTGGTCCAACTTGATGACCTTGAACTCCAGGTCCTTGCCTTCCAGGTAGGCGGTGTCACGCACGGGGCGCACATCCACCAGGGAACCTGGCAGGAAGGCGCGGATCTGATCGAGTTCGACGGTGAAACCGCCTTTGACCTTGCCGTTGATGCGGCCGGTGACGATCTTTTCGTTTTCGAAAGCCTTCTCGAGCTTCTGCCATGCATGATGGCGCTTGGCCTTTTCGCGCGACAGCCGGGTCGCGCCGGAGCCATCCTCCACGGCATCCAGGGAGACTTCGACCTGATCGCCTACTTCGACTTCGATGTTCCCATCCTTGTCCATGAACTGGCTGACGGGGATTACGCCCTCGGACTTGAGGCCCGCGTTGACGATGACATAGTCGCCGTCGATGGCGACAACGGTACCGATGACGATGGTACCCGGTTGGAGGTTGGTGGTATTGAGGCTCTCTTCGAAGAGCTCGGCAAAACTTTCAGACATGATGTGTGTACCTAATAGCCCGTTGTTCACGGACTGCTCGAACCGCTCGACCAGATGGCCTGTGCGGCATTGGTTGATGTTGAACAAACGCAGCCATCACTGGCCACACCCGGTTTAACAGGGGACAAGCCCCAAAACAAACAGCCCCGGCAAGGCGGGACTGCAACTACGACAGGCCACGCTCCCGCGCGGCCAGCAGTATCCTTGCGACCACCTCGTCGATCGTCATGGCGGTCGAATCGATGGTCAACGCGCCCTCGGCAGGCGCCAACGGTGAAGCACTGCGAGAGCTGTCGCGCTCATCGCGTTCACGTATCTCTGCTGCAAGATCGGCAATATTAGACGCTATCCCCTTTTCTTTCAACTGCTTATAGCGTCTTTCGGCCCGTTCTTCCGCGCTTGCGGTCAGAAACACCTTGAGCGGCGCATCGGGGAACACGGTCGTGCCCATGTCCCGGCCGTCGGCAACCAGGCCCGGCAGACGGGCAGCCTCGCGCTGCCAGTCCAGCAGCGCAGCCCGCACCTCCGGCATCGCCGCGACCCTGGAGGCGTTGTTGCCTGCCTGCTCGGTGCGGATGGCTAGGGACACGTCTTCGCCGTCCAGATAGACCTTTCCATCCGCAAATTTCACATCGAGTTTTCGCGCTATTTCCGCGGCTTGGGATGGATTGTTGAAGTCACTTCCCGATTTTTCGACCGCAAAGGCGGTCAGTCGGTAGAGCGCGCCGGAGTCCAGGATGTGCCAGCCAAGCGCCCCGGCCACCCGCGCCGATACCGTGCCCTTGCCCGAGCCGCTGGGGCCGTCGATGGTGATGACCGGGACTGGATCACTCATCGGAGGCCCCGATCTGCAGCCCGGTCGAAGCGGCCAGCGCCACGAAACCCGGGAACGAGGTGTTCACATTGGCACAGTCATCGATGACGATTTCGCCGTCGGCGCGCAACGCGGCCATGGCAAAGGCCATCGCGATGCGGTGATCGCCATGGCTGTCGACCCGCCCGCCCGAGAGCGAACCGCCCTGGATGACGATGCCGTCCGGCGTCGGGTCCGCCTGTACTCCGAGTGCCTGCAGCCCATCGGCCATGACCTGGATACGATCGGACTCCTTGACCCGCAGCTCCTCGGCGCCGGTGAGAACCGTCTCGCCCTCTGCGCAGGCCGCCGCGACGAACAACGCGGGGAACTCGTCGATGGCCAGCGGCACCTGGTCCTTGGGTATGCGGATGCCCTTCAGTCTGGCCGAGCGGACGCGCAGGTCGGCCACCGGTTCGCCGCCTACCTCGCGTTCATTGCTGACCACGATATCGGCCCCCATCCGACGCAGGATGTTGATCACGCCATCGCGGGTCGGGTTCATGCCCACGTGGCGCAGCGTCAGCTCCGAGCCCTCCGCGATGCTTGCCCCGACCAGGAAGAAGGCCGCGGAAGAGATGTCAGAGGGCACATCGATATCACAGGCCGTGAGGCTGCCGCCACCGCGCAGACCGCGTCGCGGTCCCTCCTCCATCACCTCGTAGCCGAAGCCGCGCAGCATGCGCTCGGTATGGTCACGGGTGGGCGCCGGCTCGGTGACCCAGGTCTCGCCGTCCGCGTAGAGGCCGGCCAGCAACAGGCAGGACTTGACCTGCGCACTGGCCACCGGCATCTCGTAGTCGATGCCACGCAGGCCGTCCACCGGTCGTATAACCAGCGGCGCAGTGCCCTTGGGCGTGGTGTTGATCTCGGCCCCCATCAGCGCCAGGGGCTCGGTGACCCGCTTCATGGGCCGACGCGACAGCGAATCGTCACCGATCAGCGTCACCTCGAACCCCTGACCGGCCAGCAGGCCGGCGAGCAGTCGCATCGAGGTCCCCGAATTACCCAGGTCCAGCGGCTCATCCGGCGCCTGCAGGCCGTGCGTGCCCACGCCGTGAATGGTCACCTTTCCATCGGCCGGCCCCTCAATCTCCACGCCCATGGCACGGAAGGCCCGCAGCGTCGCCAGGGCGTCATCGCCCTCGAGAAAACCCTCCACCTGCGTCGTGCCCCACGCAAGCGAGCCGAGCATGATGGAGCGATGGGAGATGGACTTGTCGCCCGGCACCCGGATATCGCCGCGCAGCACACCGCCCGGCCGGACCTCGAATCGAAGATTGGAAGACACCCTGATATACCTGTGTATCCTGAAAGGCGCAGAAGGCTACCATACCGACCGACGGCCAGACCACCTCGGCCAGCACCCGGCATCCTCGACATACCTTCCGAATAGCGGGTTAACCGGAATCGTCTATCCCGTCCACGTAGGCGTCGCGCGCCGCCTTGGCGCGCTCGAAAATCGCCAACAGGTGCTCGGCATCGGCCGCCTCGATGGAACTTGCCAGATCTTTCATCTCATCGGCAAAGCCATGCATCATGCGCGATAGCGCCTCCCGGTTGGCAATACAGATATCGCGCCACATCACCGGGTTGCTGGAGGCGATACGGGTGAAGTCCCGGAAACCGCCAGCGGCGAAACGAAAAATGTCATCGTGCTCGTCCATCCGTGCCAGGGCATCCACCAAGCCGAATGCCAGCATGTGCGGCAGATGGCTGGTAGCGGCCAACACCTGATCGTGACGCTGCACGCCCATCATCACCACTTCGGCGCCACAGGCCTGCCACATGGCGGCAACCCGCTCGCTCGCCTCCTTCTGCGTATCCGCTTCCGGTGTCAGGATCACCCGCCGGTTCCGGTACAGCGCCGCGAAGGAGGCCTCGACCCCGTTGTGCTCGGTCCCGGCGATCGGATGGCCCGGCACGAAACGCGCCGCATGTTTCCCGCAGGCGGCCCTGAAATCCGCGATCACCGAGGCCTTGGCGCTGCCACCGTCGGTCACCACGGCATCGTCGCGCAGGTTTCCGCACATCGCCTCGAACACGCCGAGCATGGCGCCCAGCGGGACCGCCACGAACACCATGTCAGCCTCCCGTACCGCCTCGCCGACATCATGGGTATAGCTGTCTATCACGCCCAACTCGACGGCGCGCTCCAGGTTCTCCCGCCCGCGCCCACAACCGATGACACGCTCGACCTGCCCCGCCTGACGCAGGGCACGCGCCAGCGAACCACCGATCAGGCCCACCCCGATGACCGCCAGTGTGCCGACCAGGCGGCTCACAGCACCTGCTCCAGCGCATCCAGGCAACGGGCGTTTTCTTCCGCGGTACCGACGCTGACCCGCAAGTGACCCTTGAGGCCGTAGTTCTCGACCGGGCGGGTGATGACACCACGATTCAACAGCGCCAGGTCGACCTCGGCGGCCGGCCGCCCGACATCCACACTGATGAAATTACCGACCGAAGGTATAAAGGGCAGTCCGAGGCGCTGGAAACCTTCACCCAGCTGTTTCAGTCCGGCATTGTTGAGTTCCACCGAACGCTGCACGTAATCCGGGTCCTGCAGCGCAGCGATCGCCGCCACCTGGGCAAGGCTGTTGCTGTTGAAGGGTTGACGCACCCGGTTCAACAGATCGGCCACGTCCGGGTGCGACAGGCCGTAACCGATGCGCAGCGAGGCCAGCCCATAGGCCTTGGAGAAGGTACGGGTCACCACCAGGTTGGGGAATTCCAACAGCCAGCAGCTGGTATCCGGGTAATCCGCATGCACCGGCCGGACATATTCGAAATACGCCTCGTCGACCACGACGATGACCTCCTCCGGCAAGGAGGCGATGAAATCGCGCAGCGCCGCTTCCGTCAGCCAGGTGCCGGTAGGATTGTTCGGGTTGGCAATCCAGACCACGCCGGTCGCCTGGTTGACCATCGCGGCCATGGCCTGGAGATCGTGCCCGAAGTTCCTCGCCGGGGCCTGGCGCAGCGTCGCGCCGACCGCCATGCTGCTGAGCGGATAGACCGCGAATGCATGTTCGGAGAACAGGCTCTCGCGCCCCGGGTACAGAAACACCCGCGCGATCATGTCCAGTACGTCGTTGGAGCCGTTGCCGATGGTGATGCACGCCGGTGCGACCTCATGGCGGCGCGCCAGTTCCGCACGCAGCGCATAGGCCCCGCCATCGGGATAGCGGGTCAGCTCCGGCAGTTCCCCACGAATCGCCTCCAGTACACGGGGACTCGGCCCCAGCGGGCTCTCATTGGACGCCAGCTTGATGGAATCACTGATCCCGAGCTCCCGTTCCAGTTCCGACACGGGCTTGCCCGGCACATAGGGCTGCAGATGGGCAATGCCCGGTGCCGCACGATCGATAAAACGGTTTTCACTCATGCAACACCCCTACAGCGCGGACTGCGGATAGGAGCCCAGCTCCTTGTACATGCCGGCCATGTCGCGCAGTTCCCCCAGTGCCTTGGCCACCTCCGGGTCGTCCCGATGGCCAAGCAGGTCGATGAAGAACACATAGTCCCAGTTGCCACGGCGCGAGGGACGCGACTCGATGCGCGTCATGCTGATGCCATGGCCCGCCAGGGGCTGCAGCAGGTGATAAAGACCGCCGGATTCATTGCGGGTGGAGACCAGCAGGCTGGTCTTGTCACTGCCGGACGGCTGGGTCCCACGCCGGCCGATCACCAGGAAACGCGTGGTGTTGTCGGCCTCGTCCTCGATATTGGACTCCAGTGTCTCCAGGCCGTACAACTCGGCGGCCATGTCACCGGCAATGGCCGCGGTGTGTTCGGTTTCGGCGGCCAGCCTGGCGGCCTCTGCATTGCTGCCAACCGCCACCCGCTCGACAAAGGGCAGATGGCGGTCCAGCCAGCCACGACACTGCGCCAGCGACTGCTGGTGGGAAAACACAGTGCGGATACCCTCCAGCGCCTGCGGTCTGCCCAGCAGGTTGTGATGAATGCGCAGGGAGACCTCGCCGCAGATCTTCAGCGGCGAGGAAAGAAACATGTCCAGGGTGTGATTGATCACACCCTCCGAGGAATTCTCCACCGGGACCACCCCGTAATCGGCCACCTCGGTTTCCACCTCCTGGAACACATCCGGGATGCTGGTCATGGACACCGCACTCACCGAATGACCGAAATGTTTCAGTGCAACGGCCTGGGTGAAAGTCCCCTCCGGCCCGAGATAGGCGACCTTGAGCGGCCGCTCCAATGCCAGGCAGGCCGACATGATCTCACGGAACAGACGCGCGACCTCCTCGTCACCCAGGGGCCCCCTGTTACGCTCCTTGACCCGCCGCAGCACCTCGGCCTCACGTTCCGGGCGATAGAAGACTGCATTCGGGTCGGCCGCCAGCTTTATCCGCGCGACCTCCATCGCCGCCTCGGCGCGCTGATTGAGCAGATCCTGGATCTGCTCGTCCAGCGCGTCGATACGTTTGCGAATCTCGCCAAGCTGTTCTTCTTCACTCATTCAGTCATCTCACCACGAAGAACACAAAGGCCGTGACAGAATTCGCCCCGTTACAGCGCGATAACACAATGTCACGATCGGTGATCAAGGCAAATGTACCCTTTACGATACCTTTGTGTTCTTCGTGCCCTTTGTGGTTTCACGCATCAACACCCCAGACAACGCACCGAGAGCACGCCTTCGATACTGGCGATGGCCTCCGCCACCGAGGGCTCCGGCGCGCCGTCCACGTCGATCAGGGTCACTGCAATCTCGTCGCGCGACTTGTTGAGCATATCGGTGATATTGAGCCCCGCGTCCGCCAGCAGGCTGGAGACCTGGCCCAGCATGTTCGGCACGTTTGCATTGACCACAGCCAGGCGATAACCCTCGCCCCTGGCCAGCTGTATCTCGGGGAAATTGGCGGAGTTGTGGACGTTGCCGTTCTCCAGCCAGTCGCGCACCTCGTCCACCACCATCACCGCACAGTTTTCCTCGGCCTCACGGGTGGAGGCGCCGAGGTGCGGCAAGGTGATCACACGCAGATGGTCCTTGAGCAGGTTGCTGGGAAAATCGCACACATAGGCATACAGATGCCCGTCGTCCAGCGCCTTTACCGCCGCTTCGTCATCGATGATTCCATTCCGCGCGAAATTGAGCAGCACACCCCCCGGCTTCATCAGGGCCAGGCGCTCGGCATTGATCATGTTCGCGGTATGCTCGTTGAGCGGCACGTGGAAGGTGATGAAATCGGCGCGCGACACCAGGTCGTCGACCGACAGGGCCTGCTGCACGCCGGCATCCAGCTGCCAGGCCGATTTTACGGTAATGGTCGGATCGTAACCGACCACGTTCATCCCAAGCGCACGGGCGGCGTTGGCGATACGTACACCGATGGCCCCCAGGCCGACCACCCCGAGGGTACGCCCGGGCAGTTCGAAACCGACGAAGTTCTTCTTGCCCGCCTCCACGGCCTTGGTGATCTCGGCATCCTCGCCTTCCAGCGCGGTGGCGAAACGCCAGGCCTGGCCGATATTGCGCGCCGCCATCAGCATACCGGCCAGGACCAGCTCCTTGACCGCGTTGGCGTTGGCGCCCGGCGCATTGAATACCGGCACACCGATCTCGGTCATGCGGTCGACCGGGATATTGTTGACCCCGGCACCCGCGCGGCCGATGGCCTTGACCGTGTCCGGCAGATCCATGTCGTGCATCTTGGCCGAACGCACCAGGATGGCGTCGGGATGGGTGATCTCGGAGGCCACTTCGTACTGATCACGCGGCAGACGGTCCAGCCCGGCCACGGAGATGTTATTGAGGGTTTGAATCTTGAACATGTCTTCTGGTTCCTGAATATTAACCGCCAAGGACGCGAAGAGCGCAAAGCACACCCTGCTTAAGAAGTTGGACTCGCACCTGCATGCCCTTGGCGTCCTTTGCGGTGGATTTCTTACCCGTTCGTGCGCTCGAACTCGGCCATGAACTCGACCAGCGCCTTGACGCCTTCCTCGGGCATGGCGTTGTAGATGCTGGCGCGCATGCCGCCGATGGAGCGGTGGCCCTTGAGGGTCTTGAGTCCGGCTGCAGCGGCCTCTTCCAGGAACCTCCCGTCCAGCTCGGCATCGGCCAGGGTGAAGGGCACGTTCATCCAGGAACGATAGGGCTTCTCTACCGGGTTGTTGTAGAAATCACTGGCGTCGATCGCGTCGTACAGCATGGCCGCCTTGCGCTGGTTGATCTCCCCCATCTTCGCCAGACCGCCCTGCCCCTTCAGCCAGGCGAAAACCAGGCCGGCCAGGTACCAGCTGTAGGTTGGCGGCGTGTTGTACATGGAGCCGTTCTCGGCATGGGTGGCGTAGTTCATCATCGCCGGCACCTGGTCACCGGCGCCGCCGATCAGGTCGTCACGCACGATCACGATGGTCAGGCCGGCCGGGCCGACGTTCTTCTGCGCGCCGGCGTAGATGATGCCAAAGCGGCTGACATCGATAGGCCGCGACAGGATGGTCGAGGACATGTCCGCCACCAGCGGCACCGCGCCAGTATCCGGAACATAGTTGAACTCGATGCCCTGGATGGTCTCGTTGGGCGTGTAGTGCACATAATCCGCATCCGGGCTGAAGCTCACACTGCCCTCTTCCGGCAGGGTGGTGAACTTGCTGTCGCTGGTATCGGCAACCACGTTGACCTTGCCGTAGCGCTTCGCCTCGGCAATCGCCTTCTTGGACCAGGCACCGGTGAGGAAGTATTCCGCCTCGTCGCCTTCGGCCATCAAGTTCATCGGCACCATGGCGAACTGGCTGGAGGCGCCGCCCTGCAGGAACAGCACCTTGTAGTTGTCGGGGATCGCCATCAGCTCGCGCAGATCGGCCTCCGCCTGCTCGGCGATCGACATGAACTCCTTGCCACGATGGCTCATCTCCATCACCGACATGCCGGCGCCATGCCAGTCCAGCATCTCCTCCTGCGCCTGCTTCAATACTGCCTCCGGAAGCGCCGCCGGACCGGCGCTGAAATTGAATACTCGTGCCATTCTCTTATTCCATCATCAATAAATTAACCGCCAAGGACGCCAAGGCATAAAAAACACTCTATTGCCCCGCCAATCCGGAGAAAACCGATAGGAAGGCTACGCTTTGCCATCCTATGTTTCCCCGATGCAATACCCCTTCGCGCCCTTTGCGTCCTTGGCGGTAAATTCAGCCATCCCCGGCCTCACCATCATCCGCAGAATCATCCTCCAGCGCCTCGATACGGGCGATGCCGATCAGCTTTTCGCCCTTGCTCAGGGTGATCAGCTTGACCCCCTGGGTGTCGCGGCTCATACGCGAGACATCCGCCACCGGGGTGCGCACCAGGGTGCCGCCGTCGGTGATGAGCATGATCTCGTCGCCATCGAATACCCGCACCGCGCCCACCTGCTCGCCATTGCGATCGCTGGTCTTGATCGAGATCACGCCCATGCCGGCACGTCCCTTGACCGGGAACTGCTCGATCGGGGTCCGCTTGCCAAAGCCGTTCTCGGTGGCGGTAAGTACATCGCCTTCGCTCCCGGCGATCAGCGATATCACGCGCTGCCCTTCACCGAGCCGGATGCCGCGCACGCCACAGGCGGTACGCCCCATGGAGCGCACCGTGGACTCGTCGAAGCGCAGCGCCTTGCCGGCCGAGCTGAACAGCATCACTGTCTGCTGCCCGTCGGTCAGCTCGACTCCGATGAGCTGGTCGTCTTCGCGCAGGTCCACGGCGATGATGCCGCTGGAGCGGGGGCGCGAGAAGTCCACCAGCGGGGTCTTCTTGACCGTGCCCGAGGCGGTCGCCATGAAGATGTACCTGCCCTGTTCGTACTCGCGGATCGGCAGCACCGCATTGATGCGTTCGCCCTCCTCGAGTGGCAGCAGGTTGTTCATCGGCCGCCCGCGCGCGTTGCGCCCGGCCTGCGGCAGCTCGTAGACCTTCAGCCAGTAGCACTTGCCGCGGCTGGAGAAACAGAGAATCGTGTCGTGGGTGTTGGCCACGAACAGCTTCTCGACGAAGTCCTCTTCCTTGGTCGCGGTCGCCGCCTTGCCCTTGCCACCGCGTCGCTGCGCCCGGTACACGTCCAGAGGCTGCGCCTTGGCATAGCCGAGGTGTGACATCGTGACCACCACGTCCTCCTCGGTGATCAGGTCTTCCAGGGTCAGGTCTAGGCGGGTATGCGCGATCTCGCTGCGGCGCTCGTCGCCGAACTGATCGCGGATCTCGATCAGTTCCTCCCTGATGACCGCCATCAGGCGATCGGGGTTGGAGAGAATCTCCAGCAGTTCGGCGATCCGCTCCAGGATCTCCTCGAACTCCTTGATGATCTTGTCCTGTTCCAGACCGGTCAGCTTCTGCAGGCGCAGATCGAGGATGGCCTGGGCCTGGGTCTCGGTCAGACGATAGCCCGCGTCAGTCAGACCGAAGCCCGGCGGCAGGTCTTCGGGGCGCGAGGCGTCCGCCCCGGCGCGCGCCAGCATGGCCTCGACCGTACCCGACTGCCAGGCGCGCTCGACCAACTTCTTCTTGGCCTCGGCCGGGCTGGGGGCGGCCTTGATCAGGGCGATGACCTCGTCGATATTGGCCAGCGCAACCGCCAGGCCCTCCAGGATATGGGCCCGGTCGCGGGCCTTGCGCAGATCGAACAGGGTGCGCCGGGTGACTACATCGCGGCGATGGCGAATGAAATACTCCAGCAGCTGCTTCAGGTTCAGGGTGCGTGGCTGGCCGTCCACCAGGGCCACCACGTTGATCCCGAACACGCTCTGCATCTGGGTCTGCTTGAACAGGTTGTTCAGCACCACCTCGCCGACCTCGCCACGGCGCAGCTCGATGACCATGCGCATGCCGTCCTTGTCGGACTCGTCGCGCAGTTCGGAAATGCCCTCGATCTTCTTTTCCTTGACCAGCTCCGCGATCTTCTCCAGCAGGCGCGCCTTGTTGACCTGGTAGGGCAATTCAGTGACCACGATACGCTGGCGGCCGCTGTCCATCTCCTCGAACTCGGTGCGCGCGCGGATGTAGACCTTGCCGCGACCGGTGCGATAGGCATCCCGCACCCCGGCCACGCCGTTGATGATGCCCGCGGTCGGAAAATCCGGCGCCGGAATGATCTCCATCAGGGCATTCAGATCGATGTCCGGAACCTCGATCAGGGCCACGCAGCCGTTGATCACCTCGGTGAGGTTGTGCGGCGGGATATTGGTCGCCATGCCGACCGCGATACCCGAGGAGCCGTTGACCAGCAGGTTGGGGGAACGCGCCGGCAAGACCGTTGGTTCACTCTCGGATTCATCGTAGTTGGGGATGAAATCGACGGTTTCCTTGTCGATATCGGCCAGCAGCTCGTGCGCGATGCGCGCCATGCGCACCTCGGTATAACGCATCGCTGCCGGGGCGTCACCATCCACCGATCCGAAGTTTCCCTGCCCGTCCACCAGCATGTAACGCAGCGAGAACGGCTGGGCCATGCGCACGATGGTGTCGTAGACTGCGGTGTCCCCGTGCGGATGGTATTTACCGATGACATCGCCCACCACACGGGCCGATTTCTTGTACGGCTTGTTCCAGTCGTTGTTGAGCTCGCCCATGGCGTACAACACGCGCCGATGCACCGGCTTGAGGCCGTCGCGCACATCCGGCAGGGCGCGCCCCACGATGACAGACATGGCATAGTCCAGATAGGACTGCTGCATCTCGTCCTCGAGACTGATCGGCAGGATTTCCTTGGCAAAATCGGTCATGAAACTTTCCTGAAAACGCCCCCGCCGGCCGGTGCGCGCCGGCCCATCTCGTCGTTGTTATCCCGGGGGTATATGGAGCGTTGGATTCTACCATATACAAGCCCCGGCGGTCAGGAAAAAACCGCTTATAACGGCTTACAGGGCGTCTGGCTGGGCATTGAGGGTGCCGCCACTGGCGTTAAGGCCGCCCGCCACGTCAGAAAGACCGCATCAGATCCAGTAGAGGTTTTGTTCCGCAAGATCACCTATCTCGCCGGCGGGCAGCGGCCTGGCGTACAGATAGCCCTGCGCCTGGCGACACCCGGCCTGGAGCAGAAAATCCGCCTGTTGCTGGGTCTCCACTCCCTCCGTGACCACGGTCAGCCCCAGGCTGCGTCCCATGGCGATAACCGCATCCACGATCGCCTTGTCATTGGGGTCGCTGGCGATGTCCCGTACAAAGGATCGATCGATTTTCAGCTTGTGCGCTGGCAGCTGCTTGAGATAGGCCAGCGAGGAATGTCCCGTGCCGAAATCGTCTATGGCGAGGCTGACGCCCAGGTCGCGCAGCGCCTGCAACTGGGAGACCGTCGACTCCGTGTGGCGCATGATGAAGCCCTCGGTGATCTCGAGTTCCAGGCGTTCGGCCGGCAGACCCGTTTCGTCCAGCACCTCTCGCACCACGGCCGGCAGGTCACCGCGCTGGATCTGTGGACCTGCCACGTTGACCGAGATATAGCCAAAATTCCGCCCCTCATCCAGCCATTTCCGCCCCTGCCGACAGGCATCGTGCAGCACCCAGCGGCCGATGGCATGGATGACACCCGAATTTTCGGCAACCGGGATGAACCGCGCCGGCGATACCAGCCCCAACTCGGGGGAATGCCAGCGTACCAGCGCCTCCATACCGATCATCCTGCCGCTCGGCAGATCGATCTGGGGCTGGAAATAAAGCTCGAATTCACCGTGCCGCAACGCATTGGCCAGCTGGCTCTCCAGCTTCACCCGCTCGACGGCGTCACGGGTCAGCTCCTCGGTGTAATAACTGAAGGTATCACGGCCCTCCTCCTTGGCCCGGTACATCGCCGCGTCCGCATGACGCAACAGCGTCGAGGTGTCAGTCCCGTCTTCCGGATACAGGCAGACACCGATACTCGGGGTGACGGTTATGTCATGGTCGTCCAGCTGATGCACATCCTCCAGCCGATGCATCAGCTTTTCCACGAGCATCAGCACATCGCCGGTCTTTTCGATGTCCTCGAGCAGCAGCACGAACTCGTCACCACCGATGCGCGAGACGATGTCGATCTCGCGCACCGACTCCTGCAGACGGCCCGCCACCGAGCGCAGCAACTGGTCGCCCACCGCGTGCCCGAGGCTGTCGTTGACGTGCTTGAAGCGGTCCAGGTCGATGAAGACGACTGCCAGCATGCGATTGTGCCGGCGCGCATTCTTGATCGCCTGCTCCAGGCGCTCCAGGAGCAGCAGGCGGTTGGGCAGTCCGGTCAGCGGGTCATGGTGCGCCAGGTGGTCCAGCTTCTCCTGTGCCTCCTTGATCTGGCTGATATCGGAGAACACCGAGATATAGTGGGTGAGGATGCCCTCCTCATTTTTCACCGCGCTGATATGCTGCCATTCAGGAAAGACCTCGCCGTTCTTGCGGCGATTCCATATCTCGCCACGCCACTGGCCGGTCTGTTCCAGCGCAAGCCACATGCCCCGATAGAATTGCTGGTCGTGATGCCCGGACGACCACAGGCGTGGATTCCGCCCCAGCACCTCCTCCCTGGTGTAACCCATGATCTCGGTAAATGCGGTGTTTGTCTCGATCACATTGGCGTCCGCATCGGTGATGACAACACCCTCGGCGGTATTCTCGAATACGTCGGCAAGCAGACGCAGGCGCTCCTCGGTGGCGCGACGCGCGGTAACATCGGAGATGACCGAGATAAATCCAGTCAGCCGGCCATGCTGATCGCGCTGGTGGTCCCAGATGACCTCCAGGTCCACCACCCGCCCATCCAGGCGGGCACAATGCGCGAGGTAGGGGGCGGGTTGCGGCTGCACCTCGACCAGGTAGGGCAGGTATTTCCTGAGTCGCTTGCTCTCTTCCGGCGTGGCCATGTAGTCCCAGATCGACTGCCCGATCAGGTCCCCCTGCTTCCGGCCCAGCATTCGGTGGTGCGCCGCATTACTGAAAGTGATTACGCCATGGATATCGTTTTCCTGAACACCGTATGGAAGCGTATCCAGCAACAGGGCGAGGCGACGCTCGCTGCGCCGCAGAGCGCTCGCGATCTGCCTGCGCTCCTCCACCTCGGCCTGGAGTGACTCCACCGACACCGTGGTCGCCTGCAGGCGATCCGCCAGCCGGTCGAAAGAGCGGACAGGTCCCCCACCTCGTCAGGCCGGGAATTTTCGAGCCGGAAATCCGGGTCCTGCGCGAAATGTTGAATCTGCATCCCCAGTCGGTGGATAGGCTGGATGACTCGCAGCGCGACCAGCAGCCACAACCCGCCCAGGAGCACGGCCGCCACAATAAAACTGATCCACACGAAACGTCGCAGTTCGGCATTGAAGGTAATGAACTGCGTTGCATAATCGCTGGAGAGGTGACGCACGTCCGATACCACGCGCTCGATGCTGGTCTTCAACTGCCCGGCGAGGATCCGCTGCCGGCTGGAAACCGCACCGGGCGCCCCGCCTCCTCCGAAGGATTCAACGGTCAGTGCAAAGAGTTGCTGCAACTTGTCCAGATTACCGTTGATAAGATCCCGCTCACGCGGCGGAAATACGCTGCTGAGTCGTTTGCTTGCATCCTGCAGGCTCTGGAAGTGCAGGCGCCACTGCTCTGCCGCGCGCTGCCGGTGATTCAGCAGGTAGTCGGATGTCAGCAGTTCGAGTTGATAGACGCCATTGATGAACTCGTCTGCAGCATAGTGTTCTCGCAGCAGGCGGCTCTGGTTTTGCGTAAACCACACCAGCCCGGCCGCCAGCAAAGCGGTGATCAGCAGCGATATGCCGGCACCGACGATGATAAGGGTCTTGAGACGCATGTCAGTGAATCAGTCCCACCCGCTCCGGCGCCAGCTGTTCGAGGGCCCGGTAGTGGATATAGTCCATGTAGTTGGGCACCGTATCTCCTTCGGCGAAACCGCGCTCCAGGGCCCAGCGGGCCTCGGCCTCGAGCGTGGTGATCAGCCACTGGTCGAGATTGACCGCGAAGCGTAAATCGCTCCATATTCCCCCGATCAGGTCCGGATCCTTTTCGAATCGTTGCGCCACCAGCCCACGCGACTCATCCGGATGCCGGTTGATATAGTGGACGGCCTTTATCAGGATCTGCAACAGGCGCCGAACCTCGGAGGGATGAGCCGCCACAAACGTTTTCCGCGCCAGCAGATTGAAGGCCTCCAGATAGAAATGCTGGTGGGGCACGAGCAAGGCGTCCCCGCCCAGATCCCGCTGGGCCAGTTGCACATAGGGTTCCCAACTGGCAACCGCATCCACCTCGCCGTTTTCCAGCAATGCAGGCGTCTTTTCCGGCTGGATACCCGTAATCTCGACCGAAGAGGCAACTATCCCGTGCATCAGCAGGGTGTGGTCGAGAAAAAATGTGCCGACGCACCGAGGATGGTTCCCACCCTGCGCCCCTGCAGATCCGCCAGGGAGCGAATACCGCTTTGACGGCGCGTGAGAATCTTGACGTCGTTGTCAGAACTGACAAAGGTGGCGAGGACGACAAAATCAGAGTGCCTGAAACTGTTGACCATAACCACGGTTTCAGAGGACGTGGCAAAGTCCACATCGCCGCGGAACATCGCCTGCGCCGTGCGGTGCCCACCAATGTAGTCCTTTATTTCAACGTCCAGGCCCTGCGCCCGAAAATAATGCTTGGCCTCTGCGATCACAAACGGCGCTGACAGCGGGGTGACTGAAACGCCAATCCGCAATGGAACGGCTGTTTCCGCAACCACTGACCGACATAGTAAAGAGGAACAAAAGAAGCAGCAGGACAACGCTTGAACGCCCGCACTGGCGGTCCGGATGAGATGCTCCCGGGAAGCTGCGCATGGGCATGTCCTTCTAGTGTTCCAACTTGATCCAAGTTAAAAGTATGGCACACCCTGGGCATTTTCAAGGACAGGAGGATATTCACGGCCAAAAAGCCTAAGCCCGGCCGCTGTGCCGCACTACGTTTTTGTCTATGGCCTCAGTAACGCACGGCCGGCGTTTCGATCCTGAGCCCATTGGATCGCGACATGATATAGGCTCCCAGCAGCCGACTCTCTTCCGAGTCTGGCATGAAAGGTTCGGCACGCATCAGCGTCAGGCACTGTTTGATGCACAGATCGAGGTTGGCCATCTCACCGGTATCCAACCGATAGGCCGGGAAGCCGTTTCCCATTCCCTGACTGATACGCTGCCCCCGAATGTATTGTCCGGTATACATCTCATGGCAGTGCGCGCAGGACATATCGATCAGACCGAAGCGGGTGCGGTAGATCGCCTCGCCTTTTTTCAGCAATGACGCCATCGACCCATCGGTTTGTACATTGACCGCCTCGCCAGCAGCCAGGTGGCGCACAAAGGTCTCCAGGGCCAGGAGGTCGGGATCATGGTATGGCAGCGCCTTGGTCCGGGCACGCTGCTCCTGGCAGTTGCGAATGCGGTCCTGCAGGCGGACGATGCCGCCCATGCTCTTGTCGTAGACCGGGTAGCGGGCGAGCCTTTTCGCGTCCAGCTTTGCGCCCTCCTGGCCGTGACAGCTGGCACAGGATCTGCCGGAATCCGGCCGCCTGCGGAACAATTCCTGCCCCTTGTCGACCGCCAGATAACCCGGATTCTCGAATTCGTCGTCCTGCATCTGGCGGGTCTCTTCCCGGAGGTAGGCATAGCCGGACTTCGCCTGCCGGTCAGCCCATGCGTTATTGGCAAGCAGCGCAACGATCAGCCCCAGCGCCCAGGGCAATATCCTGGGCCCGGTCATTTCAGCGTCGCCAGGTAGGCGATGACATCTTCGACAGCCTGCGCCGGAAGAAACGCCCTGCCCCGGTATTTCACAGCAGGGCGATTGATCAACGCGAGATCGGGATAGTAGCCAGGCATGATGGAATAAGGGTTCAGATGGCGTGCATCCACCACCCGCAGGCGCAGCTGCGCCCGGGTGAGACGACTGGCGACCCCGGCCAGCGGCGGCCCGATGGTGCCATAGCCTTCCACCCCGTCCACCGGCAGTCGATGGCAGGCAAGACAATTGCCCTGCCCGCTGTCCAGCACGATACGCCGACCGCGCCCCGCATCGCCCTGCAAACCACAAAGTGGCTCAGGGACCCCATAGTCAACCATCTTCCACTTGCAATAAGCCTCTGCCGGCGTGACTGCGGCACTATCTGACGCCATGCCGGTCATGGGTGTAAGCAGGAACACGAGGAGAATACCGGCGCCTTTCATTGGATCGTTGAATCATGTTGTTGAGCGGACAAAGATTCCCACAGCTCCGATGCGTTTGTCCAATCCCTGTCACGCACGGTGTTAGTCCAAAGCAGTAATATCCCCTTTGTCCAATTCTAAAATGTCCCCTTTTGATTTCGGGAGGGGTGGTGACAGAGGAGACCATTGCGATGACACAGAAGACGGTGGACCGGCTGGGGGTGGTTCAGCAGGTTGTCGACCGGCAGTTGCGGCAGAAAGAGGCGGCACGGCAGTTGGACTTGAGCGTGCGGCAGATCAAGCGCCTGGTGGTCCGATACCGGGCCGAGGGAGCGGCTGGACTGGTTTCCCGCCACCGGGGCAGGCGCCCCAACAACCAGATCGCCGATGCGCTCCGGCAGGAGATCCTCGACAAAGCATCCACGCCACCGTCGAGAAGGCCAAGACCATCCAACTCAACCGCAGGACCCACAGGCCTGCACCGGACCATCCCTGGAGATGAGGCGCCCCCTCGTCCCCTCATGACCCCGGACTCACCAAGGGGACATTTCAGCTTGGGAGAAAAGGGGACATTTTAGAATTGGGTTGACAGAGCCAAAAAACATTTTGATCATAGATAGTGAAAAGGAGGACCTGCAGGCGTATGCGAACGCCTTGCACAAAGAGGGTTATGAAGTCGCCACAATAGGCAGCGGCAAGCAGGCATTGGAACTCGCAGGATTGGGCGGGTTGCCGGACTTGGCAGTGATCCAGGTGTGTCTGCCCGACATTTCAGGCCTGAAGGTGGCGCAGGAACTGCAGTCGTTGGGGGGTCTCTAACCCGGATATTTCATCCGCTTCTCGCTTTTCCGGGCGGTCAGTGGATGGAAGATGTGGTGCCTCGAACGGGACGTGGAAAGGCTCGTGAAGGGCTATTTTCTAGGCTGCAGGCACACCTTCCCCTTACCCCCCATTGTTTGTCAACGTGCCGGGGCGGCACTGTTAGTCCAAAGCAGTAATATCCCCTTTGTCCAATTCTAAAATGTCCCCTTTTGATTTCGGGAGGGGTGGTGACAGAGGAGACCATTGCGATGACACAGAAGACGGTGGACCGGCTGGGGGTGGTTCAGCAGGTTGTCGACCGGCAGTTGCGGCAGAAAGAGGCGGCACGGCAGTTGGACTTGAGCGTGCGGCAGATCAAGCGCCTGGTGGTCCGATACCGGGCCGAGGGAGCGGCTGGACTGGTTTCCCGCCACCGGGGCAGGCGCCCCAACAACCAGATCGCCGATGCGCTCCGGCAGGAGATCCTCGACAAAGCATCCACGCCACCGTCGAGAAGGCCAAGACCATCCAACTCAACCGCAGGACCCACAGGCCTGCACCGGACCATCCCTGGAGATGAGGCGCCCCCTCGTCCCCTCATGACCCCGGACTCACCAAGGGGACATTTCAGCTTGGGAGAAAAGGGGACATTTTAGAATTGGGTTGACAGAGCCAAAAAACATTTTGATCATAGATAGTGAAAAGGAGGACCTGCAGGCGTATGCGAACGCCTTGCACAAAGAGGGTTATGAAGTCGCCACAATAGGCAGCGGCAAGCAGGCATTGGAACTCGCAGGATTGGGCGGGTTGCCGGACTTGGCAGTGATCCAGGTGTGTCTGCCCGACATTTCAGGCCTGAAGGTGGCGCAGGAACTGCAGTCGTTGGGGGGTCTCTAACCCGGATATTTCATCCGCTTCTCGCTTTTCCGGGCGGTCAGTGGATGGAAGATGTGGTGCCTCGAACGGGACGTGGAAAGGCTCGTGAAGGGCTATTTTCTAGGCTGCAGGCACACCTTCCCCTTACCCCCCATTGTTTGTCAACGTGCCGGGGCGGCACTGTTAGTCCAAAGCAGTAATATCCCCTTTGTCCAATTCTAAAATGTCCCCTTTTGATTTCGGGAGGGGTGGTGACAGAGGAGACCATTGCGATGACACAGAAGACGGTGGACCGGCTGGGGGTGGTTCAGCAGGTTGTCGACCGGCAGTTGCGGCAGAAAGAGGCGGCACGGCAGTTGGACTTGAGCGTGCGGCAGATCAAGCGCCTGGTGGTCCGATACCGGGCCGAGGGAGCGGCTGGACTGGTTTCCCGCCACCGGGGCAGGCGCCCCAACAACCAGATCGCCGATGCGCTCCGGCAGGAGATCCTCGACAAAGCATCCACGCCACCGTCGAGAAGGCCAAGACCATCCAACTCAACCGCAGGACCCACAGGCCTGCACCGGACCATCCCTGGAGATGAGGCGCCCCCTCGTCCCCTCATGACCCCGGACTCACCAAGGGGACATTTCAGCTTGGGAGAAAAGGGGACATTTTAGAATTGGGTTGACATGATTTTCCACCGCTGAAACGCCACCGGATCGAGGCCCGATTTTCAGGCGGGGATATCACCAGCGATGGTGGCCTGTTGTTGCTCCGGCAAGTCGATCGACGGCTGGGGTTGCTCGAGGCGGTCAATGCGAGGCTCCCCGACCCCCGCGATGCCCGCTATGTCGTGCATGACCAACTGACGTTGTTGCGTCAACGCGTCCATGCCCCCTGTCAACCCAATTCTAAAATGTCCCCTTTTCTCCCAAGCTGAAATGTCCCCTTGGTGAGTCCGGGGTCATGAGGGGACGAGGGGGCGCCTCATCTCCAGGGATGGTCCGGTGCAGGCCTGTGGGTCCTGCGGTTGAGTTGGATGGTCTTGGCCTTCTCGACGGTGGCGTGGATGCTTGGTCGAGGATCTCCTGCCGGAGCGCATCGGCGATCTGGTTGTTGGGGCGCCTGCCCCGGTGGCGGGAAACCAGTCCAGCCGCTCCCTCGGCCCGGTATCGGACCACCAGGCGCTTGATCTGCCGCACGCTCAAGTCCAACTGCCGTGCCGCCTCTTTCTGCCGCAACTGCCGGTCGACAACCTGCTGAACCACCCCCAGCCGGTCCACCGTCTTCTGTGTCATCGCAATGGTCTCCTCTGTCACCACCCCTCCCGAAATCAAAAGGGGACATTTTAGAATTGGACAAAGGGGATATTACTGCTTTGGACTAACAACAAATACCGTGACCTTTGTCATCTTACTCCAAAACAACTATGACGAACGGTTCACAAAGCGTCCTTTCGATGAATCAAGTTCCTGAATTTACATAAAAAAGAACTAAATGCAGCAGACGCTCACAAGTGACTGATTTAACGCAGGCCAAGCGCCCTTATTCGGGTCAAACAGGCTCGAAACAGCGCGCAAATCTGCAATCTCAGGATTCCTGTTCCCGTTGGCGCAGATAAAACAGGGCAATCTCAAGGTCTCCCGGACGGGTGACCTTGAGATTGTCTGCCGCCCCCTCCACCATCAGCGGACGCCCCCCCACCCACTCGATGGCGCTGGCCTCGTCGGTTACCGTCGCACCCGCTTCCAGGGCCCTGCTCAATGCATCCATGAGCTGTCCCAGGCGAAACATTTGCGGGGTAAAGGCCCGCCACAATCCCTCGCGCTCGACCGTTTCCCGTACCCGCTGGTCCCGGCCAGCCCGCTTGACCGTGTCATGCACCGGGATACCCAGCAAACCACCGGTATCAGCGGCGGATACCGCTGCCATCAGGCGATCGATATCAGCGCGCCGCACACAGGGCCGGGCCGCATCGTGCACCAGCACCCAGTCGTCCCCCGCCGCCTCGCGGGACAGGACACGCAGCGCATTCAGCACCGAGTCGGCGCGCTCCCGACCACCGGGCGCACGCACAAGCTGCGGGTGATTGGCGTAATCGGTCCCTTCCCACCAGGCATCATCCGGCGCCAGGGCCACGCACACACCTGAGATGGCCGGGTGCCCGAGGAACGCTTCGATGGCGTAATCCATCACCCTGCGCCCGGCCAGTGGCAGGTATTGCTTGGGGACATCGCCCCCCATACGGCGCCCGACCCCCGCCGCGGGAATCACGGCCCAGCATCCTGCCTCACTCATCGCGATCCTGCTCCGGCCCTATCAGCTGAAAATAGGTCTCCCCCTCCCGGATCAACCCCAGTTCATGCCGTGCCCTGACCTCCATGGCGTCCTCGTTCCTGCGCAAACTCTCCACCTCCGCGCGCAATGCCTGGTTGCGCGCCTGCAGCGCCTTCAATTGGCTCTGTTGCACCGCCATGCGGCGCTCGATATCCCGAACCTCGATAAAACTGTTCCACAGGCGATACTGCAGCAGCAGGAACACAACCAGCAGCCCCAGCAGGAGCAGTCTGTTCTTCCAGCTCACCGGGACAGCTCTCCGTCCGAAACAGAACCGGCCACCCCGAGGAAGGCGGCTTCATCGCGCGCGCTTCGCCTGACCGCAATACCGATCAGAAGCAGGGGAAGGCCCCCTTGCCTGCCCATACCGCCTCGTCACCGAGGGCCTCCTCGATACGCATCAACTGGTTGTATTTCGCCACCCGGTCCGAACGTGAAAGCGAGCCCGTCTTGATCTGGCCGGTGTTTGCGGCAACCGCCAGATCCGCGATGGTCGTATCCTCGGTCTCGCCGGAACGGTGCGATATAACCGCGCTGTAACCCGCGTCATGCGCCATACGGATGGCCGCCAGGGTCTCGCTGAGGGTGCCGATCTGGTTGAACTTGATCAGGATGGAGTTGGCAATGCCCTTTTCGATACCTTCAGACAGTATCCGGGTATTGGTGACAAACAGGTCATCACCGACCAGCTGGATGCGTTTGCCGAGCTTCTCGGTCATCAGCTTCCAGCCTTCCCAGTCGCCCTCGTCCAAGCCATCCTCGATCGAGATGATGGGGTACTGGTCGACCCAGCCGCTGAGATAGTCCACGAAACCGGCAGCATCGAACTCCCGGCCCTCGGAGGCAAGCACGTACTTGCCATCGCGGTAGAACTCGGAGGCGGCCGCATCGACGCCGAGGTAGATATCCTCGCCGGCCTTGAAGCCCGCCTTGCCTATCGCCTCCAGTATGACCTCGATGGCCTCCTCGTTGGAACGCAGATTGGGTGCAAAACCGCCCTCGTCACCCACGGTGGTGGCCATGCCGCAACCACCCAGCACCGATTTGAGCGCGTGGAACACCTCGGCCCCATAGCGCACCGCCTCCCGAATGGAGCCCGCATTGACCGGCAGGATCATGAATTCCTGCAGGTCGACACTGTTGTCCGCGTGTTCACCGCCATTAATGATGTTCATCATCGGCACCGGCATGCGGTAATTACCGTTGCCGAGATACTGGTACAGGGGCATGGCCTGCTCCTGGGCCGCGGCATGCGCACTGGCCAGGGAGGCCGCCAGGATGGCATTCGCCCCCAGGCGCGACTTGTTCTCGGTTCCGTCCAGGTCGATCATCGCCTGGTCCAGACCGAACTGATCGCCCACTTCCAGCCCCTTAATGCATTCGGCGATCTCGCCATTCACATGCCCCACGGCCTTGAGCACGCCCTTGCCGCCATAACGCGACTTGTCGCCGTCACGCAGCTCCAGCGCCTCGCGCGAACCCGTGGAGGCGCCGGACGGGGCAACAGCACGGCCAATGGCGCCGTCGGCCGTGATCACATCGGCCTCCACTGTCGGATTACCGCGGGAATCGAGGATCTCGCGGGCACGTACTTCGATGATCTCAGACATGACTACTCCTGAAATATTCAGCTTGTTTTCAAACCAGTTCCTGCTCGATGAAACCCTTCGATTTCACCGCCACATCGATCGCTTTCAATACCGACAAAAGATCCCTCATCCGGTCCAGCGGCCAGGAGTTCGGCCCATCCGAGAGGGCCGTTTCGGGATCGGGATGGGTCTCCATGAACAAGCCGGA
Organism: Chromatiales bacterium; assembly: GCA_024712425.1. Lineage (GTDB taxonomy): Bacteria > Pseudomonadota > Gammaproteobacteria > Chromatiales > Chromatiaceae > MONJU. The sequence continues at coordinate 36,046 of JAKRWE010000002.1, forward strand.
GACACCGGCGGCCACCGCGGCGCGAGCCAACACCGGCACATGCTGGCGTTCCCCGCCAGAACAGCTGCCCTGACCGCCCGGCTGCTGCACCGAATGAGTGGCATCGAACACCACCGGGCAGCCGGTCTCGCGCATCACCGCAAGACCCCGCATGTCGGAGACCAGGGTGTTGTATCCGAAGCTCACCCCCCGCTCGCACAGCATGATCTGCTCGTTGCCGGTGGCACGCGCCTTGGCCGCCACGTTGCGCATGTCCCAGGGCGCCATGAACTGCCCCTTCTTGATATTGACCGGTCTGCCGGTGCGCGCAACATTCTGGATGAAGTTGGTCTGGCGACACAGGAAGGCCGGCGTCTGCAACACGTCCACGACATCGGCCACCTCGTCCAGCGGGGTGTCCTCGTGCACATCGGTAAGAACCGGCACACCGATCTCCTCCCGAACCCGCTGCAGGATGCGCAGTCCCTGCTCCAGGCCGGGACCACGATAGCTTTCGTGCGAGGAGCGGTTGGCCTTGTCGAAGGACGACTTGTAGATGAACGGAATCCCCAGTTCACCGGTGATCTGCTTCAGCCGCGCCGACACATCCAGCGCCGAGGCCTCGCTTTCGATGACACAGGTGCCGGCGATCAGGAACAGCCCATGCTCCAGCCCGACCTCGAAACCACACAGGTTCATGCGTGCTGCGCCTCCTCCTGTTGCGACTGGCGGTAACTGACCGCGGCCTCCAGGAAACCGCTGAACAACGGGTGTCCGTAACGTGGCGTCGAAGTGAACTCGGGATGGAACTGGCAGGCAACGAACCAGGGATGGTCCGGGATCTCCATGATCTCCACCAGGCGCCCGTCCACCGAGGTGCCGGCAACCTTCAGCCCGGCATCCTCCAGATCCTGCCGGTAGCCGTTGTTGAACTCGTAGCGATGGCGATGGCGCTCCCTGATCACGTCCTTGCCGTACAGAGTGCGCGAGATAGTCCCCTTGGCCAGCTTGCAGGGCTGCGCGCCCAGGCGCATGGTTCCCCCGAGATCGGCCGCCTCGCTGCGCTGTTCCACGGTACCGTCCGGATTGAGCCATTCGGTGATCAACGCAATGACCGGATGCGGGGTGTCACGCACGAACTCCGTGCTGTGGGCCCCCTCCAGGCCGGCCACGTGCCGGGCATACTCGATCACCGCCACCTGCATGCCCAGGCAGATGCCCAGGTAGGGGATGCGATTCTCACGCGCATGCCGCACCGCGGCAATCTTGCCCTCCACCCCGCGCTCGCCGAAGCCACCGGGGACGAGGATCGCATCCATGTCCGCCAGCGCATCCATCCGCGGATCGTCCTCCAACTCCTCGGAGTCGATGTAGTGGATATTGACCTTCTTTCCGGCACGTATCCCCGCATGGATCAGCGCCTCGTTGAGCGACTTGTAGGACTCAGTGAGATCGACATATTTCCCCACCATGGCAATGTCGACCTCCCCATCGGTATTCATGAGACCATCGACCACCTTGGCCCACTCGCTGAGGTTGGCCGGCGGCACATCCAGCTGCAACTGGTCCACCACGATATCGTCCAGTTCCTGTTCACGCAGCAGCAGCGGAATGCGATAGATGCTGTCCGCATCCACCGCGGAGATGACTGCGCGTTCCGCCACGTTGGTAAACAGGGCGATCTTGCGCCGCTCCCCATCCGGAATCGGCCGGTCGGCCCGGCACACCAGCACATCGGGCTGGATCCCGATGGAACGAAGTTCCTTGACCGAGTGCTGCGTGGGCTTGGTCTTTATCTCACCGGCGGTGGGGATGTAAGGCACCAGGGTCAGGTGCAGGAACATGGCGTTGTCACGCCCCATCTCCACCCCCATCTGGCGAATCGCCTCGAGGAAGGGCAGCGACTCGATATCGCCGACGGTTCCGCCGATCTCCACCAACACCACGTCCGCGCCATTGGCGCCGATCCGTATGGATTCCTTGATCTGGTTGGTGATGTGCGGGATCACCTGCACCGTGGCGCCCAGATACTCGCCGCGACGCTCCTTGCGAATGACCTCGTCGTAGATCTGCCCGGTGGTGAAGTTGTTGTTCTTCCCCATCGTGGTGCGGATGAAACGTTCATAGTGCCCCAGATCCAGGTCGGTCTCCGCGCCGTCATCGGTAACGAAGACCTCGCCATGCTGGAAGGGACTCATGGTGCCCGGATCCACATTGATGTACGGATCGAGCTTGATCATGGTGACTGAAAGGCCCCGGGCCTCGAGGAGGGCGCCCAGAGAGGCTGCGGCAATACCTTTGCCAAGGGACGATACAACACCGCCCGTAATAAAAATGCACTTGCTCATGTGGCCGGAAATTCGACTGGAGTGGATAGGATTCGGACGGGACTCGAGTTTACTGGAAATACGCTCCCACGTCAGTGTTTTTCGCCCTGGATCCGGTCACCCCCACCGGCAGGCGTTGAACCGTGGGACTACATTCACATTACATTCGAATCTTTTGGAATTAACGTATAAACAAATACTTAACGACAATATTCCTTCCCGAGAAAATACTGGCGACACGACACAGGGTACGCTATATACATACCCTGTCTGCGTAAGACACAGAAGGACGAACCCCTTACCGGGTGCCGTCGATCGTGGTAAGACGACCACCAAAAACTACTGAGGAGTAATATCAATGCGCATAATTGCCAAGACTTTGGGTATCGCCACCGTTGCAGGCGCCTTGGCTTTGTCCATGTCGACGGCCCAGGCCTCTTCTTCCTGGGGCCCCTGGGGTGACAATGGCTCCGGCTACGGCAGCGGCACCGGTCGCGGTGACTTCACCGGCGACGGCACCGGCGAAGGTGAAGGCGAATTCAACATGAACTTCAAGGGACGCAGCAAGACCCGCGGCAACTTCCAGGGCAACGGCGACACCGACTGGCGTGGCAATACCTACAGCTATGACCAACCCTATTATGGTGGCTGGGGCGGTCCTTATGGCGGCTATGGCGGCCCGGCCTACGGCATGCCTTATGGCGCACCGCCCGCAGGCCCCTGGGGTGCACCAGGTTATCAGCCGCCGCCGCAGGGCTATCGCCCGCAGGCCCCCGCGCCGCGCCGCCCGGCAGCTCCGCAACAGCGGCCGCCGGCAGCCAAATAGGCCTTTCGCCCACTCCGAAAAAACCGCAGCCATCCGCTGCGGTTTTTTTCTTGTCCGCCTGTCGAACCACATATTGACCGAGGTTTACCCAAAAGAACTGGAAACGCGGTCAGTTTCCCTGCAAAATCAGGCAGTCAGTCAGCGGCGAGGGTTACAGATGGGCGCCAACTCCAAGGTTATTTCGATCGACGGTATCAAGGCAGCCTGCAGCAACTGCAGCCTGGCCACCCTGTGCCTGCCTTTTGGACTCGACACCGAAGACGTCGACCGCCTGGAAAGGATCATCAAGCGCAACCGCCCTGTTCAGCGCGGGCAGATCCTGTACCGTCCTGGCGACAGATTTCGTAGCCTGTTCGTGGTCAAGACCGGAGCGGTTAAGACCTTCACCCAGACCGCCGCCGGTGATGAGCATGTCATCGGTTTCCACCTGCCCGGGGAGATGCTCGGTCTGGACGCCATCCAGGACGATCACCATGGCTGCTTTGCCAAGGCGCTGGAAACCACAGTCGTCTGCGAACTGCCGTTCGAGAATCTCGAGAGTCTGTCCGCCTCCGTTCCCAGCCTGCAACACCAGCTGCTGCGCCTACTGAGCAGGGAAGTCAGCGTCGAGGCCAACATGATCTCCTTGCTGAACAACAGCACTGCGGAGGAACGCCTGGCCTCCTTCCTGCTCAGTCTCTCGGAACGCTTCAAGCGACGCGGTTTTTCGGCAACCGACTTCTTCCTCGCCATGTCGCGCCAGGATATCGGCAGTTACCTGGGGCTTGCACTGGAGACGGTCAGCCGACTGTTCACCCGTTTTCAGGAGCATGGGGTACTCGAAGTGGACCGCAAACACGTCCAGATCAAGAATTTGGATGAGTTGAAACGCATGCTCAAACACCAGACGCCCTGTCACACCACCCTCGGCCAGTCATCCTGAATCATCGACCCTGCGACAGACCCAACGCCACCCCGTCCCCATGGCCACACGACAGATCCCGGTCGTCCACTGCCGTAACTGCGCACTCTACAAGACGGCCAGGATACTCGGCCTGGAATCACCGGCCTGCGAGGCCCTCGACCGGGTGGTGCTGCGCGACCACCCTATCGAGAAAGGAGACGCACTCTTCCACAGCGGCGATCCCGTTCGGCACCTGTACCTGGTTCATTCCGGCTTCTGCATCAGCCACAACAGCGGCACCTCGCAGCGGATCCGGGGCTTCCATATTCCCGGAGAAATCGTCGGTATCGAGGACATCGGGGAGGAGCGACACACCCATACCGCCTGCGCGCTGGAACACGGCTCGCTGTGCCAGCTCGACTATTCCCGTCTCGAGACGACCCTGACACGCGACGAACTGGTCAGGGTCCAGCACTACCTGATGGTGGCTGCCGCCAGACACGCGCGCCTGCTGCAGAAGGAACTCCTCATAATGGGCCTCCCGAATGCCGAACAGCGTGTCGCCGCCTTCCTCTTCAACCTGGGACAGCGATTGGAGAGCCATGGCTTCCCCGCCCTGGCGTACCGACTCCCCATGTCCCGCGACGAGATGGCCAATTACCTGGGACTGGCTCCCGAAACCGTGATGCGCGTACTCAAGACGCTCGCCCGCAAGGGGCTGATCCACATCCGCACCCGTCGGGTGGAGCTGCTGCAGCCCGAGACCCTGAGAAATCTCCTGACGTAAACAGCATTCCGCATTTTGTCGCCGGGAATTGACAAAGATCAAATCCGCACCGAAAACTGACATTCATCAGTATTATTACCTACTGATATCTGTATAATCCGGGCCGGGAACTTTTCAGCACTGGATCGGTCATCCGCACCGGGCCCGAGCCGAAAAACCCCGGATAATCAATTAATTAAGGGTTGTTTTGTTCGATACTTGGGAGATTTCCGTGGAAGAAACAAAATATGACTTCGACGTCGTCCGATGGTTTACCATCATGGCGGTCGTCTACCTGGTGGTGGGCACCCTGGTGGGTGTCTATATTGCCTCGGAGCTGGCTTGGCCGGCTCTCAACATGGACCTGGCCGAGCTAACCTTCGGGCGCCTGCGTCCCTTGCACACCAATGCGGTGATCTTCGCCTTCGGCGGCTGTGCACTGTTTGCCACGTCCTTCTACGCGGTTCAGCGTACCGGCAACACCTCCCTGTGGAGCCCGAAGATGGCCTGGTTCACCTTCTGGGGTTGGAACCTGATCATCGTGGCCGCAGTCATCACGCTGCCGCTGGGGATCACCCAGTCCAAGGAATACGCCGAGCTGGAATGGCCCATCGACCTGGCCATCGCCGTGGTCTGGCTGTCCTGGGGCTTCAACTTCATCATGACCATCGCCAAGCGCAAGACCAGCCACATCTACGTGGCCAACTGGTTCTTCATGGGCATGTTCGTGATGATCACCTACCTGCACGTGGTCAACAGCCTGGCTATCCCGGTCGGCCTGTTCAAGTCCTACTCCATCTTCTCCGGGGTACAGGACGCAATGATCCAGTGGTGGTGGGGCCACAACGCGGTGGGCTTCTACCTGACCGCCGGCTTCCTCGGCATCATGTACTACTTCGTTCCCAAGCAGGCCAACCGCCCGGTATTCTCCTACCGCCTGTCGGTTCTGCACTTCTGGGCGCTGATGTTCGGTTACGTGTGGCTGGGCGCACACCACCTGCAGTACACCGCACTGCCTGACTGGACCGGCTCCCTCGGCGCTGCCGTCTCCCTGGCCATGATCATCCCGTCCTGGGGCGGCGCCATCAACGGCATGATGACCCTGTCCGGCGCATGGGACAAGCTGCGCACCGACTACATCCTGCGCTTCCTGATCATGTCCCTGGCCTTCTACGCCATGTCCACCTTCGAAGGCCCGGTCATGTCGTCCAAGACCGTCAATGCCCTATCCCACTACACCGACTGGACCATCGGTCACGTACACTCCGGTGCACTGGGCTGGGTTGCCATGGTTGCTGCCGGCGCGCTCTACCACCTGGTCGAGAAGCTGTGGAACACCCGCATGTATTCGGCCCGATTGGTGAACTTCCACTTCTGGACCTCCACCATCGGCACCGTGGTCTACATCACCGCGATGTGGGTCTCCGGCATCATGCAGGGTCTGATGTGGCGCGACTACGACGAGTTCGGCACTCTGACCTACACCTTTGCCGAATCCGTTGCAGCAATGCACCCCTACTACGCCATGCGCGCCATCGGCGGCATGATCTTCTGGCTGGGTGGCGCCATCATGCTCTACAACGTGATCATGACCGTTCGCCAGGCGTCTGCTCAACGCAGCACCGCCACTGCCCGCGCCTGACGGATAAAGGAGAAAAACGACAATGGCTGAAAAAATCTATTCGACCAAACTGCAGGACACCGCAGAACGCAACGTCTTCGTGATGTTTGTGATGCTGCTGGTACTGCTCTCCGTGGGCGGACTGGTGGAAATCGTCCCGCTCTTCTATCTGGACGAGACCATGGAGTCCAGCCGGCACCCCGAGATCGTCTGGCAAAACGAGGGCAAGCCGATCAGCGTTGCCAACTTCAAGGTGGGCGACAGCATCACCTGGAAGCCCGGCGACGGCGTGCGTCCGTGGACCGCCCTGGAACTGGCCGGACGTGACGTCTACCAGCGGGAAGGCTGCCACCTCTGCCACTCGCAGATGATCCGCCCGTTCCGTGACGAGAAGGAGCGCTATGGCCACTACTCCCTGGCCTCCGAGTCCATGTACGACCACCCCTTCCAGTGGGGCTCCAAGCGGACCGGCCCGGACCTGGCCCGTGTCGGCGGCAAATACTCCAACGAGTGGCACCGCCAGCACCTCAAGGCCCCGCGCAGCGTGGTGCCGGAGTCGGTCATGCCCAACTATCCGTGGCTGTTCGAAAACACCGTGGACGGCAACGAGCTGAAGGCCCACATGAAAGGCCTGCGCATGGTCGGCGTTCCGTACACCGATGCGGACATCGCAGCCGCCTCCAAGGTCGATGGCGCGCGTGAAATCGATGCCGTCGTCGCCTACCTGCAGGCACTGGGCACCATGGTCAACTTCAAAGACGGCGTGGATTATCGTGAATAACCTGAGGGAGTATTTCCACACCAACTGGGCCGCGATGACCCTGCACGACTGGATCGGGCTGATCATCACGGTGGCCGCCTTCATCGGCATGGTGTGGATTTACGCCCGCGTCTTCAACCCGAAGAACAAGGAACGATACGAATCACAACGCCATATTCCCTTTGATGAAGAGAATACCGACTCGGAGAATGAAAAATGAGTGACAATATCAATCCTCATGGTCAGACCACGGGGCACGTCTGGGACGAGACCCTGGCGGAACTGACCAACCAACCGCCCAAGTGGTGGATGCTCGGGCTGCATGCCAGCTGGATCCTGGTGGTGCTTTACACCATCTATTATCCATCCTGGCCACTGGCCTCCAGCCACTTCAAGGGTATCGCCGGCTGGACCGCCATCGGCGAATACAAGCAGGACCTCAAGGAGATCACGGATGTCCGTGCCCCCTTCGAGAAAAAGCTCAAGGGCATGGATGCTGCCGCCATCCTCGGTGACAACCAGCTGAAAGAGTATGTGACGCGCTCCGCCAAGGTGCTGTTCGGCGACAACTGCGCCGCCTGCCACGGCTCCGGCGGGCAGGGCAACCCGGGCTTCCCGGTGCTGGTGGACGACGACCGGCTGTACGGCGGCCAGATCGGCACCATCGTGCAGACCATCAGCAATGGCCGTCACGGCATGATGCCCAAGATGGGGGGCATGCAGCTCAAGCCCGAAGAGATCGACAAGCTGGCCAACGCCATCTACAACGGCACCATTACCAAGGAGCCACTGTTCATGGCCAAGGGCTGTGTCGGCTGCCACGGCGTCAATGCCAAGGGCAACCAGGCTCTGGGTTCGGCCAACCTGACCGACAAGATCTGGCGCTTCAAGGCCGAGGATCAACTCGCCAGCATCAAGTACACCATCACCCATGGTGTCAACGATGCCTCCGATCCCAAGACCCGCAAGGCCGAGATGCCTGCATGGCAGAGTCGCCTGACGGAAACCCAGATCAAGAAACTGGCTGTCTACGTCCACGAACTGGGCGGTGGTTAATAATCGTCACATTGTACGGGGCCTCACGGCCCCGTTTTTGACTCGCAGGAGGAAACCTCATGAGTGACTGGGTAGCAATCGCATCTTATCTATCGGTGGCTGCGGCTGCCGGACTGGTCGTCTTCTTCATCCTCAAGGCCCGAAAACTGATGAATGAAACCCATTCGGAAGACTAGGCGCTATTTACATAGGGAACGGAAAAGGGGGCATCGCCCCCTTTTCTTTTTTCCATGCAAATAGTGCTTTATTGTGAAATATCAATGACTTCCCGGACATGAGATGACACCATCGCCTTCGATTGGTGTATTATTATCGGCTTAAATTCGAGCAGGCCACATACCTGCTCCTTGGACTTTCAGGAGAGAACAGTGAGTGAGACTCCAGCTTCCAGCGCCCCCCGGTACGAGGACGATATCTACGAAGACGCCGCCAACTGGCATGTCAACACGGGTGATGAAAAGATTCATGCCAAGCGGGTAACCGGGCACTGGAGAAAGCTCAAGTGGTTTACCCACAGTGTCTGGCTGGTCTTCTTCCTGGGCCCGTTCCTGCGCTGGGATGGCCATCAGGCGGTGCTCTTCGACATCCCCGGCCGGCAGTTCCACATCTTCGATCTCACCATCCTGCCCCAGGACGTGTGGATGCTGTCACTGGTGCTGCTCTTCTTCGCTATGCTGCTGGCAGCGGTCACGTCCATTGCAGGGCGGGTCTATTGCGGTTTCTTCTGTTTCCAGACCATTTGGACCGATGTATTCACCTGGATCGAGAACCGGATCGAAGGCGTCCCCGCCAAGCGTCGCAAGCTGGAAGAAGGCCCCTGGACCGGTGAAAAGTTCCGCAAGCTGGGGTTCAAGTGGTTCCTCTGGCTGGTCATATCGGTACTGACCGGTATCAGTTTCGTGTCCTGGTTTACCGATTCTCTCCAGTTGTGGAAGGACCTGTTTACCGGACAGGCATCCGGCACCGCCTATTTCGTGGTCGCCCTGTTCACCGTCGGGACCTTCGTGCTTGCCGGACGTCTGCGTGAACAGGCCTGCTTCTGGCTATGCCCCTATGCCCGTATCCAGGGGGTCATGTACGACCAGGAAACCATTCTACCGACCTACGATTTCCATCGTGGTGAGCCGCGTGGGCGCCTGAAGAAGGGCAAGGTGCCCGAAGGCCAGGGCGACTGCATCGACTGCAAACAGTGTGTGGCCGTCTGCCCCACCGGGATCGATATCCGCATGGGTCAGCAGGAAGGCTGCATCACCTGCTCCCTGTGCATCGATGCCTGTGACGCCGTGATGGAAAAGATCGGCAAACCCAAGGGCCTGATCCGTTATGCCTCGCTGGACGAGATGGAGGGCAAGAAGCAGCTACCCCTCTACAAGCGCCCGCGGCCGCTGATCTATCTGACCATTTTGACCCTGGCCTTTTCCGGCATCATCTATGGCCTGACCCACCTGGGCAGCATCGAACTCGGTGTCCTGCACGAGCGTGCGCCGCTGTTCGTGCAGCTGAGCGATGGCTCGATCCAGAACAAGTACCGTATCAAGATACTGAACAAGACCGACAAAAACTTCCAGGTCCGCATCACCGCCACTGGTATCGACGGCATGCAGTTGAAAGGGGCCGAAAAACCGCTCACCACGCGCAAGGGGGATGACACCTCCTACACGTTGTATATCACGCCCCCCGCCAGCAGCATTCACGATGAGCGTACGCCGATCACGTTTACGGCGACGAACGTGGCGGACCCTACTCAGCAGGCGACCTATGAAAGCATGTTCTTCGCGCCACGTTGAGCGAGACGCCGCATGACCGAGGTAACGCAAACCATGAAACCGCGTATTTCACAATCGAGCAAGCAGGCCTTCCGCAACCCCTGGGTCCTTGGCTGGCTGGCCACCATTGTCATCGTCCTGATGGTCAATGCCGGGTTCATCATCACCGCCGTGGCGACCAACCCCGGACTGGTGGACAAAAACTACTACGAAAAGGGGCGGGACCTGGAACGGGAGATCAACACCCTGCGTGAGACCCGCCAGCGCCTGGGCTGGAAGATGCAGCTCGACATGGCGCAAAAGCCGCGGGTCAACCAGGCGATCCGCTATACCCTGAGCGTGGTGGACAAGGCGGGCGCTCCGGTGGATGGGGAGCGTGCCGTGATACAGGCCTATCGGCCGAGTGATGCTGCATCCGACTTCGAGACCGAGATGGAGAAAATCGCGCCCGGCACCTACAGTGTGAAACTGAGCTTCCCGCTCAAGGGCATATGGGATATCGCCGCCACACTGCACAATGGCGAGGACACCCTGCAGATCACCCGCCGCATCAGCGTCAAGGCTCCGTGACCGAAAGCCTGCCTGGAGAAGGCTGCTATCACTGCGGTCTTCCGCTGCCTGACAAGGGGCAACACTTCTCAGCCGAAATCAAAGGGCAGCCCCGCAGCTTCTGCTGCGTGGGCTGCCAATCGGTGTGCGAGGCCATCCATGCCGCGGGCATGCAGGGTTTCTATCAACGCACGCCGGAAGGCACACTGCTCGCCCCACCGCCCGAGCCGCCCAAGGACTTGGCCCTGTACGACCTTGAAGAGGTCCAGAGCGAATTCGTCCACCAAACGGGCGATGAACGGGAGATCAACCTGCTGGTGGAGGGCATCCACTGCGCTGCCTGTGTCTGGCTCATCGAGCAGACCCTGAACCGCCTGCCCGGCGTGCTCTCCGCCCGGGTCAATCTCTCAGCTAAACGGCTGCTGGTACGCTGGGAGAACAGCCGGATCAGGCTTTCGCAGATCCTCGAGCAGCTCACACACGTCGGTTACAACGCGGTTCCTTTCGACCCGGAGAGCGCCGAGGGCGCCCTCAAGCGACAGAACCGCGCCCTGCTGTTCCGCATCGTATTCGCCGGGTTCACCATGATGAACCTGCTGTGGATCTCGATTGCGCTCTACTCCGGCGCCGACCGCGGCGAGTTTCGTGACCTGTTCCACTGGATCGGCTTTCTCCTGGCCACCCCGACTCTTTTCTATTCCGGGTGGCCCTTCCTGCGCGGCGCCTGGACCTCGTTGCGAACCGGCCACCTGGGCATGGACCTCCCTATCGCCCTGGGTGCCACCATCACCTGGCTGTATTCGAGCTGGGTCACCATCAGCAGGGTGACGGGACACGAGGTCTACTTCGACACCGTGGTGAACTTTATCTTCGTCATCCTGGTTGGACGCCACCTGGAGGCCATCTCCAAACGGCATGCGGTGGCCGCCACGCAGCGTCTGCTCGACCTCCAACCACGGGTGGCGACCTTGCTCACCCAGGAAGGCGAACAGAAGGTGTCGATCAGGCGCATCCACCCGGACGACCATGTGCTCGTCCGACCCGGGGAAAAGATCCCTGTGGACGGCGTCGTCCTGGAGGGACACAGCACGGTCAACGAGTCCATGCTGAGCGGGGAATCCAGGCCGGTCACCAAGTCGCCCGGCGAATCCGTATCGGCCGGTACCCTGAACGGCAATGGAACCCTCACCGTGAAGGTCACCGGCACCCTGCGCAACACCGCCCTGGGACGCATCATCCAGCTGGTGGAGGAGGCCCAGTCATCCAAGGCGCCCATCCAGTGCACAGCCGACCGCATCGTGCCCTGGTTCGTGGTCGGTACACTGAGCCTGGCCACCCTGACCTTCCTGATCTGGTTCACGCGGGACTTCGAACTCGCGCTGATGGCGGCCACCTCGGTGCTGATCATCACCTGTCCATGCGCCTTTGGCCTAGCCACCCCGATGGCCATCGCCGTTGCCTCCGGACAGGGCGCGCGCCACGGCATCCTGGTAAAGAATGGCGCCGCCCTGGAAAGCCTCGCCTATATCGATCACTTCGTGTTCGACAAGACTGGCACGCTGACCTGTGGCCGGATGCGCATGGTGCGCTTGGAAAACCACAGCGAGCTGGAGGATGACCGCCTGCTGGCGCTGGCGGCGGCCACGGAACGTTTCTCGGAACACGCCGTGGCCGAGGCCATCGTCGATGCGACGACAGAGAGGGAGCTCGACATCCGCGGCCACCGCGTCGCGGACTTCGCCAATGTCCCCGGCAAGGGCGTGCATGCCGATGTGGACGGCCTGTCCCTGCTCCTGGGCACCGACACATGGCTGTCCGAACAAGGCGTAACGCTGCTGGATACAACGCTCGAGGATATCGCCCGGTCCCTGGAACAGGAGGCCGCCTCTGTGGTGCATCTGGCACTGGAGGGTCGGCATGTCGCGGTCCTGGGAATCAGCGACGAATTGCGCAGCGACGCCCCTGACCTCATCCGAAGCCTGCGCGCAGCGGGCATGCGCCTCACCCTGCTCTCCGGCGACCGGCAGGGCACGGCGGAAGCGGTGGCGGAAAGACTGGGCGGTATGGAGGTGATCGCCGAGGTCCTTCCTGAACAAAAAGACCAGGTCATCCGCCAACTGCAGGAAGGCGGCCACCGGGTGGCCATGGTCGGGGATGGCATCAATGACGCGCCGGCCCTGATTCGTGCAGACGTGGGCATCGCCATCGCATCGGGCACCGATGTCTCGGTGGAGAGCGCCGACATCGTGCTCATGGGCGACGAACTGGAGAAAATCCACCTGGCCAGCGAACTGTCACGCCGTACCATACGCACGATCCGCCAGAACATCGGCATCTCCATACTCTATAATATCGTCATGGTGCCGCTGGCCATGGCCGCAATGATCACTCCCCTGATCGCCGCCATCTCCATGCCCATTAGTTCCCTGCTGGTGATCGGCAACGCTGCCCGCATCCGCACCCTGTTCAAGAAGCGCTGATCCATGGAAGTCATCTACACCCTCATACCCGGCATGATCTTCTTCGGTCTGGTGTTCGTCGGCATCCTCTTCTGGGCCATCAAAAAGGGGCAGTACGAAGATCTGGAGGGGGACGCCCACCGTATCCTGCTGGACGAGGACGAAGCCCCCGAAAAAGACATGAAAGCGACCCCGGGAGAGGCGCGGAAACGGGTGGGACTCAACTACCCTGATCAGGATTAGTTCTACTTTGTTATATTCGCCTGAACATGGCGGGATGGCGTGGCTTCATGTGTCCGTCGGCCGCAGGGATGCGGCCGTCGAGCCTCCGCCGTACATGGATGTACCAGTGTCGCGAAAGGCAGGACGCCGAAAGCGACCAGGGATGGATTTACGGCGTGATACATGAAGCCACGTCATTCCTACCCAGCACCTGAGGTAGCCAATATAACTGGACCAGGATCAAATGGCCGGATCAATAGCCTGGTTGAATTTCTCCAGCGGTTTCAGCAGACGGTCGAAATGCCGCGGCGGCACATACTGCAGCACCTCCTTCCCCTCTTCGTTCACCACCAGATCCAGGCCCTTCCCGGGATAGAGCCAGTGAACGACCTTGTCATTGTCCTCCCTGACGCGACGTGCCGGCTCACCGAAGCGCCGTAACAGCACCTCCGGCTTCAGATCCGCCCTGGGCAGGTAGGTCAACGCCACGATCGGCGTGGCGCGGGCAAGCAGCACGTCATCATCGGAAAGCGTCACCTTGCGCATCCCAACGGCCAGGGTCTTTATCCGCGCCCCCCGGTCGAACAGGCCGGCCAGCTGTTGTTCATCGAAATCCAGGGTGGCCACCATCCTCGCCTTGAGCCCGCTGAGCGCAACACTGTTGAAATAGCCCTCCACCACCCGTTTTCCCTTGTCGGGCGCGAACAGGCTGACCTCGGCCTCCTCGCCGATTCGATGCTCGAGGTCGCCCAGGGTGCTCTCACCCAGAACGATACCGAATACCCGGGAATTACCGTTTGCCAGGGGTTCGATCTCCCACGGCAGGTAACGGGGCGCATCGGGCCGGCTCCCGTCCGGCGAAAGGACCGCAATCACCACCGCCACGATGGTGAGCAACAGCACGGGCCAGAAGGTGCTCTTACCCATGCCTCAGGCCTCACCAAGCGCTTGCGCCGGTAACAGCGGTGTATATTCCCCGGAGGGCGGAAACCGCTCTATCAGCCATCCCGGCACCTCGCCGATGTTCGCCTTGTGCACCGCATTGGACTCCATGATGATCAACACCAGTATGGTGAACAGCGTGGGCAGCATGACGATACCACCGATGGCGAAGTGTCCCGGTCGCAGATCGCTCGCGTTCCCGCCGACACTGGCCAGTATTGCCAGGATTCCCAGCCCCATGAACAGGATCATGCCGACAAAGAAACGGCTGCGTCGCGCGCACAGCTGCCAATGGGAAAAGACAAACCAGGAATCCCGCGACCTGGACAACCTGGCCCGCCATATCAGGTAGGACAGAATGACCACGGAGACGATGGGCACGATGAGAATCAGGTAGGGCTCCTGCTTGGCCATGCCGAGCAGGCCGACAAACACCAGGATATGGTTGGTAATCAGGTTGATCAGGAAAAACTCATGGGAGTGACGGGCCGCCTTGTGCTCTGCCTCGGAAATGCCATCAAACTTCATCTGTACTGCACCATCGGGAAAACCGGGCGCGTATGATACCCCAGTGCCTCAATCACCCGCCATGACAGATGAGGTGATTCCCAGGGTAACCACATCTAACCCGAGTGAGGCGGATGATCTGCCCGGCGCCAGACCGCCGTCCCACCGGAGGCCTTGTCGATGGCATCCAGGCGGGCCTCGTGCAGACACAGCTCATCGGCATTGGCCGGCACCACACGCAAGGGGCGGCGCCCGGCCGGGAGCCGGCGGATGCCGCCCTCCTCCCCGGTCGTGCCTGACTCCTCCTCGCTTTCCAGGCTCAGGGTCTTCTGCCCGCCGGTCATCGCCAGGTACACATCGGCCAGTATCTCGGCATCGAGCAGGGCGCCGTGCTTGGTGCGGTGTGCATTGTCGATATCGTAGCGGCCACACAGGGCGTCCAGGCTGTTGCGCTGGCCCGGGTGCTTTTCCCGCGCCATCACCAGGGTATCGGTGATCTCGCAGAAGTCCGCCATCCGCGGACCTTCCTCCAGGCGGGCGAGCTCTGCGTCGATGAAGCCCACGTCGAACGGGGCATTGTGGATGATGACCTCGGCCCCGCTCAGGTATTGCACCATCTCGTCGGCAATATCGGCAAAGCGCGGCTTGTCGGCCAGAAATTCATTGGTGATACCGTGCACCTCGATGGCTCCCTGGTCGATCTCGCGGTCCGGCTGCAGGTAGACATGGAAATTGTTGCCGCTCAGGCGCCGGTCGATCAGCTCGACGCAGCCGATCTCGATGATCCGGTGTCCCTGGGACGGCTCGAGACCGGTGGTCTCCGTATCGAGCACGATCTGCCGTTTACCCTCCTCACCCATGCTGCAGCTCCTCTATCGCCCGATTGGCCAGCTCATCGGCGCGCTCATTTCCGGGGTGGCCGGCATGGCCCTTGACCCACTCCCAGTCGACCTGGTGACGCGCGACCGCTTCATCCAGCCGCTTCCACAGGTCCGCGTTCTTGACCGCCTTCTTCGCCGCGGTCTTCCAACCGTTGCGCTTCCAGTTGTGTATCCATTGGGTGATGCCGTTCTTCACGTATTGCGAGTCGGTGGTCACACGCACATGGCTGGGCCGCGTCAGCGCATCCAGACCGCTGATCACCGCCTGCAGCTCCATGCGATTGTTGGTGGTCTGCTGCTCGGCCCCGTACAGTTCCTTCTCCACGCCGCCGTAGCGCAGCAGGGCGCCCCAGCCACCCGGCCCGGGATTGCCCTTGCAGGCCCCATCGGTATACAACTCCACCACCTTGCTCACCGCTCACTCACCTCGTTGTGTTGCGAAACCCCGTTGCGCCGGGCCGATGGCTCGATCACGCCACCCGGCGAAAGCACGCGCAGGCCGTGCCAGCGCAGTTTGACCGGCGTGACCGTGGATACCCGCTTGACCGCGCGGATCACGTACACGCCGGCCAGCATGGGCCAGACCCGCCGTCCCAGCCCCTCCAGGAAACCCAGTCGCTGTTGCCAGCGCGGCGGCAACGGCGGCGTGAACGCGGCGACATCGGTGTACTCGATATCGAAGCCCAGCAGCCCGAGCCAGTCGGCCACCCGCCAATAGGAAAGAAAATGGCCACACCAGGGGACATGTCCCCGCCAACCCAGGAACAGGCGCCAGACACCCCACAGACTGAGCGGATTGAAGCCCACGATCAATACCCTTCCCTCGGGAATCAGAACCCGTTCCACCTCCCGCAACAGCTGCTGCGGATCGACGGAAAAATCCAGCGTGTGCCGCAGCACCACCGCATCGAGGCAGTCGTTCTGCAGGGGCAGTTGCTCTCCGAGGGCGCACAGATCACATTCGGCATCGTCCGCAGCCGCGCTGACATGCAGTTTGTGACGAATGGGACAGTTCTCGAAACGGACCGAATCGTTGGCAATTGTATCGATCTGGACGAGATAATAGCCAAACAGGCTCTCAGCGAAGTGCTCCAACATCTCCTGCTCGGCCACCGCCAGCTTCTCGCCGACCGGATTCCCGAACCAGTTCGCCAGGGCGCGGTGGATCTCGGGAACCCGGTCATTGCAGCTCGAGGGTGTGCTCATGTCGGTAGCCTGCGCTGCCAGGTTTTCGTATAGTTGCCCGCCATGATGCTCCCGCAGAAGAAAGTGCCCACCCACGATTCTGACCAAACCCCGCGTGCAGGGCAATGGCTGTATCGCGGCCTGCCGCTGTTGCTCCTGCTGCTCCAGTTCGGACTCCTGCGCGGCTGTGTCTCGTTGTCACCCGAGCACAGGGTTTCGGTGCGTCCCGGCCTGCCCCCGGACAGCCCCCCCGGCGAACAGGCGTCCACCGGGGGCAGCGGGGACCGGAATCCGCACCCAAAAGCTGTCGATACCCCCGCAGCCCCGCCTCCACCACAGGACCTGTGGGCGCGACTGCGTGATGATTTCCGCTTCCAACACATCCAGCATCCGCGTATTGCCCGCGAAATCAGGCGCCTGCAGCAGCATCCAAAGTCCTTCGATGCCCTGGCCAGGCGCGCTGTGCCGTATCTCTACCACATCGTCGACGCGGTGGAGCAACGCGACATGCCCGGCGAACTCGCCCTGCTGCCCGCGGTGGAGAGCGGTTACCAGCCCTTTGCCTACTCATCCAACGGGGCGGCCGGCCTGTGGCAATTCATGCCCGCCACCGGGCGCATGCTCGGCCTGGAGCAGAACCGTCTCTACGACGGACGCCGGGACATCCTGCGCTCGACCGATGCCGCGCTCGATTACCTGTCGCAACTGAGCCAGCAGCTGGATGGCAACTGGCTGCATGCCCTGGCCGCCTACAACTGCGGCATCGGGACGGTCAAAAAGGCCATTCGCAAGGCCGAACGACACGCTCGCAACACCAGTTACTGGGGGCTGGACCTGCCCGGGGAGACCGACGCCTACGTACCGCGCCTGCTGGCGTTTGCGCGCATCGTCCAAGACCCGGCGAAATACGGGCTGGCGCTGCCGGCGCTCCCCAACGCGCCTTACTTCGATACCACCCTGGTCGACAGCGCCCTGGACCTGGAGCTGGCCGCCGAGCTTGCCGGCCTCCCGCTGGACGATCTGCTGTCGCTCAACCCGGGCTACCGCCAGGGCGTCACCCCGGCCCGCCGGCCTTCCCGCCTGCTCTTGCCCAAGGCGTATCGCACCATCTTCGAGCAGGCACTGGCGCGCCTGCCGAAGGACAAATGGGTCCGTTGGGTCGAGCACAGGATACGCCGTGGCGACACGCTGATCGGCATTGCGAAGCACTACCATGTCAGCGTCGCGGCCATTCGCGAGGCCAACGGCATCAAGGGGCACAACATCCGTGCCGGCAAACGGCTCCAGATCCCGCTGTCGGGCCGGGCCAGTGACCGGGTGCGGCGGATCGCCGCTGTCCGCTCGAAAGTCCGCTACCGCGTGCGCAAGGGTGACTCGCTGTACACCATCGCACGCCGTTTCTCGGTATCGATCAGGGATCTCAAACGCTGGAACCGCGTGGGGCGCTACATCCGCCCCGGCCAGCACCTGACCGTGTACATCCGTTCCTGAAACCCCGGGATCAGTGGCAAACCACGTTTGGCGTGTCGCTGCCAGTGCCGGAGGCTGCCACCACACACTGCATGGTGCCGCAGGAGCAGTTGAAGACCACCGCCCCGATTCCCTGCAGGGGGGTGCCCGCTGAGCAGCTGCAGGGGCTGGAAAAGGCGCCGCCGAGCCGGGCGATACGTGCCGCCTTGCTGGAGTCCCCGACATACTGCCGCAGGTTCTTCTCGCGTGTACCCTCCGCGATGGAGGCGGACGCGAACGAAACCAACACGACGCCAAGCAACAGATAACGCATCTTCTTCTACCTTCCCGTTATTCCTGGTGGAGCCAGCATGCTACCCGATGGGTCTCGTCCAGCGCCACCGTCGGGGGATAGGCCTCGCGGCAGCGCGGCTCCGCCTTCGGACAGCGTTCGTGGAAGTGGCAGCCCGCCGGTGGATTCGCGGGTGAAGGCATATCCCCCTCGAGACGCAGGACCTCGCGATGTCTTGCCGGATCCGGCACCGGCACGCTGGCCAGCAGGGCCTCGGTATAGGGGTGCGCCGGTGCGTTGAGGATGCGTCCGACCGGGCCCTGCTCGACGATGCGCCCGAGATACATCACCGCCACCTCGTCCGCGAGATAGGCCACCACCGCGATATTGTGGGTGATGAACAGATAGCTCAGGTCCAGCGCTGCCTGCAGTTCCTTGAGCAGGTTGAGCACCTGCGCCTGCACGCTGACATCCAGCGCACTGGTGGGCTCATCGCACACGATCAGGCGCGGGTCCACCGCCAGGGCACGCGCGATGGCGATACGCTGGCGCTGCCCCCCGGAGAACTCGTGCGGATAGCGCTGCACCGCGTCGGCGGGCAGGCCGACCTGGCCGAGCAACTCGGCCACCCGCGCCCGCTGTGCATTGCGGTCACCGCCGATGCCCTGGGCCCGCATACCCTCGGCCACGATATCGCCCACCAGCATGCGCGGATTCATGGACGAAGCCGGGTCCTGGAAGATGATCTGGAAGGAGCGCCGCAAGCGGCGCAGGGGCTCGCCCTTGAGCTGCGTCAGTTCCGTGCCGTCGAAGTCGACACTGCCGCCCGTGGGCCGTAGCAGCTGCAGCAACGCCTTGCCGACCGTGGTCTTGCCGCAGCCCGACTCACCGACCAGCGCCAGCGTGCGACCGGCATGCAGCGCCATGTCGAGACCGTCCACCGCCTTGACATGCCCGACGGTGCGACGCAGCACCCCCTTGCGGATGGGAAAATGCACCTTCAGGCCAGTGGCCTGCATCAATGGCCGGCCGCCGTTCTCCACCGGGTCTCGCGTCACCGGCAATACCGCCTGCTCGAGATGGATGTCGTCGACGCCAAGATGGCAACGGTAACCGTCTTCTGTTTCACCCTGCCACGGCGGCGGGCCGCCGCCACACAGCTCCCGGGCCGCTTCACAGCGGTCACGGAACCGGCATAGCGTGAATTCCCGGTCCAGCGGCGGCACCATGCCCTTGATGATGTCCAGACCCTGGTTGCGCTTGCTGGCGTCCGGCAGGGAGCGGAACAGCTTGCGGCTGTAGGGGTGGCGCGGCTGGCGGAAGAAATCGTCCACCGCCCCCACTTCGACCATCTGTCCCGCATACATCACGCCCACCCGGTCGGCCATCTCGGCGACCACGCCCAGGTCGTGGGTGATCAGCAGGATCGCCATGCCGGTCTCGCGTTGCAGATCCCGCAGCAGCTGCAGCACCTGCGCCTGTATGGTCACGTCCAGGGCGGTGGTCGGCTCGTCCGCAATCAGAACATCCGGCCGCCCGGCCAGGGCCATGGCGATCATGACCCGCTGTTTCATGCCCCCGGAGAGCTGGTGCGGGTACTCGTCCACGCGCCGCGCCGGGTCCGGTATGCCGACCTGGCGAAACAGCTCCACCACGCGTGCGCGCGGATCAGCGGCATGTTGGGGATCGTGCAGGCGCACCGCCTCGGCGACCTGCCGCCCGGCAGTCATGACCGGGTTGAGCGAGGTCATGGGCTCCTGGAAGATCATGCCGATGCGCCCGCCCCGCTCGCGGCGCATCTCGACCTCCGGCAGGTCCAGCAGCGAGCGACCATTGAGGACCACCTCACCATCGACCACCCGCCCGGATGGCGGCAGCAGACGCATCGTCGACAGCGCGATCATGGACTTACCGCAACCGGACTCGCCCACCAGGACGAAGGTCTCGCCGTGGTGCAGGCGCAGGTCCACGCCATCCACCGCGCGCACCGGCCGGTTCCGGGAACCCAAGTGGGTGCACAGATCGCGTACATCGAGTACCAGGTCGTGTCCGGTCTGTGGCCGGGTCTGGTTCATGTCCTCTCCCTCAGGCGCGGATCGAAGGCGTCCCGCACCACGTCTGCAAACAGATTGGCCGCCAGCACCAGCACGAACATGAAAACGAAGGCCGCCAGCAACGACCACCAGACCACCGGCTCGCGCGCCAGTTCCAGGCGTGCGCTGTTGATCATATTGCCCCAGCTGTTGGTGTTGGGATCGACCCCGATGTTGATGTAGGACAGCACCGCCTCGGCCAGCACCAGACCGCTGAAGTCCAGCACCACCACGATCAGCACGATGTGCATCACGTTGGGCAGGATGTGACGCATCAGGGTGGTGAAGTGGCCCACGCCGAAGGCCTGCGCCGCCTGCACGTATTCGAGCTGGCGCAGCTTGAGCGTCTCGCCGCGCAGCAGCCGGCACAGCGAGGTCCAGCTGGTAACGCCCAGGATCACGCACAGGAACAGCAGGCGCAGGTCGGCGCGCTCGGTGAGGCTGTTGAACTCGTCCTGGTGGTTGCTCATGTAGATCTGCATGATCAGCACCGCCGCCGCGATCAGCAATACTCCGGGCACCGAACTGAGCGTGGTGTAGAGATACTGGATGACATCATCCACCCAGCCGCGGAAGTAGCCGGCCATGATGCCGAGCAGGATCGCCGCGGGCAGCATCACCAGGGTGGTGAGGGTGCCGATCACCAGCCCGGTGCGGATGCTCTTGAGCGACTGGTAGAACACGTCCTCGCCCACCTTGTCGGTGCCCAGCACGTGATAGGCGCCGGCCAGGGTCAGGGTCAGTCCCAGCAGCACCAGCACCGCCAGCCCGGCCCAGGCGGCCGAGCGCAGCGGGCCGATCGCGGGATCGCGCCACCACCGGCGCCAGCGGTGTCCGCGGCGGCGCAGGGCCACTGCCAACGACAGCAGCCAGGCCGTGCCACCCAGCACGACGCCACCCAGGACGCGGATGAGCAGATCCGCCCCCCGGTCCGCATCCGGGTCAGCGAGGTGCGCCCCACCCCATTTCAGGCGCGGAAAATCGCGTACCTGCCCGCCACCGGGCAGCTCGATGGTCTCGCGCGCGTACAGGTGTGTGGCAAAGGGCGCGGAATAGGTCTTCTCGCTGTGCTCTCGCAGCGGTGTGGCGATCAGGTCCAGCACGCTCATCACCTCGCTGGCATAGCGCGCCTGCCCGTTGCCGTCCTCGCCGCTGGCCGGACGGTAATGCAGGGTGTCCAGCAGGCCGATCAGCACGTACAGCGCGATCACCACCAGGGAACCCATGGCGGTGCGACTGCGCGCCACCCGCCGCCAAGGCGCGCGCAGATGGGCATGCCGGCGGGTGTACCAGGCGAGGCTGCCGGCCAGCAGCACCAGCAGGTAGATCAGGGCATCGGTGGCAAGGACCACGGGCTGAAACGGCATCATTCCAGCCTCACGCGCGGGTCGGCGATGGTGTAGGAGATGTCGGTCAGCAACAGGCCCAGGATATACAGCGCAGCGCCCAGGAACACCATGGCGCGCACGATGGCAAAGTCCTGGCGATTGATCGCATCGATGGTGTAGCTACCCAACCCCGGCACCCCGAAGAAAGACTCCAGCAGCAGGCTGCCCATGAACAGGCTGGGCAACACCACTACCACCCCGGTCAGGATGGGGATCAGGGCATTGCGCAACACGTGCCCAAACAGCACCCGCTGTTCCGAGAGGCCCTTGGCGCGGGCGCTGCGCACGAAGTCCTTGTTGATCTCCTCCAGGAAAAGGGTGCGGTACCAGCGCGAGCCGGCGCCGATGGCGCTGACCACGCCGATGATCACCGGCAGCACCAGGAACTTCCAGGCATTCGCGCCCACGTCATAGCCCGAGATGGGAAACAGGTTGAGCAGTTTGCCCAGCAGCACCTGCCCGCCGATGATGTAGAACAGACCCGAGATCGACATCATGGCGACGCACAGCACCACCCCCCAGAGGTCGAGGTAGGTGCCACGGAAGAAGGCCAGCAGCAGCGAGAAGCTGATGTTGACCAGCAGCCCGACCAGCAGCACCGGGATCGCGATGGCGAGACTGGGCCACATGCGCTGGGTGATGTCGTGGCCGATGTTGCGGCCACTGTCGGACTGGCCGAAGTCAAAGGCGAACAGGCGCAGCGACTTGTCGAAGAAGATGGTGTCGGTAACCACACCGGCACCGCGGGCCGCGCTGTTCCATACCAGCGGCTTGTCGTAACCACGCTCGTGTTTCCACTGCTGAATGGCCTCGTCGGTCACGCGCTTGGCCCCGAGATGCATGCGCGCCATGTCGTCCGGTGAATTGACCACGAAGAACAGCAGGAAGGTCAGCAGGTTGACCCCGATCAGGATCGGGATCGCGTACAGGGTGCGCCGGACGATATAGGCCATCATCGCGCGCGACTCCTCTCCCGGGCCCGGTAGTCACGGATCGCGGGAATGGCGGAGACCACCAGCAGGATCAGCAGCACCCACACCGACCACAGCACCGGCCGGTTCCATTCCTTCTGTTTCTGAGTGCGCAGCCGGCCATCGATGCGCTTGTACTTGAGGGTGTTGTTCGCCATCAGGTGCGGCAGCGCATTGCCATACCAGGCATGATGCAGGCTGAAACCCTTGGGGAAGTAGCCGAAAAGCCAGGGCGATTCCTCGCGCAGGATGGTTACCATACGGTCGATCAGCTGCTGCCGTTGCTCTCCGCTGGGCATGTTCTTCATCCGGTCGAACAGGGCGTCGAACTCGGCATTGCTGAAATTGGCCGCGTTCTCGCCATGGTGCGCCACCTTGCCGTTCGGTCCGTACAGCGGGAACAGGAAATTCTCCGGGTCCGGGTAGTCGGCGTTCCAGCCCCAGCTGAAGATCTGTGCGGTACCCTTGAGCATCTTCTCCTGGAAACGGTTGTAGTCGGTGGTGCGCACCACCAGCTGGATGCCCAGCTTTTTGAACTGGTTGACGTACCACTGCAGCATCGACTTGCTGCCCGGCCCGGACAGGGCGGTATCGTAGTACAGGATCAGCGCGTTGCCGGTCGCGGGATCGATGCCATCCGCATAGCCGGCCTCGGCCATCAGCTGCCGCGCATCCTCGATGGAGCGGCGCCGCGGCCGCCCGTCGCGCCAGCGGTAGACCACCGGATTGATGCCGGCCTTGCCGTCGCGGGCGCCAAAGATGCCCGGCGGCAGCGGACCCTGGGCCGCCTCGCCGCGCCCGTTGTTGAAGATGGAGATGTACTCCTCCCAGTCCACCGCGATGGCGATGGCCTGGCGCAGCCGGCGCGCGCGCGCCCGATCCGCCGGATCACCCGACCTGCCGCCGACCACCGGATCGCGCATGTTGAAGCCCATGTAGAAGATCGAGGTCTCGACCGCGGTATCCAGCAGGATGCCCTTGTCGCGCATCTCCGGGGTCAGGTTGGCCTCGCCGTTGGCGCCGATCTGGATCGCCTGATCGAAGCTGTCGGAGGCGATGCCGGAATTGTCGTAATAGCCCTGCAGGAACTTGTTCCAGCGCGGAATGGCCTCCTTCTCCAGGCTGTAGACCGCCTTTTCGATGAATGGCATCGGCTTGCCCGCATCGTCCAGCAGGCCCGCCCGCCGGTCTGCATCGCTGCCCTCCGACGGATAGGCCTCGCCATGGAAGTTGGGATTGCGGCTGAGCACCATGCGCAGGTTGGGATTGTTCTCGGTCAGCATGAAGGGACCGGTGCCGACCGGATACCAGTTCAGGGTGATATTCCGCTCGGCCATCCCGGGCTGGGCATAGAAGCGCTCCGCCTCCCATGGCATGGGGGCGAAGAAATTCATCGCCAGCCAGTAGATGAACTGCGGGTAGACCCCCTTCAGGCGGATGCGGTAGGTATAACGGTCGAGCGCCCTCACCCCGGTCATGTCCAGTTTGCGCAGGTCGGTCCACAAGCGCCCCGCGGCCCGGTCCCTCTCCTGCTGCGCCCTGGCCTTTTTGGCGAACCCGGCAAAGCCCTGGATATGCTCCGCCATCAGGCCGGCGATGGGCGAGTGATTGGCCGGCACGGCCAGGCGCTTGATCTGGTAGACATAGTCCGCGGCGGTCAGCTCGCGCGTGTCCCGTTCCGGGAAATCGTCCAACGTATAGCGCCCCTCGAGACCGCCTGCACCGAGTGGCCAGTAACGGTACCCTCCATCCTTCGAGCGGACAAAGGCCGGATGCGGCTGAAAACGGATATGCGGCTTGATCCGTATCCGGTATTCACTGCTCGCCACCTGGGCCGGGTCCGCACCGGCGGGCAGGCGCCGCCCGCGGCTGTCGAACAGACGCACCACCGGCATGGCGGCTGCCGTCAGCGGCACCAGTTGGTAGGGCCTTTTCAGAAAATGGTACTGCAGCGGCGGCTCGTAGACCTGGGAGATGAAGGCCCATTCATTGGAGCTGTAGGAACGCGCCGGGTCCAGGAACTTCGGGCGTTCGGAGAAGGAGCTGAAGAAAATCGCCGGTTCACTCTCACCCGCGGGGTAGGGACTGTTCCACGGCGGGGCGCCACAGGCGGCCAGCAACAGCGCCAGGCACCACAGAACCCATTTCTTTCTCGGCAAGTAGATTTTGATCAAGGTCCGGCTTTCAGGTAATTTATCGGCCATCGCGAGCGGCAGCGCACTGCGTCGCCTGGCGCCATCCTCCGGAACGGATGATCGCATTGGTCCAGACGCCTGTCAGCCGCTTTTTTTCATCTGCCAATCAAGGAAAAATCCATGGGTTTTCTCGCCAACAAGAAGGCGCTCGTCGTCGGTGTCGCCAGCAACCGTTCCATTGCCTATGGGGTGGCAAAGGCCATGCACCGCGAGGGCGCTGAACTCGCCTTTACCTATCAGGGGGACAAACTCGCCGACCGGGTCGCCGGTTTCGCCGGGGAATTCGATTCCAACATCGTACTGCCGATGGATGTCAGCAGCGACCAGGAGATCGAACAGGCCTTCGCCGAACTGGGCAAGCAGTGGGACGGCCTGGACTGCATCATCCACTCGGTCGGGTTTGCACCCCGCGACCAGCTCGAGGGAAGCTATATCGACGCAGTGACCCGCGAAGGTTTCCAGATCGCCCACGACATCAGTTCCTACAGCCTGGCGGCGCTGGCCAAGGCCGGACGGGACATGATGAAGGACCGTAATGGCAGCATCGTGACCATGAGCTACCTGGGCGCTGTGCGCACCGTGCCCAACTACAACGTCATGGGCGTGGCCAAGGCCTCGCTGGAGGCCAACGTGCGTTACCTCGCCGACAGCATGGGCCCCGAGGGCACCCGCGTGAACGCGGTCTCCGCCGGTCCCATTCGCACCCTGGCCGCCTCCGGCATCTCCGGTTTCCGCGGCATGCTGGCCGAGGCCGAGGCCAAGACCCCGCTGCGTCGCAACGTGACCATCGACGAGGTCGGCAACGCCGCCGCTTTCCTGTGCTCCGACCTGGCGTCCGGCATCACCGGGGGCGTGCTGTACGTGGACTCGGGCTATCACATCCTGGGCATGGCCTGAGTAACCCTGTCTTCGCGGGCAAGCCCGCGAATAGCCGCCGCTAATGAATCGTCACCGTCTCCGGTCCCATCAGGGCCGTGGGAACGACCGTGGACAGCCACGGGATGTAGGTGATCATGATCAGGAAGGCGAACAGGATCGCCAGCCAGGGCAGCGCGGCCTTGGCCACGGTCAGCACCGGCATACGCGCAACGCCCGCGGTCACGAACAGGTTCAGCCCCACCGGTGGGGTGATCATGCCGATTTCCATGTTGACCACCATGATCACCCCAAGGTGAATGGGATCGATACCCAGTTTCATGGCGATGGGAAACGCCAGCGGCGCCACGATCACGATCAGCCCGGAAGGCTCCATGAACTGGCCACCCAGCAGCAGGATCAGGTTGACGATCACCAGGAACATGACCGGTCCGAAGCCGGCCCCCAGCATCGCCTCGGCGATCTCCTGCGGGATCCACTCCTCGGTCAACACCTGCTTCAGGATCAGCGCATTGGCGATGATGAACAGCAGCATGATGGTCAGCCTGCCCGCCTCCACCAGGGTGTGCCGGTGGTCGCGATGGAAGATCGCCGGGACCAGGTAGACAAAGAACTCCAACCAGCCACGCGCAAAGCCCTGCCCCCACGGTTCGCCCTCGCGACGTGCCGGCCGGCCCTTGAGCGGACCCATGTCACGGTACACGAAATTGGCGATGAAGAAGGCATACACCGAGGCCACAGCCGCCGCCTCGGTCGGGGTGAACACACCACCATAGATACCACCGAGGATGATCACGATCAGGAAAAGCCCCCAGCCGGCGTCCGACGCGGCCTCGCGTATCTCCCCGAACCCCACCCAGGGCTGGGCCGGAAGATCCTTGATCCGCGCCGCCACATAGATACCGATCATCAGCATGAACCCGGCCAGTAGACCGGGAATGATGCCGGCAAGGAACATCCGGCCAACGGATACATCGGTGGCCGCCGCGTACACCACCATGACGATGGACGGCGGGATCAGGATGCCCAGGGTACCGGCATTGCAGATGACTCCCGCCGCAAAGTCCCGGCTGTAACCGACCTTGACCATGCCGGCAATGACCAGGGTACCGATTGCCACCACGGTGGCTGGTGACGATCCGGACAGGGCCGCGAACAGCATACAGGCAAACACCCCGGCGATCGCCAGTCCGCCGCGGATATGCCCCACCGCCGCAATCGCAAAACGGATGATACGGCGCGCCACCCCGCCGGTAGACATGTAGGACGAGGCCAGGATGAAAAAGGGGATGGCCAACAGGGTGTAGTGGCCCTCGAAGGCCTCGAACAGCGTCTGCGCCACCGAGGCAAGCGAGCTGTCCGAGTAGTAGAGCAGGAACAGGATACTGGAGAGCCCCAGCGCCACCGCGATGAGCACCCCGATGGCAAGCAGCAGCAATACACCGCCGAAGAGCAGCGCGATCTCCATCTCAGCGCCCTCCCCTGTCGTCGATGCCCGGTATGTCCGGGTGCGCCTCCAGGTCCTCCTCGAAGTCCTCGATCTCGTCCTCCATGACCTCGTGGCTGGCGATGATCATGCGCTGTTCACCTTTCCAGATGCGCCAACCGACCTCCAGGAAGCGCAGGAACAGCAGGCCCATGCCGATCGGCAGGATGGCATAGGGAATATAGCGCGGCAGGTTCTCGTGGCGCGCCTCGCCCTCCTCCACCAGGCCGAACAGGCCCTGCAGCCAGTGCAGAAACGGGATGTCCTCGACCTCGCGAAAGCTGAGCTTGAAATAGAACTTGGACCAGTATTCCCAGCCACCGTAGAGCAACAGGCCGGTGAACAGCAGGCAGGCAGCGACGGCAATCAGCGCCACTGTTTTTTGAATACGCGGTCTGAACAGATTGACCAAGGCATCCACCCCGAGATGGGCGGATATCTTGACCGCGTAGCTGACACCGAACAGCACCAGCCAGGCAAACAGATAGGTGGTCGCCTCCAATCCCCAGGTGATGCCGGAGTGGAACAGATAGCGCGCCACCACGTTGGCGAAGGTGATCACCGTCATCAGCCCCAGCAGCCCGGCGATGACGATTTCCTCAAACTCGTTGACCAGATGGGAAAGCGCGTTACGTGGTTTCCAGCTCATGGGAACTCCCGGGGTCTCCCCCACCCACCCTCCCCCGCGAGCGGGGGAGGGTGAAGAGGGGATGAATCAGCCCTTGTTGGCCTTCTGCGCCGCGGCAATGACATCGGCACCCACGTTGTCCTCGAACTTCTTCCACACCGGTTTGAGCGCATCCACCCATTCCTGGCGCTGGGCCGGGGTCAG
Source organism: Chromatiales bacterium (assembly GCA_024712425.1). Taxonomy (GTDB): domain Bacteria; phylum Pseudomonadota; class Gammaproteobacteria; order Chromatiales; family Chromatiaceae; genus MONJU. The sequence continues at coordinate 64,357 of JAKRWE010000002.1, forward strand.
CGTCCTCACCGTGCTCCCGGCGGCGATGACCTTCTGCTTGTTCCGTTCGTTGATGCTGGTCGATACCTTGTTCCGCTCCGCCGTGACCTCCTTCAGAATCTGCGCCAACTGGCTCCGCACATCATCCGGCAGACCATTCCAGAACTCGGTAGAGGTGACCACCAGGTAATCCAGCACGCCGTGATTGGTCTCGGTCACGCCATCCTGTACCTCGTAGAATTTCTTGGTGTAGATATTGGACCAGGTGTTCTCCTGGCCATCCACCACGCCGGTCTGCAGGGCCCCGTAGACCTCGGAGAAGGCCATCTTCTGCGGAATCGCTCCCAACTGCTCGAACTGCGCCTTCAGCACATCCGAACTCATGATGCGAAACTTGAGCCCCTTGGCATCCGAGGGGTGAACCAGTGGCTTGTTTGCCGACATCTGCTTCATGCCGTTGTGCCAGAAGGCCAGCCCCTGCAGACCCTTCTTCTGCATGGAGTTCAGCAATTTCTGGCCAGTGGACGAATTCTGAAAACGATCCACCGCATCGATGTCGGTAAACATGAACGGCAGGTCGAAGATGCGGAATTTCTTGGTGTACTTCTCGAATTTGGACAGGGAGGGGGCCGCCATCTGCACATCGCCCAGCAACATCGCCTCCAGCACCTTCTTGTCGTTGTACAGCTGTTTGTTGGGGTAGACCTGCATGCAGACCTTGCCGTCCATCTCCTTGTTGACGCGCTTGGCCAGCAGCGCCGCCGCCTCGCCCTTGGGGTGGCCCTTGGCCGCCGTCACATGGCTGAACTTGATGACGATCTCGCCCTTGTCACAACCCTCGGATGCCAGGACCGCCCCGCTCGCCAGGGCCAGTGAGACGGCCAACGCCACGCTTGTGGATGCTTTCATTCGGATATTCCTCCTGTTCGGTTATTTACAGGTTCAGGGAACCCGCCCAATAGACAGGCAAAAGTAGTGCCACCTTCAATCCCCTGTATTCGCGGGCAAGGCTATCGCTGGATGGGCGGATATCCGCCCATCACGCCGCAATCCATACCCCTTTTATGACTCACGCCGATTGCCACGAACCGGCAAACACTGTCAACCCAATTCTAAAATGTCCCCTTTTCTCCCAAGCTGAAATGTCCCCTTGGTGAGTCCGGGGTCATGAGGGGACGAGGGGGCGCCTCATCTCCAGGGATGGTCCGGTGCAGGCC
>JAKRWE010000300.1 GCA_024712425.1 Chromatiales bacterium
ATCAAAGCTTTCTTGGGTACATTTTGTCACGGGCAAAACCTTGTTCGGATCCAGTATAACCAACTGAATTTGAACGAACTACACGGGTTTTGCCCTTTTTATTTGTGAAATATTCGGGTTAATACTATTGAGGGATTTCTCACCCACGCGCAGCCAGCTGCTGGCGCTCTACCACGGCATGCTGGACGCCTACGGTCCACAGCAGTGGTGGCCGGCGGACAGTCCCTTCGAGGTGGCGGTTGGCGCGATCCTTACCCAGAACACCAACTGGAGCAATGTGGAGCGCGCGCTCGACAGGCTGCGTGCTGAAGAAGCACTGTCATTACCGGCCCTGCTCGGGATGCCGGTGGAACGGCTGGCTGAACTGATCCGTCCCTCGGGTTATTACAATATCAAGGCGCGGCGCCTGCGCGGGCTGTGTGAATTTCTCGAGCGTGTCGGTGGCCTGGAGCGCCTGGGGAGACAGCCGCTCGAAGAGGCGAGGGTGGCCCTGCTGTCGGTGAAGGGTGTGGGGCCGGAGACGGCTGACGATATCCTGTTGTACGCCATGGATCTGCCGGTGTTCGTCATCGATGCCTACACGCGGCGTCTGCTGATTCGTCATGGTCTGGCGGGAGGCAGCGAGGACTACGAGGAACTGCGCGCAGGCTTCGAATGGGCGCTGCCCGCCGATGTCGACCTGTTCAGGCGGTACCATGCCTTGATCGTGGAACACGCAAAGGCGGCCTGTCGCAAGAGCCCGGCATGCGTCACCTGCTGTCTGCAGTCGGGGTGTGCACAGTTGACCGGTCGCTGAGTCAGGCCACCCTGACCCGGTTGCGCCCGGCTTCCTTGGCGCTGTACATCGCACCGTCGGCGCGCTCGAACAGTCGATCGGCGGATTCGCCTTCGGTGAGTTCGGCCAGCCCCCTGTGTCAGGATACATGTCGCCTCCCCGAGTTGGGGTAAATTAGAGAGCAAACAGGGGGCGGAAAAGAGGAACCAATGGCCCGTTATTCAGAAGAACGTAAGGCATCCGTGCT
>JAKRWE010000301.1 GCA_024712425.1 Chromatiales bacterium
CGATCGCCTGGGTGTTCCCCGGCTCTGGTAACCTCAACTTCTCGAACCGCCCGGTGCGGACCCGCATGCCGGGTGGTGTGGGAGGGGTTCGGCCAGCTATGCTGGTCGCCCCTATCCCGATGGGAAGAAACTGTCGGAGTGGGGCCAAGGGCGTCTTCGGAGCTCAAGGCAGCACAGCGTACAGCACCATAGGGATGGTAATGACACTCAGGGCATTCCCGATCATGACAATAGTGGCGACCTTATGGGGTTCCACATTGAACTGTTCAGCATACATGTAGTTCAACACTGCAGGAGGCAACGCACCAAAGACATACAGCAGCGGCCTGTTCTCCGCGGGCAGGCCAAGTATCTGTATCGCAATCCAGGCCATGATGATCCCGCTGACTGGGCAGAGTACGGCGCCGGTTGGCGCGATTTTCCATTCCTCAATGCCGACGTCCGTCAAGCGCACGCCCAAGGCGAATAACATCAGCGGGATGGGGGCCTGTCCCAGGAGTTTGATGGTTTGGTGAACGGGCGTGGGAAGAGTGATTTCGGAAGCGTTCAGGAGCAGACCGGCCAGGATCGATAACACGAGCGGGTTGCGCAACAGGGTGATCAGGTGGAGTCGACCCGAAAGCAGAATAGCTCCGAGGGTGAAATGCAGGGTGCGTTCTACTACAAAGAGAACCATCGCAGCAGCCAGTCCAGGCTTGCCGAATGCGAAAAGTGCCAAAGGTAGATCCATGTTTCCTGAGTTGGAAAACATCATTGGCGGTACCAGGGTCTTCGGGTGCCACTTCATCAGGTGCGCCACGGGCCATGCCAGGGCGCCCGAGCCAAGAATGACAAGAATCCCGGCAACGGCCAATCCGGCATATTGGTCAAGAGCGAAGTGCTTGTCACCAAAGACACTTGCCTATTTCGGCGAACGTGACCGACTCGCTCACCGGTCCCTCACTGGAGTGGGTTTTCTACTCCGGCCGGTCACGATCGGTCAAGTCGGCGGCCAGTTTGCGCATCGACTCACCCCGCAG
>JAKRWE010000302.1 GCA_024712425.1 Chromatiales bacterium
GACGGATGCCCCCGAGACGGAGGAAGGCCGAGACGGATGCCCCCGAGACGGATGGCGCCAAGACGGATGCCCCTGAGACGGAGGTCCCCGAGACGGAGGAAGACCGAGACGGAGGTCGCCGAGACGGGAGGTGCGTTTGTTTTTGTTTGTTTGCTTTATTGAAAGATTGCGGAAGGCTTTAGTGGGTGTGGCTGTGTGATTAGCTTTGAGTGGCGTGTTTATGTAGTGCAGCGATGTGTCAGTCTGGGTGATGATGGCAATGGCGTGTGTGGCTGTTGGTGGGTGGTTGGGTGGGTGTGTATGGGTGCGTGTGGAAGATGGGATGGCAGAAAGAGCATGTCTTCTCGTGGGATGTATGTTTGATTATATAACTGCATCCAGTCTCTTTCTGAAGTGATGACGAGTTATAGTGGATTTGTCGTTTGCTTGCTTCGGAAATAACGAGTGTTTAGTCGTTTGTTAGTGCTGGCCCGTGGGTGATCATCAAGTGTATTTGCTTGGGTTGAATTGCAGGCTGTCCCCGAGACGGAAGACCGAGAGGGATGTCCCCGAGACGGATGGCACAGGCGGAAGGCGCAGGCGGATGTCTCTGAGATGGAAAGCTAAGACGGGTGGGCCCTCCGTCTTAATGCCTTTCCATCTTGGGGATATCCGCCTGTGCCATCCGTTTTGGCCTTCGCAGTCTCGAAGACGGACGTCCCCGAGACGGATGGCCCCGAGACGGATGACCGTGAGACGGATGACCCCGAGACGGATGGCCCTGAGACGGATGTCGCCGAGACGGATGGCTCTTGAGACGGATGACCCTGAGACGGATGTCCCCGAGACGGATGGCGCTGAGACGGATGTCGCCGAGACGGATGGCCCTGAGACGGATGCCCCCGAGACGGAGGAAGGCCGAGACGGATGCCCCCGAGACGGATGGCGCCGAGACGGATGCCCCTGAGACGGAGGTCCCCGAGACGGAGGAAGACCGAGACGGAGGTCGCCG
>JAKRWE010000303.1 GCA_024712425.1 Chromatiales bacterium
GCCTGCACCGGACCATCCCTGGAGATGAGGCGCCCCCTCGTCCCCTCATGACCCCGGACTCACCAAGGGGACATTTCAGCTTGGGAGAAAAGGGGACATTTTAGAATTGGGTTGACAGTGGGGTCCCTAGAGTCTTGAATAATTTAGCTAAGTTGACTATCTTGGTGATGTAAGGAGAAGCGCGATGAACATCAAAGAAGTCACCTCAACCGAGTTTCAGAACCATGCCGGCGAGCACCTCGAGGCATCCGGCAAGCGGCCCGTTTTTATTACGCGCTACAGCCGGCCTGTTCGGGTGCTGATAGACATCGAGGAATATGAACGACTCAAGGCTTTCGACACGAGACAGGCGCTGTATCCGCACGAATTGAGCGATGAACAGAAGGCGCTCTTTGACGAGGGCTATGAAGGCGAAGCCACACCTGAACTGGAACACCTCGTCGACGAATAAGCTGTGGCCTTTCGTCCCGAGCCCGGCCTGGTTATTCGTTACGACTTTCTCTGGAAGGAGGAGGACGATGCCGGTGCTCTGGATGGAAAAAAGATCGTCCATGCGCCATTATTCTGGTGGCCACGCCGAATGATGAAGGCGTGAGCGATGTCTACGTCTGCCCGATCACCCACTCGCCTCCGCGCGAAGGCGAAACCGGTATAGCGATTCCCGCAAAGCTTGCACGGCACTTACGACTCGATGAGGGGCTGTCTTAGGTAAAGACCCACCAACTCAACATCGTCAAGTGGGAAAAAGGGCGGCTTCCCTTTGGGGTAGTCAAAGCGTACGGCGATAACTGGATTTTTGCGTATTTCGGCCCATCGTGACCACTCATTTCGGTCGAACGTGACCGGCCATTTCGGCGGATCGTGACCGGGGATTTCGTTTTATCGTGACCGATTTCGGGGGCATTTCCGAAATCAGCGGTCACGTTGCCGAAAACCCCGGTCACGATCCCCGGAATCTCACCCAACCCACTGGAATTCTTTCACT
>JAKRWE010000304.1 GCA_024712425.1 Chromatiales bacterium
TGGTGTCGCCGGTTCCCGTGTATCACGGCGCATGCCCATCAGGGCCAGTTTGCCGTCGTGCTTGAGCGTTACGCGGTTGGACAACTCGCCCCTGGCCCCGATCCGGTTGGCGGTCTTTCTGACCTGGACCTCCAGTTCGCTGTTCGCGGTCACCGCGCTGGCAAAGGTGAACTGGTAGTTGCTGAAATGCAGTCCGTTGGCTGCTGCGAGCTCGCCCTCGCCTGCTGACCGGCGGTACTGGGAGATGCGATCGAGCGCCAGTCCCGCCAGTTGAAAGCCGAGTGCAATGGGACCGGCGAAGGGGTTGGCGCGGATGTTGTGCCAGCGGCGCGGGTCGTGAAACGGGTTGAAATCGTCCGTGGCGTTGCGTACGACATCGATATGCAGCTGTTCCAGGATCAGAGACGGCATTGGGGTACCCGTTTGGTTTTATCGCCCCGATAAGGTACCTAATTCCCAGGCAGGAAGACAGGCCGACAACGCATTCGGTGGGGCCTGTTGCAGAGAGCTTATACGTCCCAGTTGCCCTCCAGGTAGAGATCGGTCGGGATATCTATATCGACGATACCGTTTTCATGGGTCGTGCCGGTTTCCGGGGTGGCGCGGGGGAAGTTGCCCTCCAGGAACAGGTTATCGCTGTTCCGGGTGACCTCCGGGTTGATCACGATCTGGTGGTCGGCGTCCTGGCCGGCATAGTATTCCTGTGCGTCGAAGCGGGCGTCATAGGCAAGGCTGCTGCCGCTGGCCAGGATGAGTACGCTGCTGATGATCAGGGTTTTCATGTCGCTGTCCTCTCTAATGATGAATTCATATGGTTCATTCAAGAAGACCCGTCGACAGCGTCTTATTGTTAATGCCCATCTATTCTGACCCACCTATGGCCAACAATTTTGACCCACCCATCGGGGCATTCCGGGCCATGTGGCCGTACCCTTTCCGTCGTTTTTTGACACGGGCGACGGGAGGC
>JAKRWE010000305.1 GCA_024712425.1 Chromatiales bacterium
GATCGCCTGGGTGTTCCCCGGCTCTGGTAACCTCAACTTCTCGAACCGCCCGGTGCGGACCCGCATGCCGGGTGGTGTGGGAGGGGTTCGGCCAGCTATGCTGGTCGCCCCTATCCCGATTCTGGCTGGTTAGCTCTACTTTGTCATATTGGCAGCTTCAGATGCAGGGTGGGGCGGCGAGGCTAAAGAATTCCCAAGTCCTGCCGCCAACCAAGAGCGGCACAATACGAAAAAGGACAAGGAGATGTTGCGATACGACGATATTGGCTACCTGCTCTCGGTTACCCTGCTCGTGGCGGCCGGTGTGGGACTCAACCTATTCAACGCCCCCTGCTGGCAAGTGGCCTGATGACGCTGGCTGCCGCCGCATCGCTGGGGGCGCTGCTCTATTCCAGACACGCCCGCCAGCACCACCTGGCAAAGCAGGATAAAGAGATGGCGGCGTTGCGCGGCGCCATTGGAGAGTACGAGCAGGCGCTCTCGGCCGCCATCGACGAAAGTTCACACCAGTTCTCGGAACTGCGCGCCTCGCTGGGCCAGACCAACGGTGTCATCAGTGACGCCACCGCCCGCCTGACCGGTCTACAGGAGGAGTCCGGCAGCCAGCGCGAGATCCTGCGTGAACTGGTCGAGGAGCTGCTGGACCGGGTGCAAAAAGACGACCAGGCGGAACAGACGGCAGGAATCAAACGCTTTACCGACGAGGTGGACCAGATCATCGGCCAGTTCGTCCAGACCGTGGAGGAAATGAAGTCATCCGGCGACCGGGTCGCGAGCAACTTCGAGGACATCCATCAGCAGGTGGATACCGTGAGCGGGCTGCTCGGCGATATCGACATCATTGTCAATGGCCAATAATTTTGACCCCCCTTCGGCCAATAAAATTGACCCACCCGGGGCGACAAAAAAATCAGCTCTCGCGTTTGTGCTTCAGTCGATAGCTCTCACCTCCCAGCATGAAGA
>JAKRWE010000306.1 GCA_024712425.1 Chromatiales bacterium
CAGGCCAGACTCGGAATTGGGATCCCGTTGGGTCGGTCGCATTGAATCCGGAACGTAACAACGAAGAAAAGTGTCGCGCCGCATGATCGAAAAGGCGACATCTATCTTGACAAATACCGGATGGCAGAGACCTGAACATCCACTGCCAGCAGAAATGCCTGCAATTGTTCTATAGCTGTTCTATACTGCGCGAGAACCAGACGAGAACAGAGGACTATCGCCATGCAACCGAGTCTCACCCGGCGCCAGCAGGAAATCTACGACTACCTGCGCGAGCAGCTGCCGCGCATGCCACATCCCCCGACACTCGATGAACTGTGCCAGGCCCTGGGACTGAAGTCGCGCGGCTCCCTGCACAAGCAGATACAGGCGCTCATCGATGCCGGACTGGTCGAGCCGATGAACAATCTGCGCCGAGGCATACGTCTCACCGAGGAGGCCACCAATGAACCGGAGGCCAGCGATGCCGAGGAACTGCCGCTGTACGGCTACATCGCGGCCGGCCAGCCGATCGAGGCGATCACCAACCCGGACACCATCGCCGTCCCTCCCCCGTTACGCACGCCAAACCCCTGCTATGTGCTCCAGGTGAAAGGGGATTCCATGATCGAGGAGGGCATCCTGGATGGCGACTGGGTGGTGATCGAACAACGCGATACAGCGCGCAACGGCGAGATCGTGGTGGCCCTGGTGCGCGGAGAGGGGGCCACGCTCAAGCGCCTGGAGAAAAAGCCCGACGAGGTGGTTCTGCACCCGGCCAATGCCAGCATGCAGGCACAACACTATCACCCCTCGGAGGTCCAGATCCAGGGCGTACTGGTCGGACAGATGCGCAGCTACCACTAGCAGGCTGTTGAAATTCGCCGCCTGAAGTGGAAGATACCGGTAAGGAAGGAAGAAGGACGAGCAGTACGATGCGTGGCCCGGATATTCAACAAGATGCCCTGTTCAGCACGGTCAGCC
>JAKRWE010000307.1 GCA_024712425.1 Chromatiales bacterium
CTGGCAGCGGGAAGACGTATTTTGCCCGAATGCTCGCCGAGCGCGCATTGGCCAACAGGCGCCCCGTGCTGGTCTATGACGTGATAGATAGCGACTGGCCCCCGGGCGCCCAGGTATTCGATGACGAGCACGAATTCTCACAAGCGGCCCATAGATCACGCGGCGCGATGCTGATCATCGACGAGGCAGGCGAGGTTATCGGGCGCGGTAACTACGAACTGTTCTGGTTGGCCACCCGGGCCCGTCACCTAGGTGCGACGAGTGTTTTCATCACGCACCGTCCAAGCCAGCTGGCCCCCGTGATCCGGGACAATTGTCAGGAGCTGATTCTGTTTGCAAGTCCGGCGAGCACTGGCAAATTGCTGGCCGAGGAGTTCAATGCACCGTCCCTCGAGGAGTGCACCAACCTTCCGCGCGGCCGCTATATCCGCGCATCACGAATGAGGAGAAACTAATGCCGTTGCCGATTCTGCCCGCCCTGATCGCGGGCGCCGCATACCTTATATATAGTGGATTCCGTGAAGAGGGCCCCCTGGCCACCCCTAAGAGAGGGCCCGGGCGTCCGAAAGGGACCAAGGCAAAGTCCAAGGTGGCAACTAAGGAAGCGCCAAAGGCAGCTCCAAAGCCTGCTCCGAAGTCCAAGCCACTAGGTGCGGGGACAAAGCCTAAGCCTAAGGAGGACCCAAAGCCGGACCCGAAGCCAGCGACTAAGCCAAAGCCTGAGCCAAAGCCTGAGCCGGAGCCTGAGACGGAGACATCTCCTGAAACGGGGACTATGTCTTCAGATTCTTGACACCCGGCCATCAATGGTCTATGTTCGCTAGGTCCTAACTATTTCTTGGAGATTCAACATGCTGGGCCGTGCTCGCTTGGAAACCGTAGCGCTGACACTGATCGCGCTCGCCGTCATTTACCGCGCTGGATACAAAAGCTGGATTGAGGGTTAAC
>JAKRWE010000309.1 GCA_024712425.1 Chromatiales bacterium
TTCGTTGACGTGGAACAGCGCTTCGAGGAAACCAAGGAAAAGCAACGAGTCTTTCTCGACCTGCGCTATGGCGCCAAGTCGTGGGGCGCCAGCGTGCAGTGATCGCCAAGCTCGAGGTCACCGCACAAGGGCGTAATCCACGATTTATCGTCACCAATCTCAACGGCGATGCCCAGCAACTCTACGACAAGGTCTACTGCGCCCGAGGCGAAATGGAGAACCGGATCAAGGAGCAGCAGCCGGGGCTGTTCGCTGATCGCACCAGTGCCCATGACTGGTGGACCAACCAGTTCCGTCTGCTGTTATCCAGCCTGGCCTATGTGCTGATGGAATCTATCCGTCGGCTGGCGCTGCACGGCACGGAACTGGCTCATGCCCAAGTCGGCGCGTTGCGGCTCAAGCTACTCAAAGTTGGCGCGATCGTCTTGCGCAATACCCGGCGAATCCGGTTCCTTTTCCATCCACTGACCGCCCGGAAAAGCGAGAAGCGGATGAAATATCCGGGTTAAGGGGACACGATACTCAATTGGGGCACCTACGCCAATTGAACTCAGACTGACGTGTCTCCGAGGCTCACGTCGGAGAGCGGGCGTTTTGTATAGATTTGACCGCCTAGCTTACCTGCAACGCCAGCTCGGGCAAATCCCTCTCGACCGTCTTCCAAACCACGTCTAAGTCAACCATGAAATAGCCATGTGACAAGGCGTTTCGTGTGCCGTAAGCTGCCCTGGGCGGGAAGTCCGGATGCATCGTCGCAGAGTCAGGGAAATGGCGCTGTATGTTACCTGCCGCCTCTCCAATGATCTTCAGGTTTCGGATCACGGCATCCTGCTTCTCCTCGTTTGCGAGGAAGCCGGCGTGGTCAATCTCCTCGGGATAGCGCTGAATGCGATCAATCGCCTGCTGGATGTGCTCGAGGTAGTCTCTCAGGGCCAGATCATCCCGACGGCTCATACCGCCTGCGCCTCCTTCAGCACCTTCATCTTCCATCTGTCAGGCAACGACGCCGGGGGTCAGCATGTTAATGCCCATCTATTCTGACCCACCTATGGCCAACAATTTTGACCCACCCATCGGGGCATTCCGGGCCATGTGGCCGTACCCTTTCCGTCGTTTTTTGACACGGGCGACGGGAGG